>JAGXSW010000173.1 GCA_018333715.1 Syntrophaceae bacterium | reverse complement strand
AGGAGAGATGCCCGAGAGGCCGAAGGGGCTCGCCTGCTAAGCGAGTATCCTGCTAATAACGGGATCGAGGGTTCGAATCCCTCTCTCTCCGCCAGAAAAATTTGTTTTACAAATTTTTACCCGTAACATTTAACGATTAACCATTTACTTGTAACATTTAACTCAAAACTGTTAAAAGTCCCTTGTTTGTAGTATTAGTATTTCACGTAGCGAAATCTTGTTGATAGCCGGGTCCTGCGCAACAAGAGATTACAAACCCCGCCAGGTCCGGAAGGAAGCAACGGTAGTAATTCACCTTGTGTGCCGCAGGGGCGCCTGGCTATCAACAAGTTATTAATAGTCTAATCGTCAGGTAGTCAAATAGTCGTGTCGTAAGAAAAAGAAGGACTACAGGACTAAGAAGAGATGTCTTATCTGGTATTGGCAAGGCAATGGAGACCCCAGGTCTTTGAGGAAGTGATCGGGCAGAGACCCATCACGCAGACCCTGCAGAATGCCATTTCTCAAAATCGGGTCTCCCATGCCTTCCTGTTTTCAGGGCCCAGAGGAGTGGGCAAGACCTCTACCGCCCGTATTCTGGCGAAAGCCCTGAATTGCGAGAAGGGCCCCCAGATCAATCCCTGCAATCAATGCGCAAATTGCAAGGAGATCACGGATGGGATCTCTATGGATGTGATCGAGATCGATGGCGCATCCAATCGGGGAATCGATGAGAGTCGGGAGTTGAGGGAGAATGTCCGTTACACACCTGCGAAGAGTCGATATAAGATTTACATCATCGACGAAGTCCACATGCTGACGAGGGAGGCTTTCAATGCCCTGCTGAAGACCCTGGAAGAACCTCCCGGCCATATCATCTTTGTCTTTGCCACTACCGAGCCCCATAAAATTCCAGCCACCATCCTCTCCCGATGCCAGCGATATGACTTCAAGAGGATTTCGTTAAAAGAGATGACCGAGAACCTGAAACAGATTGTCGAAAGAGAGGGGATTGAAATCAGTCAGAGGGGCCTCCTGGTGATTGCGAGAGAATCGGAAGGCGGCATGAGGGATGCCCAGAGCCTTCTCGATCAGGTCATCTCGTATGGAGGGAAGAAGATACGGGATGAGGATATCACGGAAGTCCTCGGGCTGATCGACCAGAAGATCCTTTACGACACCATCGAGGCCATTGCCGACAGGAATGGGGAACGCTGTGTTGAGATCGTAGAGCACATTTATCATTACGGATACGACATTCAACACTTCTGCCAGAATCTCCTTCACACTCTGCGCAACCTGATTCTGATCAAGTTGAGCGAGCATCCCGAAGGGTTAATGGAGTTGCCTCCGGAGGAATTGGAAGGATTGAAAAAACAGGCGGGGCGGTTTCAATTCGAGCAATTGAATCATCTCTTCAGCCTCCTCCTGAAGGGAGAGGAGGAAGTCGCCCAGTCCACCTATCCCCGGACGATGCTGGAGATCACCCTGATCCGGATGGCGACCCTTCGCCCCGTCCTTCCCATCGATGAGATTCTGAAAAAATTGGAAGGGATGGAAAAAACTTCTTCCGTCAGTGGAGCAGCAAAACTGGCAGGGATTTCCCAACCCGGGAATCGTATCGCGGCAAAGCCGCCTTCAGGAAAAGTGGAACAGCTTCCCAAAAGTGTTGAGGGAAAGGTCAGGGAAAAGGTTATAGAGAGGGAGATCCCCCTAGGCAAAGTTAGGGAGGGGGTGATGCCATCTTCCGGAGAAGAGGCAAAGGATTTAGAGGTTTATCGGGAAGAGAGGAATTTAGAAGAATCGAGAGAGTTTTCCGAAGAAGTATGGAGAGGGTTGGTCGATTTTACACGGGCCAAGAATCCCATACTTGGTTCTTTCCTGGTTTTCGGGATTCCCATCCGTCTTAGCGATGAGAAAGTTGAAATCGGTTTTGAGAAAGACTCTTTCCATTATGACCGAATGTTGGAGAAAGGGAATCGAAGCCAGTCAGAGTTGATCTGCCAGGAGTACTTTAAGAAGAACACGAAAGTGATCATATCACCCCTGGAACGAGGGACAAGGATGCAGGGAGCCGTTCCCCATAATGAGAGGAATGGACAGGATAAGCCGGAGGAGAGGGTAAAAAACAGGTTGGGGGAGAACTCTCTTGTCCAGGAAGCGCTCCGTCTCTTTGACGGAAAGATCGTAGAGAAGTGAGAAGAAGAGGAGGGATCGATGTCAAAAGGTTTCGGAAATATTTTAAAACAGGCCCAACAGATGCACGCCAAGATTGCTGAGCTTCAGGAGGAGATGGCCGGAAAGATAGTGGAAGCCAGCTCCGGAGGAGGGATGGTCAATATTGTGATGAATGGGAAGCAGGAAGTTCTCTCCGTCCGAATCGATCCGGAGGTGGTCAATAAAGAAGATATGGAGATGCTTCAGGATTTAATTGCCGCCGCCGTGAATGAGGCCATCCGTAAATCGCAGGAGATGATGACAGAGGAGATGAAGAAGATCACCGGAGGATTAAGCGTGCCAGGGCTATTTTAAAGATCAATGTAAATTGCAAAATTAGCAATATAAAATTATCAATTTTAAAGCAGCCCTACAAATCAAATACTGCAAAATGCGAACCAGGAGAGAGGATCAGGTTAAAGCACAAAAGCCCAAAATATTTGGATTTTTCCTAAACAGTTTATCCCGCCACGGCGGGATTAATTTTGCAATTTGCAATTTGCACTGAGGTTTTTAGCGATGATGCTTCATGCCAAGCCGATTGATCATCTGATCGAGGCCCTGTCAAAACTTCCCGGCATTGGGAAAAAGACAGCTTCCAGACTGGCGTTCCATATCTTACGATCGAGTCTCTCGGAGGCCCAGGAATTAGCGAGGTCCATCTTAGATGTGAAGGAGAAAATCCACCTCTGCCCCATCTGCTTCAATTTAACGGATGAGGATCCCTGCTGGATCTGTCAGAATGGGCGGCGGACTTCGGAGATTCTCTGTGTGGTGGAAGGCCCCAATGACCTCATCGCCATTGAAAATACAGGGACCTATAACGGGAGATATCATGTGCTCCACGGGGCCATCTCGCCTCTGGAGGGGGTTGGTCCGGAAGAGTTGAAAATAAAGGAGCTGATGGAGCGTCTTAAACGGGAAAAGGTCATCGAGGTGATCCTTGCCACTAATCCGACCGTTGAAGGAGGCGCGACCACTCTCTACATCGCCGATTTAATTAGATCCTCAGGAATCAAAGTAACACGAATTGCATACGGTGTTCCAATGGGAGGGGAGATCGAATATTCGGATGGAATGACGTTGTCAAAGGCGCTTGAGGGTCGAAGGGAAGTTTAGAAAATAAAACTAAAAAAATAAATAATATCATATGGATAGACAAAAAATAGATTTTGATCTTGACATGGTGAAATAAAAATGTTAACGGTAACGCATATAAGAAAAAACGCACAAATCAGTTAAAATCTTGTCAGACCATGTGAAATATTTTATATAGAACCTAATTTGAGAGATATTTTTTCAAATGGAGTCTCACCCTTCAGGGTGCGAGGGTTTCGGATTCTTGGTCCTCACTCAGTGGGCGTCTTTTTGACGCTCCGTCTCACACGGAGCGGCGACAGGTTTCTTTTAAAAGAATCGCTCAATTTATGTAGAATTCATTAAGGAGATCCAGATGATTGAAATTCGTTTTCATGGAAGAGGGGGGCAGGGAGCGGTAACTTCTGCGGAACTGTTAGCCCTGGCAGCAATCTGGGAAGGCAAGTATGCGCAGGCTTTTCCCAGTTTCGGACCCGAGAGAAGGGGTGCGCCTGTTGTGGCTTTCTGCCGGATTAGCGATAATCCTATCAGGATCAGGGCAAATATCTATGAGCCCGATATTGTCGTCGTCCTTGATGCCTCGCTCTTAAAGATTGTCAATGTGGCTTCCGGATTAAAGCCAAACGGCATCATTGTCACCACGAGCAAGGATTCTCCTGAAAAGGTGAAAGAGGGCTTGAAGGTTAAAAACCGGGTTGGAGTGGTGAACGCCGCCAAAATTGCTTTGGAGATCCTCGGCCTTCCCATTACCAATACAACGATGCTTGGATCCGTCGTCAAAGCCTCCGACTTGGTGAAGAAAGAGTCCTTTATTCCTCCCTTTAAGGAACGTTTTGGCCGAATTGCCGACAAGAACATCTCCGCTTTTGAGCGGGCCTATCAGGAAACGGTGGTCATTCAATAGATATTTAATCATCCCTTCTTTCTTTCATAAAAGGATAGGGGGGATTGAATTTATTAGATCGGAAGAGGTGGAAGGCATGACAAAACCAGAATCAGAATGGACATGGAAGGAGATACCCGTTGGGAATGTGATCCTGGAACCCGGGAATGCCAGCGTGTATCGGACAGGGGACTGGAAGAGCTTTAAACCGATTTTGAATAAGGAGCTCTGTATCCATTGCGGGCTGTGTTACATCTTTTGCCCGGATATGGCCTATAATCTGGACGCAGAGGGCTATTTCATCTCAGACCTTTATTATTGTAAAGGCTGTGGCATCTGTTCGAAAGAGTGTCCCACCAGAGCGATCACTATGGTGGTGGAGGAGGAGTAATCATGGCAAAAAGGGTTGGAATGGAGGTCTCGATTGCGGCAGCCGAAGCAGTGAAGCAGGCCAATGTGGATGTGATTTCCGCTTATCCCATCACTCCGCAGACCCACATCGTTGAACACCTCTCCGAAATCGTGGCCAACGGAGAGATGGATGCGGAGTTCTTCTGCGTGGAATCGGAACACTCCGCAATGAGCATCTGTATCGGAAGCGAGGCGACAGGCGCAAGGTCCTTTACCTGCACCAGCGCCCAGGGATTAGCGTTGATGGCTGAGATGACCTATATTGCTTCCGGTCTCAGGCTCCCCATCCTTATGATCGTTGCGAACCGAACCCTTTCCGCTCCCCTCAGCATCTGGAATGACCATAGCGATGTCATGATGATCCGGGACTGCGGATGGGTTCAATATTTTGTGGAGAACGGCCAGGAAGTCTATGACCATGTTTTCATCTCTTACCGGTTGGGAGAAGATCGAAAAGTTCTCTTTCCAGTGATTATTAATATGGATGGTTTTGTCCTAAGCCATGTCATCGAGCCGATCGAGTTGATCGAACAGGAAAAGATCGATCAATTCCTTCCTCCTTATCAACCTCTCCATCAATTGCATCCAGATAAACCCATTACCATGGGCGCCTTTGCCCTTCCTGCTATTTTCGCTGAAACGAAGAAAGCACAGGAAGTCGCTCTCAGAGGAGCCATGCCCAAAATCCTTGAGGTCTGGAAAGCCTTTGGTGACATGACGGGCAGATACTATCATCCCGTTGAGACTTACAAAGCAGAGGATGCTGAGACCCTCCTTGTCACCATGGGGAGCATCGGCGAGACAGCCTCTGTGGCTGTGGATCAGATGAGAGAGGAAGGGAGATCCGTGGGGTTGGTGAAGATTCGCCTCTGGCGCCCCTTTCCCTTTGAGGCGTTAAAACAGGCTACTCTCCATGCAAAAAACTTAGTGGTGATTGATCGTGCCGTCTCTGTTGGGGGACCGGGCGGGCCGGTTGCCTCCGAAGTGAAGGCGGCCATCTATGGAGAGCCCATCAGACCATCCATTTACAATTTTGCCGCAGGGATTTCCGGAAGGGATGTGGCTCCTTTTGACTTTATTAAGATGATTGATAAGGCCGAAATCGAAATTGAAGAGGGAAATAAGGAAGGTTTTGAAATTTACGGGGTGAGAGAATGATGGAAAATCTGAATGTCTTTGCAGTTAGAACATTGACCCAGAAAGAATATTTCGCGCCCGGGCATCGCTCCTGTCAGGGCTGCGCCGAAGCGCTGGCCGTAAGGCTGGTCTGCAAGGCGCTGGGGAGAAATATCATCATTGCCGCTGCGACAGGATGTATGGAGATCGTCTCCTCTCCCCTCCCATTCACTTCATGGAGGGTCCCCTGGTTTCATTGCGCTTTTGAAAATACAGCGGCTGTGGCATCCGGGATTGAGGTGGGATTAAAAGTATTGATGCGAAAGGGGAGGATCCCTCAGAAGAAGATCGTGACTGTCGGAATGGCAGGCGATGGGGGGACTGCGGATATCGGACTCCAGGCGCTCTCCGGAGCCCTTGAGAGGGGGCATGACTTCATCTATGTCTGCACGGATAATGAAGCCTATATGAATACGGGCATCCAGCGATCGTCCTCCACGCCTTTCGGCGCCTCGACCACCACTTCGCCTGCCGGAAAGACGAAGATGGGCCAGATCACCTGGAAGAAGAATATGGCCGCCATTGCGGCTGCGCATAATATTCCTTATGTGGCCACCGCCTGCCCGAGTTATCCCATGGATTTGATTCAGAAGGTGAAGAAGGCGGCGGATATCAAAGGAGCTGCCTATCTCCATATCCTTTCGGTCTGCCCTACGGGGTGGAGGTCTGCACCCGACCTCTCGATCAAACTGGGCCGGCTGGCGGTGGAGACAGGCACGTTTCCTCTTTATGAGGTGGAACATGGCAGGTATCATTTAAATATCGATTTCCCGAAGTTGAAGCCGATTAAGGAATACATGAAACTTCAGGGAAGATTTCGGCACCTGACAGAAGAGATGATCGAAGAGATCCAGGCGCGGATCAACCATGATTATGAACAGTTAAGAGAGAGGGACAAAAGGGGATTTTAACATGACACATTCAGAGATCGAAGTCATCATCGAACAATACGGAAGCAGGGAATCGGCCATCCTTTCGATCCTTCAGGATATCCAGGCGAAGGAAAAATATCTTCCGAGAGAGGCCCTGGAGCACCTCGGGGAGAAACTTGGCATTCCCATCAACAAGATCTACAGAATTGCCACTTTTTACCGGGCTCTCAGCCTGATGCCCAGGGGACGGCATGAGGTCTGCGTCTGCGTGGGAACCGCCTGCCATGTCCGCGGGGCGCAACGAATTATCGATCAGATGAAACTGGAACTGGGCATTCGGCCGGGTGAGACGACAAAGGATCGGAATTTCACCCTGGAGACGGTCAACTGTCTGGGCGTCTGCGCGGCCGGACCAGTGGTCGCGATCGACGGTCAGTACTTCGGAAAGATGATCTCTGGAAAGGTCGATGGGACCCTGAAAAAATATCGTTCTGACAAGAAGAAGAAGGAGGGGGCGAATGGTAAGGCTTAGTTCTCCTCAGGAGCTGGGAAAATACAGGGATGAGATCCTTGGCAGGAGAAATCCTGACCAGCGCTTGATCACGGTCTGTGGCGGAACAGGATGTCATGCCTCAGGATGTCATGCAGTGGTGGATGCCTTTAAAAAGGTTCTTCAGGAGAAGGCCTCAGGCAATGGAATCGGCCTGCGGGTGACGGGCTGTCATGGTTTCTGTGAAAGGGGCCCATTGGTCGTCATCCATCCGAAAAAGGTTTTCTATCAGAAGGTCAAACCCGAGGATGTTCCAACAATCTTTCAGGACACGGTCCTTAACGGTACAGTCCTTGAGCGCCTTCTTTATGACCATCCGGTTACAGGAGAAAAGGTTACCTTCGAAGAAGAGGTGCCGTTCTACCAGAAACAGAAACGGATCATCTTCGGAAATAATGGTAGCATTGATCCGACCAAGATCGAAGACTATCTTGCCGTGGGAGGCTACCAGGCATTGTCCAAAGCTCTCTTCTCGATGAAACCCGAGGAGATCATCCGGGAGGTGAAGAAGGCCAATCTGAGAGGCCGGGGAGGCGGCGGATTCCCTGCCGGTTTGAAATGGGAGCAGTGCCGAAATGCCCCTGGGAGCATAAAATATGTAATCTGCAACGCGGACGAGGGGGACCCGGGCGCCTATATGGACCGAAGTCTTCTTGAGGGAAATCCGCATAGCGTTCTCGAAGGAATGATCATCGGCGCTTTTGCCATCGGGTCTCATGAAGGCTATATATTCGTCCGGCATGAATACCCGCTGGCGCTTGAAAATGTCGGGATTGCTATCCGGCAGGCCCTGGAATTGGGGCTTTTGGGAAAAGACATCCTTGGATCGGGATTCAATTTTGATATCAAGATCAGTCGAGGAGGGGGGGCTTTTGTGGCCGGGGAATCAACGGCCCTCATGGCCACCATCGAAGGAAATGTTGGAGAACCCCGGGCAAAACATATTCACACTGTGGTGAGCGGCCTCTATGACCGGCCGACCAATCTGAACAATGTGGAGACATGGGCCAATGTGCCGGTCATCATCAATGAAGGAGCGGACTGGTATGGCCGGATCGGAACCGAAGGGAGCAAGGGAACGAAGATATTCTCCCTTGTGGGCAAGGTGAATAATACAGGGCTCGTGGAGGTCCCCATGGGGATCACCCTGCGGGAGATCGTTTATGACATCGGAGGAGGAATCCCTGACGGGAAAAGATTCAAGGCTGTCCAGACCGGAGGGCCCTCAGGCGGATGTATTCCCGAATCCATGATGGATCTGCCCGTTGATTTCGACCGGTTGACTGAAGTGGGTTCCATGATGGGGTCCGGAGGGATGATCGTCATGGACGAGGCAACCTGTATGGTGGATGTGGCCAAATATTTTATGAACTTCCTCAAGGACGAGTCGTGCGGGAAGTGCACCTCCTGCCGGGAGGGGACGAAACGGATGCATGAGATCCTGACAGAGATCAGCGAGGGCAGGGGAAAACCCGAGCACATCGATCTCCTCGAGGAATTGGGCTGGGTGACCATGGAAGCCTCACTCTGCGCCCTTGGAGGGACGGCGCCCAATCCTGCTCTGTCCACCATCAAATATTTCCGCCAGGAGTACGAGGAACACATTCTGAACAGGCGATGCCCGGCAAAGGTCTGCCGAGCCCTCCTGCATTATCGAATTCTGTCCGAGTTGTGCACGGCTTGCGGCCGATGCGCCAAGGTCTGTCCGGAGAAAGCGATCACCGGTGTTCAGAAGACGAAAAAAGAGAAGGGAAAACCTTTCGAGATCGACCATGCCAAATGCATCCAATGCGGGATGTGTCTGGAATCCTGTAAATTCGATGCGGTCGAGGTTCAATAAGAATATAGAATTAGGTTATCAGGTAATCAGGAAATCAGGGGGCAGGGCGCCAGGATATTAGGATATCAGGAAAAATTGAATATAAAATTTTGAATCTGATTCACTGATCTCCTGGTATCCACTGCCTGATGGCCTGGTATCCTGATATCCCTCAGTTTAGTTTTGGAGGAAAACAATGATTTCTTTTAAGATTGATGGTCAGTCCGTTGAGGGAAAAGAGGGCGCCCATATTTTAGAGGTGGCCCTTGATGCAGGGATTGAGATCCCCCATCTCTGTTACAATGAGTCGGTAAAGCCCTATGGCGCCTGCCGCCTCTGCCTGGTGGAGGTGACGAAAAAAGGACGATCCAGGATGACCACCTCCTGCAACTATCCGGTCATGGAAGAGATAGAAGTCTTTACTCAGTCGGAGAAGGTGCTTCGGGCCAGGCGCATGATCATCGAGCTCCTTGTCTCGATGTGCCCCGGAGATAAACTCCTTCAGGAGATGGCAGCCAAGATGGGGGTTCAGGAGTTCCGGTTCAAGAAAGAGGATAAGGACTGCATCCTGTGCGGCCTCTGCGCACGTGTTTGTGATGAAGTCGTAGGGGCTCATGCCATACAATTTGCATCCCGGGGAGACCGAAGGGAGATGGTTCCTCCTTTTGGAGGAGAGGCAATGGATTGCATTGCCTGCGGCGCCTGTGTGGTCGTCTGTCCGGTCGATGTTGTCCGGATGAAAGAGGAGGGCGATGAGCGGACGATTATCCGTTGGAAACATACGCTCAAGATGAAGTCTTGTAAGGTTTGCGGCAACTACTTTGCTCCATGGTTCCAGCTGGAAAAGTTCAGGGAGAAGGCGAAGCTTCCGAAGGATTTCTACGATGTCTGTTATACTTGCAGAAGTTGACCCATTCGACAGCGCCAGGCCCTGCCTTTGAAATCGGGGTAAAGAAGCGCTGCTCAGGGTCAACCTTGAGCAAGACTTGGCTTAACAGGCCGAAAGTCGAAAGGTTGAAATTCCCCTTCAAAGGGAGTATATTTAATTAAGAGCCATTTTGGAGGGAAGAGAGAGATGGTCCATTATGTGAAGTGGGAGCCTTTCCGGGACCTGATGGCGATGCAGGATCGGATGACCCGTCTCTTTGACGAGACACTTTCCCGAATCTTCAAAGAGGAAGTGCCCCGGGGCGCCTGGTCTCCCCCTGTCGATATTGTGGAGCAGGAGAAAGAAGTGATCCTGAAGGCTGATCTGCCTGAGATGAATCAGAGTGAGATTGAGATTAAGGTGGAGGAGAATACGCTGATCATCCGGGGAGAGAGAAGGTTCATCAAGGAGAATCCCGAAGAGAATTATATCCAGGTCGAAAGGCCGTATGGACACTTCCACCGAACTTTTGCCCTACCGAAGGCCATTGATCAAGAGGGAATCAAGGCTTCCTATAAGGATGGGGTGCTGCGGATTGTGCTTCCCCGAAAAAAGGATGTCCATCCCAAACAGATTTCAGTGGAAACGAGCTAAATCCGAGACTATACCCGAACCAAGTGAGGCCCTCTTTCAGAGGGCCTTTTTTATTTGGCTCATCCGGCTTTTGCGTGGGAAATACTTCACCGATCACCCTTCGAGAACCTCAGGGCGAACGGATTTGTTTACCCCGTTAGAATAATGCCCCGCCCGTCGAGACCCTCTGGGTCGAACGACTGGAATTTCTAACGGGGTTTACTTCTTTGGGACCTTTTTCCAGTCCTCGAGAAACCGTTCAATCCCGATATCGGTCAGGGGATGTTTGGTCAGCTGTTCGATCACTTTATAGGGAATGGTGGCCACATCCGCGCCGATGAGGGCCGCTTCCAGCACATGGATGGGATGCCGGATGCTCGCTACGATCACCTCGGACTTGAAATCATAATTATTAAAGATCGTTACAATCTGTTCCACCAGTTCCATCCCTGCCTGGGAGATGTCGTCCAGCCTTCCGATGAAAGGGCTGATATAGGTTGAACCTGCCTTGGCGGCGAGCAGCGCCTGCGTGGCAGAGAAGACAAGGGTCGTGTTCGTCTTAATCCCTTCCGGTATCAGAACATGAACCGCCTTCAGACCCTCTGATGTCATTGGAATCTTTACCACGACATTGTCCCCTATTTTGGAGAGGGTTCGAGCCTCCCGGATCATCTCTTCAGACTTGAGGCCGATTACTTCCAGGCTGATGGGAAGGTTTCGGATGATCCCGCAGATATCCTTGATGAGGGAATCGAAATCCCTGTTCTCTTTGGAGATTAAGGTGGGATTGGTGGTGACACCATCGATCACTCCCATCTCGTAGGCCTTCCGGATTTCACCGGGGTTGGCTGTATCAATAAAGAATTTCATCGCTCACCTCCATGAAAGATAAAAAAGAGGCGGTAGGAATTTTTTCCCACCACCTCCAGGATAGATGGATCATTGCTTTAGGGAAGGTTACGGAAGGATCCTGAATTCAGCCCTCCTGTTTTTGGACCGACCCTCTTCAGTTTTATTATCGGCAATGGGTTTGGTTGATCCATAACCCTTTAGGACGAATCGATTTTCGGCAATCCCAAATTTATCCGTGAGATACTTCTTTGCGCTCTGAGCCCTTTTCTCCGACATTTTCTGGTTCACCTTTTCAGGACCAGCCGGGTCCGTATGACCACCGATTTCGACCTTGATCTGGGGATTTTCCTTCAGAATCGTCCCGCTTCGATCCAGCGCTTTGGCTGATAAGGGGGTGATATTGGTTTTGTTAGGAGCGAAATAGATCGTATCCAAGACCAGCATTGGTTTGGGCGCCGGGGCGGGTGGCGCCGGTGCAGGCGGCGCCGGTGGGGGAGTTCGATAGATCTCAAAAGGCTTAACCTCCGCGGGCGGAGGGGGTGCAGGAGGTGTGGGTGGCGGAGGTGGCGGTGGAGGTGGTAGTGTCGGAGGTGCAGGAGGCGGTGGTGGTACCGGTGGTTTTTCACAGATCTTGATGGCTTCTAAAGACTTTTCCTTAACTATTGTAATGTGGGTGTCCAGACGCTCCAACTCTCTCCAGAAGTGTGTTTTTTCGTGACCGGCCAGGGCCAGATAAACCTCTGCAGTTGCATATTGACAGGGTGCACATTCCTTCGCACCGGAAAGGGTGGCCTTTTGAAAAAGATCTCTTGCTGCGTTATAAGAGATCATCGTTTCTTTACTCACAGCGCATCCTGAGGCAATCATTGCGCCCAGAATGAGAAGTAAAAACATTAGCCATTTTCGAGTCGTCATTGAAATTCCCCCCTTCCTTTGGGTTGAACTACTTCTTTTTCACCTCTGATAGACCTGTTTTGGCCGCAGATTTTGAGCGACTTGCAACCCCTTTTGCCATTTTAAAGTCATTATGATCGAATTCCAATTTTGCGGCTTCCAAGAATTTTTCTGCGCTACAATATTCATAGGGAACCAGTTTTTCTCCTCCTGCTCCTTTTAATTCAGCAATCATTTTTTCAGCGTCCTTGATCTCATTTCGAGCTGAAAAATAGTAACAACCAGAAAGAGAGAAGGAAAGGAATATGAAGACCAAAGAAAATGTCCAGAGTCGTCTGTCCATAAATTCACCCCCTTTCAGACTTTTAATCCTCTTTACCATAATAGAGGGATTTTGATTTGTCAACCGTTTTTTGTCTCCTTGTTTTTTACCTCCTTTTGGACATAATTTTTCAAGCATTTGTCATTACAGAAATAGTAATCCCTTCCTGTCACTCTTTTTTTCAAAGCCGATCCTCTGGGGATATAGGTCTGGCAATAGGGATCCTGTACAAGCTCTTCCAGTTCCTGTTTTCCGTCCTTCTTCTTCCGTGATGAAAGCATCGATTTGAAAAAGAAACGGAGGAGAGAGTAGAGGATGAGAGCGACAAAGATGAAGAAAATAAGTCGGAGCATATTTCCCTTTTGTTTTAGATTTTTTCCACCCCTTGATCTTCTTTGATCTCTTCCAGAAGTTCTCCAACCGTCTTTTTCATAACGGGGTGAATAAGGTTTGGGTCGATTTCAGATAGGGGGATGAGAACAAATTGCCGTTCGTGAAAGCGCGGGTGTGGAACCTGAAGCTCTTCTGTCTCTATTCTCCGGTCATCAAAAAGGAGAAGGTCGAGATCGATGACCCTTGGGCCCCCTCGAAAAGTCTCTTTGCGCCCCAGCCTGATTTCGATGGTCTTCAGCATCCGGTAAAGATCAATCGGTTCCATATCGGTCTCAATTTTTATCACCGAGTTGACGAACCAGTCCTGAGCGGTATAACCGATGGGGCGGGTGTTAAAGAATGAAGATCTGGCAAGGAGCCTGTGTCGGTCAATTTTCTGGATTTCAGAAATGGCTGTTTCGCAGTTAAGAATTTTGTCACCGGCGTTTGAGCCGATCCCGATGTAGGCAGTATATCCCATTCTGAACGAAGTCAAAGGCTACACAGCGCTTCACTTTTTCTCAGAGATCTCTTCAGATTTGTTCGGAGTTACATCAATCTCATCCCTGTCTTTGGTCGCCTTTTTAAAATTTCGAATCCCTTTTCCAATTCCCTCGCCAATCTGAGGAAGTTTCCCTGCGCCGAAAATGACAAGGATGATGACCAGGATGATCAACAACTCCGGCATTCCTATTCCAAACATTCTTTTCTCCTTTTAAGGTCAACGACCTTTATGAAGTTGAAAAAGCAAATGTCATAATTTTTTTACCATGGGCTTTGCTCTATGCCCTATGCTTTTATCTTGGCGGAAGTGCATGGGAATCGAACCCACCACGGACATTTCTGCCCGTCACTGGATTTGAAGTCCAGGAGGCCCACCAGAACCTGTCCACTTCCTTTTTCAGACTAATCGATTTTCCCTTTAAAGTCAAGGTATTTGGGAGGAATTCTGGATGCCTGCCCAATTCTTGATGTCTGAAATACTTAATGTTTTCTCACGGGATCGTTGGCCCTTTATGATTTCAACCTGGGACTGGGGAATTCCTAATTCTTTTGACAGTGGGATATTGAGATATAGAAAGGGAATGTTGGAATTATGGAATACTGGAATAGTGGGTTTTTCAAAAAAGGATTGTCTCTCATTATTCCAATGTTCCATTATTCCAGTTGGTTTGTATGATTCCAATAAAAGAGAGTTGCCTTCCGGTTCGTCCCTCTCCCCGGTAGGAGAAGAAGAGATCGTTGTGGCAACGGGTGCAGAGATCGACCCTAAATATTTGGTTTTCTTTTATTCCCTCTTCTTTCATTTGAGCTCTATTTACCCTGAGAAGGTCAAGCGCCCATCTCCCTTCGGTTTTCGGTTTTGAAAAGACATCCCATTCTTTTTGAAAGACTTTCTCGTCAATCTCATAGCAGCAGGGGCCGATAGATGGGCCAGCAGCAATAAGGATGTCCCCCGTGGAGGAACCGAATTCCTCTTTCATCTTTCTCAAAACCTTTTTCGTGATATGCATGGCCGTGCCCTGCCTTCCGGCATGGATGACGGCAAAAGCTCTTTTTTTCCGATCCACCACAAAAATGGGAATGCAATCCGCAGTGAGGATGCCGGAGAATAAGTTTGGGATATTCGTTATCAGGGCGTCATATTCTAAAAGCGGAGGCAGGCTGGGGAAAACGTCTTTAAGAAGAAGGATGCGATCCTGATGAATCTGGATGAGGAGGATCAGGCGGCTCGGTTCAAAGCCAAACGTCTCTGCAATTCTCTCCCTATTCCTGATGACGTTTCGATTTCGATCTCCATTGGCATCCCCCACATTCAGAGAATCATATGGGGGGAGACTGACTCCTCCCTGTCGGGTGAGAAATCCATGCCGGAGCCATCCCAGTTTTGCCATCTCAGGGATTTCAAAATAGGGAAGCCCTTTCTTCATTTTTAAAACAGATCGATTCATTGGGTTCATCTTGGTTGGATCCATCTTATTCCAATGACCGTAAATATTGGAGCACTCCCTCCATATCTTTGGGAACAGGTGCAACCCATTCAACTTTTTCTCCGGTTCGGGGATGATTAAATCCCAACCGATGGGCATGGAGGGCCTGGCGGTTCATCCTTTTTATACATTCTCTCAGTATGGCATCCTGTATCGACCCGGGCTTTCCTTTTCTTCCATAGAGGGGGTCTCCGAGGATGGGGTGGCCCAGAGAGGAGAGGTGAACGCGTATCTGGTGGGTTCGACCGGTATGGGGATAAATTTCGAGAAAGGCAAGAGGACCGAATCTCTCAAGGACCTTCCACCTGGTCATTGCCGTTTTACCTTTTCTGGTTCTGGTCGACATCCGTTTCCTCTCGACAGGATGCCTTCCGATGGGAGCATCGATCAGACCTTCATCCTGCTTAAAAATTCCATGAGCAACGGCAAGATAGACCTTCTCCACGAGGCGATTCTTGAATTGTCCGGCCAATTGGTGAAATGCCTCATCATCCTTGGCGACGACCATCACGCCGGAGGTCTCCCTGTCGAGACGGTGGACAATGCCCGGTCTCAACACACCGTTAATTCCAGCGAGGTCTTTGCAATGATGAAGAAGCGCATTGACCAATGTTCCGGATCTGTTTCCCGCAGCAGGATGGACAACCATGCCGGCCGGTTTGTCAATCACGATGATGGAGGAATCTTCATACAGAATAGGGAGAGGGAGGGGTTCGGGCTCCAGAGAGAGGGGTTCGGCTTCGGGAAGGGTTCCTGAAACAGTATCTCCGGATTTCAAACGGGCGCTAGGTTTAGTCACGCCCTGATTCAGGAGGATATGCTTCTGCTCGATGAGATGTTTTGCCTGAGACCGTGAGAGATGAAGATCGGTTTCGGAGAGGAATTGGTCGAGGCGTTTCCCCTGATCCTTTTCCGTTATCTGAATCGAAAAAGATTTCCTTTTTTCTTCTGTGTTTGAATATTGGAAATTGGAATTTATTTGGGATTTGTGATTTGGAATTTGGAATTTAGAATCGATCATTTTTCGTTCATTTGACTTAACGCTTTCTCAATCCCCTGCGCCAAAATTGGAATCTCTTCGTCGAAAACCGTTCTCATATCAAAGACCAATTCATCCTTACTGATTCGGGAAATGATGGGAGGATCCGCTTTCCTCAAACCTTGTTCAAGGCTGTTAACGGAACGGTCAGAGGATTTAACGGAGAGGATGATCGTCGGAAGTTCCTGAAGGGGAAGGGCTCCTCCGCCGACCTGGGAAACATCTTCTCTCAGGGTGAATTGAACCCCTTTTTTGACCTTCTCCTGGAGCCGTTTCAAAAGACGGTTGCCTCTTCTCTTCAACTTCCTCATGTCCAATCCTAACATCTGAAGAGTTGGGATTTCTTCCATTGCTCTTTTCTCATCGAGATAGAGAAAAAGCGTCGATTCAAGAGCGGCCAGGGTAAGCTTATCAATGCGCAGCGCCCGCAACAGGGGATTGACCTTGATCGATTCGAGGATATCCTTTTTCCCCAGGATAATTCCAGCCTGGGGTCCGCCCAGAAGTTTATCGCCGCTAAAGGTGACCACATCCACCCCGGTCCTGACGGCATCCTGAACCGTGGGTTCTTTTTCCATTCCATATTGAGTAAGGTCAACGAAACAGCCGCTTCCGATGTCCTCCATCACAGGGAGATGGCGCTCCCTCCCCATCTGGACCAGTTCGGCAAGGGAGACGTCCGAAGTGAAGCCCATCACCTTGAAATTGCTGGTATGGACCTTCAACAGCAGACCGGTTTGGGGACTGATTGCCCTCTGATAGTCATTGAGATGGGTCCGGTTTGTCGTTCCGACTTCCCTGAGAAAAGCTCCGCTTCGTTTCATCACATCAGGGATTCGGAAGGCTCCTCCGATTTCAACCAGCTCTCCCCTCGAAATGACCACCTCTCTTCCCTCTGACAGGGTATTGAGACAGAGCAGAACCGCTCCGGCATTATTATTGACGACCAGCGCTGATTCTGCGCCCGAGAGCCGGCAAAGGATCTCTTCGACATGGAAGTGCCGATCCCCGCGCTCACCGAGGGCGAGATCGTATTCGAGATTGGAATAGGCTTTTGCCACCTTGACCATATGGTTGATCGCGAGAGGGTGGAGAGGAGCTCTTCCCAGATTGGTATGGATCACAATTCCTGTGGCATTGATGACCCGGCGAAGTCGGGGCTGAACCTGAAGGTCAATCTCCTTCTGAAAGAGGGGAAATATGTTTTTGAAAGAAAGGAGGGCTTCCTCGTCACCGGAGAGGTTGTCCCGGTTCAGGATTTCTTTGCGCAATCGTCCCAGACCTCTCCGGATGGCCTCTACAACCACGGCTCTCGGATGAACGCTTAAGAGATCGAGGATCTCCTTTCTGGAAAGGATGTCATCCACACTCGGTATCTTACGAAGAACCTGCCGGCGAAAGGTCGGAGACATATCTTACACCTCATTGAAAATCGAAAAGTGAAAAATGAAAAATGCAAAATTGATGGTTTCGTAAAAAGTCGAAAAAGCCTAACGATCGTCATTCCGGCGAAAGCCGGAATCCGGTAATCTCAGGCGCTTATGAAAACACTGGACACCGGTTTTCACCGGTGAGACGACTTTTTACGAGTTCATCAAAATTCTTTTGAAAATTTTTCTATTTACAATTTACATTTTGCAATACCGATTCGCCATTTTATCCATGGCGAATCGGTGGTTTTCTCCTCGCAATCAGTGTTTTGATAATCTTAAACAAGTTCATCCGGATAAATCGGGTGGGCCATTCCAGCTCTCTCTTCTCACAGACCGTGGACATGCTGTAGGTCTCCAGAGAAAAGGGCTGGTTCAGCAAGGACTCAAGCGCGGATTCCCTCTCTTTGAGATTCGGCATGGCCAAGATCTGGTCGATCTCCTCCATCATGCGGAGCGCCTTTTCGATTCGCATTTCGACCGATGCGGCTGTTTTTTGATCGATCAGACCAAATTCAGTCTTCAGGCGATTGAGCCTCCTTCCGGATTCATAGGTGCTTGCCACGATCTCATTGCGATCCATCCATTCGGTTTCATAGTTGAGGATGTATTTCCAGCTCGGCGTCGTCAATGCCTGACGGTGTTCCTCCACGGTCCGGTAGAGGAGACGGTATCCGAACTTTTCCGGTTCTTCGAATACAGCGCTTCCGGGATCGAGAAAGGGAGCAAGGGGAGAGATGAAGGGAAAGAGCTTGTCGCAGGGTTGAAATCGCTCAAGCAGAAGCCGGCAGTAATCGACTGTCTCCATGACCGATTCATAGGTCTGTTTCGGGAGGCCGATCATAAAGAAGAGGTCGATCCGCTTGCAGCCAAGGTCGATCGCATCGGCGATCATTTTCTCCATGGGGGGATTGGCATAAGGCCTGCCAAAGGCCTTTCGCACCTCTTCATCGTGAGATTCGGGAGAGATTTCGATATTAAAATATTTTACGGATTCGGCGATCCTCTCCAGTTGGTCCCTTGAGGGAGGAACGAAGAATTCGAAGGCTATATGATTATCGATGCGCCTTGTCTTCATCTTTCGAAGAAAGTTAAAACCATACTCTTCCCCTGGCTGAAAGATATCACCGATGATCATGATGGGGGCGTTGAGGTACTCCGAGATATTGAAGATATCCTGGGCCAGGAGTTCCGGGCTCCTGTAGGCCGGCTTGGTGCGATTGCCCATCGAACGGAAAGTCCGGGATGACCCCCCGCAGGTTTTGCAGTGGTAGCTACAGCCGCGGCAGGTGAAGACAGCGGTGACAGGATAGGAATACCAGTCCACAAAGGGCTGGTAGCCAACAGGGTCCATATATCTGACAACCTTCTTCATGATATGGCGATAGTCGATTGTGATATCATTGAGGTCTTCCGGCACATAGGTGATGGGGTTGACATGGATGCCATTTGCTCCATCCCGGTAGGTGAGATTGGGAATGTTTTTAAATTCTCTTTTTCCCTTGAGTGTCCTTAATAATTGGAGCAGGGGTTTTTCCGTGGAGTCTCCTCTCATCACAAAATCAACGAAAAGATAGTTGCGCATAATCTCTTCATGATAATAGGTGGCAGAGAGTCCTCCCAGGATGACAGGTATATCAGGGTGAAACCGTTTGATCATCTCTGCCAGGGCAAGCGCTCCGTGGACATGAGCCATCCAGTGAAGATCGAGGCCAAAGGCAAGGGGCCTGTTCTTGCGGATGAGTTTCTCCACATCGAAGCTTTCGTCCTTGAGCATCTTCAGGGCGACATTGATGATCCTGACCTTCAGGCCATGTCGTTCCAGATATTCCGAGAGGCTGGCAAAACCGATGGGATACATCTCAAAGACAGGCGTGGAAGGAACCACATCGCTGATGGGGCCGTATATTCCGGGCCTCTTTCTGAAATCGTAATAAGTGGGTGGATGGAGAAGGATTAAGTCAGCCGTTGCCATGTTCACTTCTTTGGAACTCCGCCTCTGGGACGGGGGGCTTCTTGTCTTGAGGGAGCGGGTTTTTCCGGTTCGGGATATTTTGAGCGAAACGCTTCAACCATCCTTCCAATCTCAGGGTGGTCTTTGATCTGTTCGCCGAGGGCGATGAGATTGTGAATGAACTCATTCCTGTCCTGGAGCTGTTTGAGGATCTGTTCAGCCTCGCCTTTGATTTTGATTCTCAGGGTTTTCGGTCTTTCAGTATCCTGGGCCTTTAAAGAGGCGATGAGGTCTCTCAGGTTCTGGATGAATTCCTCCGGAAGGCGCAGGTTATATAGACGGCCGAGATGGAAAATGCGTGAATAGTGTCCGAAGTTGTGTTGCAACCATGTCTCAATTTCTGTCACATCGGAGAAAGCGACCCTCTCCTTGAATTGGCTCAAACTGTTTTCAAAGGTTCTCTTTTCTGAAGAATTAAAAAAATTGGGTTCATTGCTGTGGAAGGCGAGATCAAGCCTCCCTCCGTATAATCCCTTCGGAGCCATCTGGACGATCAAACTTTTATTGATGACAGGCGGGTAGGGCAGATTAACCCCTGAATGGGCGCCCACGATGAGATGAATCCCCGGCACGGTCTGGGCCATCTCCACATCTTTTGGATAGCCGAGATGGCTGAGAAGGATGATCAGGTCGGCATTGGGCTGGAGCTCTTTGACCATGGCCTGAGCGGTTTCAGTGGGGGAACGAAGTGTGAGTCCTTTTCTTCTGGGATCGTATGGGTTTGGAAAAGTATCAGGCGCGAGGAGGCTGAAGATTCCGATTCTCAG
>JAGXSW010000172.1 GCA_018333715.1 Syntrophaceae bacterium | reverse complement strand
AATCCAGTCTTTTCAAGTAATTATAAGTTCTCTGGACACCGGTTTTCACCGGTGAGACGACTTTTTACGAGATCATCATAGATTCGTTATTAGAAATTACGTAGAAAATAAGCCCTTTAAAAAAATCTCCTCCCCCCTTGCGGGGGAGGATTAAGGTGGGGGGGTAATAAACCTTGTCCACCCCCACCCTCGCCCTCCCCCGTCTAAGGGGGAGGGGAATATATTGGATTTTCATGGTTCGCGCCTGCACACAGGAATGGGTGACGCTACCATCATTAAAGATTACCCGATAATATTGAAGGAGGCCTGATCTGAGAGGGTTTCCGCTCAGTTCACATCCAACAATGAGGAGGTGATGGCAAATTGACCGGGCCTCCTTTAATTCTTTTAAGTGCAAAAAGGATACCAAAGTTAAAAGACCAAATTCTCTTTAGATTTCAATCATTGAAAAATCAATAAAAATACGGAAGGGGAAAAAGCGGGGCAAAACGAAACGGCCTGTGGCAAAATGGGACAATAGGGTTCTGGGGTTGGAAAGGAGATTACATCTCTTCGAGTTTTCGATAAAGGGTTTTTCGATCGAGGCCCAGTCTTTCAGCCGCCTTAGACTTATTCCCTCCTGTTTCAATCAGAACTCTCCTGATATATTCCTTCTCCAATTGATCCAGGGTAAACTTCTCTTCCGTCGCCTTCTCAAACAATTTCTCATCTGACTTTTGAATGATAGACGCCGGTAAATCCTCCGGAGAAATAACCTCATGCCGGCTCAGGGTGATCGCCCTCTGAATGATATTCTCCAATTCTCTTACATTTCCGGGCCAGGGATAGTTTAATAGAATTTTCAAGGCATCTCCTGAAACGGTTGAAACAGCCTTTTTCAGTTCTTTGCTGAATTTTTGGATGAAATGCTGAACGAGAATGGGAATATCTTCCCTTCTCTCCCGAAGGGCCGGCATGTCGATATCGATCACCTTCAAACGATAATAGAGGTCCTCACGAAATCGACCCTGCTGGATCGAAGATCCGATATCACAGTTCGAAGTAGCGATGATTCTCAAATCAATGGGATAGGAATTCGTGTCTCCGAGGGGCCGGACCTCCCTTTCCTCGAGCGCCCTCAGTAACTTTGCCTGGAGCGTGGGAGGCATCTCCGTGATTTCATCCAAAAAAAGCGTTCCCTCATCGGCTTCAAAAATGAGCCCTTTCTTATCCGATTTCGCGTCGGTGAAGGCCCCCTTCTTATAACCGAAGAGTTCGCTCTCAAGAAGGGTTTCAGGAATGGCTGCGCAATTCACGGCGATGAAGGGGCCTCCCTTTCTGATGCCGCTGTAGTGGATGGCTTTTGCGGCCAGTTCCTTGCCTGTTCCGCTCTCTCCGGTGATGAAAACATTGATGGAACTGTCACGAATCCTTTCAATGAGATCGTAAATGTTTTGCATGGAAGCGCTTTTTCCAATAAGCTGATGAAAATGATATCGGGCCTCCACCTCCTTTTTTAATCTTACGACCTCTTTTTTCAGAAAACGATTTTCAAGGGCCTTTCGCACCGTCAGGATGAGTTCATCCATTTGAAAGGGTTTGGTAATGTAATCATAAGCGCCCATCTTCATCGCCTGGATGGCCGACTCAATCGTTCCAAAGGCTGTGATGATGATCACCGGCGTTAAAGGAGATACCCGTCTCGTTTCTTCAAGGAGGTCAAGACCCTTCAGTCCCTTCATCTTTAAATCGGTGATGAGGATGTCGAACTCTTCTTTTTTGAGAATCTTTGAAGCCTCTAAACTGTCATGAGTGGCGATGGCAGAGAATCCCTCCCCTTTGAGAATGTCGGAGAGCAATCCGCACATCTCAAGATCATCATCCACCACTAAGACCCGGTAACCCTCATCTTTCATCTTTTACCTTTCGCCTTGATAAGAGGGAAGATAAATCTTAAACAAGGAGCCTTTCCCGGTTTCGCTTTCTAACTCAATCCATCCCTCATGGTCCTGAACAATACCCTGGCTCACGGTCAAACCCAGGCCGGTCCCTTTGTCTTTTTCCTTTGTGGTAAAGAAAGGGTTGAAAATGTTGTCCATCACTTCCCGTTCCATTCCCATTCCTGTATCCTGCACCTTGACCTCCACATATCGACGCTTTCCATCCTCAAGGCCCTCCTTGGAGGTCACTTGGGTTGACGCTGAAAGATGAAGCGTCCCGCCTTCAGGCATAGATTGAACGGCATTGAGAACGATGTTCAAAAAGACCTGCTGAAGTTGGTCTGGATCTCCCATCACGGAGGGGAGAGGGTCTTCCGTTTCCCTGACCACCTTTACTTTCTGTTTTTGAATTTCGTGGTCAAGAAAATCGAGCGTCGTCTCCAATAATGCGGTGATATTTAAATTCCTTTGTTCGGGTTTCTTTTTTCTGACAAACCCAAGAAGTCGCTGAATGATCTTGGTGATTCTTTCGGTTTGTTGGATGACAATGTCCAGATTTTTTTGGACCCCCTCTTTATCATCGAGCTTTCTCTTGGCCAGTTCCACCCTTCCACTGATGATATTTAAAGGAGTGCCTATCTCGTGAGCCAGTCCCGATGCCAATTGTCCGATCGCGGCCAATTTCTCGGACTGGCGGAGGTCCCTTTCTAATCTCAATTTTGTCTCAGCTTCCTCGATAATCCGGTCCTGGGCCTCTTTCAAATCGCCGGCCATTTGATTAAACGCATGCCCCAGCTCAGAGAGTTCATCCCCTCTTTTCAACTCGATCCTTGTCTGGAGATTCCCCTTCGCCATATTTTTGATTCCGCCCATCAACTGAGAGATAGGTTCGGTAATCCATTTTCTCGTACTAAAATGGACCAATGCCAATGTCCCTCCTATCATGATAAGAATCGTGATCAAGATGCTCCATTCCGCCTTCTTAATATCCTCCTCTACGAAAGAGGTTCGCTGGAGAATCGAAACTCCGCCTATCGTCTCCCCCTTTTTATCCTTGAGAGGGATGGCGTATGAAAAAATAGGAGTTTTTTTATAAACACTAAATTCTTCCTGAGGATGATTTTCTCGAATAGAGTTTTTGATCAATCTCAATAAAGAATCAAAATCTGCTTCCAACGAGCGCGAGGACAGAAGCAGGTCTTTATCCTGAAGAGGCTGAAGGTAGACGGCAACGCCTAATGTTTGCTCGGATTCGCTTACCACATCGATCAGTTCTTGAATAAACGTCACCTCTTTCTGCAATACCGCCTTTTCGAGGGCGACCTTTAAAGTCCAACCGATGCTTTTCACTTCAACCTTCATCTTTCTGATGAGGATGTCCCTGCGGGATAAAATATGAAAATAGCCATACCCTGAGAGCACGACAATGATGATAAGAGAAAGAGAAAGAGTCAACTTTGTGCCGAGTTTCAAAGAAAGTTCTCCTGATGATTTGTCTGATCTGATCTACTCCACGACCTCCACTTTAATAAGATTCGTGGTGCCGGGGATGCTGATGGGCACTCCGGCAATAATGACGATCCTGTCCCCTCTTGAAGCCAGGCCTGACTTCTTTGGCATCCTTTTCGCCCTCTCCAGCATATCATCCGTGTCCCTCCAATCAGAGACAAGAAGGGGCGTGACCCCCCAGCAGAGATTGAGACTTCTGACTGTGGAGAAATGGCGGCTCAGGGCAATAATGGGCTGCCGGGGACGAAGCCTCGATACCCACCGCGCCGTGCTCCCTGATTCGGTGGGAACAACGATGGCCACTGCTTTCACCTTCTCAGACAGGAATGAGGCGGCGTAGCTGATCGCCTGAGGAAGACCGGCCGCCTCCGCTGTCTCCCGACTCAAGAATTGATCGAATGGAAACCGCTCCTCGGCTGCACAGGAAATCTTGGCCATCATCTGAACGGTTTCAACAGGAAACCGGCCAATGGCCGTCTCCTCCGAGAGCATGACCGCATCCGTCCCGTCATAAATGGCGTTGACCACATCCGTCGCCTCTGCCCGTGTGGGCCGGTTCTGATCAACCATCGATCTGAGCATCTGGGTGGCAGTGATCACAGGCTTCCCCAAAAGATTCGCCTTCCGGATCAACATCTTCTGGACATTGGGTACCTTTTCAATCGGAGTTTCTACGCCCAGATCGCCCCGGGCGACCATGATTCCATCCGAAGATAGAAGGATTTCATCGATCTTCTCCAGGGCCTCTTTTCTCTCGATTTTGGCAATGACCGGGAGAAGGGCTGAATTTTTTTTCAAGAACCTTTTAACCCCTTCGATATCTCCCGCATCTTTGACATAGGAGAGGCTGACCATATCCACTCCGTTTCGAATGCCGAAGAGAAGGTCTTCCCGGTCTTTCTTCGTAAAGGGAGAGACGCGAATCGTTCCGGTCGGAAAGTTGATCCCTTTATTGGAGGTGAGGGCGCCTCCCACAATCACCCGGCACTCAATATCCTGGCCATTGCTCTTCAGGACCTGGAGTTCGATTGCTCCATCCGCAAGGAGAAGTGTGTCTCCTGACTTCACCTCCATGGGGAGGGATGGATAAGTCACAGAAACCCCTCTCTCATCTCCCAAAATCCTTCGATTGGTCAGGATGAATTTTTCTCCCCGCTTTAAGCCTATTCCTCCTTCCTTCACCTTGCCGACCCGGATTTTCGGCCCGGAAAGATCCTGCAGGATGGTCACAGGCTTTTTTAACCGATCCGATAGTTTTCGGATCTCTTTGATCTTCCTTAGATGCTCCTCATGAGTCCCATGAGAAAAATTGAGCCTTGCCACATCCATGCCGGCCTTTATCATTGATTTAAGAACCTGTGAGGATTCGCTCGCCGGACCGATGGTGCAGACGATCTTTGTCTTCCGTCGTTGGACTTCAACCATTTTCCCTCCCTTTTCCTTCTCTAAGAAATTGCCCATGGCCGTTAGGCCGCCCACGACCAGTCAAAACGGTCCTCAGGTTAGAGTTACGTTTAAAGAATTAAATGACGATAAACGTAGCCTTTTATTAACGAAACGGGTCCCGCGAAACGCGGGATTACCCTTAACCCTTAGATTTTTATTTTCTATGGATTCTAATAAGGGTCCGAAAAGAAACCATCGAAGATGTTGGCCAGGGCCTGGTTGACCATGGCTTCGACCCTTTCCGGCGTTAATCTGGCCAGAGTCTCCTCCTTCTCCACCTCGACATTTCTCGTAAAGACCTTCCCCTCTTTTTTCACTCCTAAATGGATGACGAAGTGGACCGAAGTCTTCGCATTCGTTCGAAAGGCGGCGGCCTTCCCTTCTGTCCAGAACCTCTTGATCTCGATCATCAGGACAGAATCGGCCTCGATGTTCTTCAGAGACTCGGGTTTCTCATCCCAGTTGGATATCGGAATCGTCTTCACTCCAAAACGGGAAAGGGTTTTCGATATCGAATCCATCATCGCCTGATTCAGTGGAAAGGGGTCGCTTTTGAAATAGCTTGGAGGTCCCTCAAGGGGAGTATGGCGACCAATGTAGAGTTGATCCGGGCGTTTGTCTTTAAAGGAGACGAGGCCAAGGGTCGGGCCGGCCTTCCCCGAGAGTGAAGGAAATTCTTTGACGGGTTGATATTGAATGCGAACGAGATAAGTCCCTCCCTTTGCGCAACCGAACACGAAAAAGAGAATCAAAATGATTGAGAGCCAACGGTATGATTTCATGGGTGTTCCTCCTTTAATCAGAAAATAAAAGTATTAGGTTATGGTCAGGGTGAGGATGCCAGTTTGGTTTATAGGTAAAGGCAAGGGTTTCAAATCATTAGCCATAACCCATTAACTTTTCACCAAACCGGTGTCATAGCCCTTACCTCTTCACTTTGCCCCAAAGGTCATTTTAATGATTCGAGGGTGCCTTCTGGGTATGGAGCATTATTGAAAAGAGGTTGTGATCATTCCCAATGTATCAGTTAGACCTTAAAAAGTCAAAATTCCTTTTGTAGACTTTTAACCTAAAATGTTGTAAAAATAGCTGTAAACATTCATTTTTACATGTTTAAATCGCCGCCAAAGTTTACCCCGTTAGAAATTTCAGCGGGGCATTAGACGCCGTCGGAATTATTTAAGAATGTTATCCCGCCATAGGCGGGACTCCATGGCAGCGGTCCATTATTTCTAACGGGGTAAAAAGGAGGGCAAATGAGATATCCGGAATACAGGGTGAGAAGATTGCGAAAGAATGGATTGCTTCGCGAGATGATACGAGAAACCCACTTAAGGCCGGATGACTTTATCCTCCCCCTCTTTGTCCGTCCCGGAAAAGGGGCGAAAAAATCGATCTCCTCCATGCCCGGCCATTTTCAGCTCTCCATCGACCTCCTGATCAAGGAGGTAAAGGAAGCCAGAGCCCTGGGAATTCTCGGTGTGATCCTTTTTGGCATCCCCGAAAAAAAGGATGAACTGGGTTCGGAAGCCTATTCCAAGGATGGGATCATCCAGAGGGCGGTAAGGCAGATCAAAGAGAAGGTGGATGGGATTCTCGTCATCACCGATGTCTGCCTCTGCGAATATACCAGCCATGGACATTGTGGTGTGGTCAAAGATGGAAAAATCTTAAATGATGAAACGCTCGAACTGCTCAGCCGTCAGGCCCTCTCTCATGCTGAGGCGGGCGCGGACATCGTTGCCCCTTCGGACATGATGGATGGAAGAGTTGGAGCCATTCGAAAAACCCTTGACGAGAATCAGTTGGAAGACATTCCCATTCTTTCTTATGCGGCTAAGTATGCCTCCGGTTTTTATGGGCCTTTCCGTGCGGCCGCAGAATCAAAACCCCTGTTCGGCGACCGAAAATCCTATCAGATGGATCCCGCCAATGGAGACGAAGCCCTGAGAGAGGTTCGGCTCGATATCGAGGAGGGCGCGGATATGATCATGGTCAAACCCGCCCTTCCCTATCTGGATATTATCTATAGGGTTAAGCAAACCTATAACATCCCGGTGGCCGCTTACAATGTGAGCGGCGAATTTGCAATGGTCAAGGCGGCCTCAAAACTGGGCTGGGTCGATGGAGATCAGGTGATGATGGAGTCGCTTATCGCCATTAAAAGGGCGGGGGCGGATACCATTTTGACCTATTTTGCGAAAGAAGCAGCCAAAAAAATAGAGAGTGGAAAGTAGAGAGTGGAGAGTGGATTTTTAAATTGTAATCCAAAAAGGGAGGATATGATATGGCGAAAATGTATGAGAACCTGGATGCGTGGAAAGAGGCAACAAACTTAGCGGTTCGTATTTACGAAATAACTAAAAGCTATCCTAAGGAAGAAATTTTCGGAATAACTTCTCAGCTTCGAAGAGCGGCCATTTCCATTTCCAGTAATTTAGCTGAAGGGGCGGCGAGGAAATCTAAAAAAGATTTTAAGCAGTTCGTTCATATAGCTTCTGGTTCACTGAACGAAGTTGACAGTCTTTTATATATTAGTTCACGGCTCAGCCTGATTAAAACCGATCTTTATAAAGAATTAAAGGAACATGTTGATCGGGAAGGTCGTTTAATAGGAGGTTTATTAAAATATCTTGATGAAAAATAATTCATCCACATTCCACCCACTCTTCAGGAGAGTAGAGGGTAGAAAGTGGAAAGTAGATTGAATATCTAATGAAAAAAATGACTGAAAACTCAGAAGATTTTTCCACTCACCACTCTCCACGTTCTACTCACCAATTGAGGATGGTGGCATGGGAGTTAACCCGGAGCTGTAATCTCGCCTGTGTCCACTGCCGCGCCTCTTCGGAGCGAGGCCCTTATCCAGGTGAGTTAAATACGAAGGAATGTTTCAGGGTCATGGACGAGATCGCCGCCATCGGCAAACCCGTCATCATCCTCACCGGTGGAGAACCCCTTCTCCGAACAGATATCTTCGAGCTGGCCGGGTATGGAACGAACAAGGGGTTCCGGATGGTGATGGCCACCAACGGCACCCTGATCACCGAAGAGAATGTCAAAGCGATGAAGGCCTCCGGCATCCAGAGGATCAGCATCAGCCTGGACGGCCCTGATGCGGAGACGCATGACGCCTTCCGAAGAGTGAAGGGGGCCTTTGAGGGATCGCTCCGGGGCATTGAGATCGCAAAAAAATATGACCTTCCCTTCCAGATCAATACGACGATCACCAGGGCCAACCTCCATCTGATTGAAAGGATCCTCCGCCTATCAATGGACCTCGGCGCCGTGGCCCATCATATCTTTCTGCTCGTCCCCACGGGGAGGGGAAAGGAGCTTCAGGAACAGGAGATCTCCGCGCTCGATTATGAAAAAACCCTCCACTGGTTTTACGAACAGAACGATCAGGTGGACCTCCAGCTCAAGGCCACCTGCGCCCCCCATTATTATCGCATTCTCCGTCAGCGGGCGAAAAAAGAGGGAAAGAAGATCACTCCTCAAACACACGGGCTCGACGCCATGACCCGTGGCTGCCTCGGAGGCATCTCCTTCTGCTTTATCTCCCATGTGGGCCAGGTTCAACCCTGCGGTTATCTCGAATTGGACTGCGGAAATGTCAGGGAAAAACCCTTTCCGGAGATCTGGAAGGAGTCCCGCATCTTCCAGGATCTTCGAAATTTCGACGGTTATGGAGGCAAATGCGGCCCCTGTGAATTTAGAAAGGTGTGCGGAGGCTGCAGGGCCCGTGCCTACGAAATCTCCGGGGACTACATGGCAGAGGAACCTTACTGCATCTATGAGCCGGCTTAAAAATAGGGACACTTCCCAATTTTTATCATCGGGAAATTATCTTATACAAAAAATTGGGAAGTGTCCCTATTTTTACTTGTGATTGGATATGAAATCATTTCTTAAATCCTTTTTCCGCTTCCGGATCAGTCTGACCATCAAATTTCTCATGGCCATGATCTGTCTGGTCGTCATCACTTCCGGCGCCTTCGGATGGTTCTTCCTTGGAAGAGAGGCTTCCCAACTTCATAGCCGATTAGATGGTTACGGAAAATCCATCATCAACGATTTTCTTTCCGATCGTTCCGTCAGCCTTCTCTTCGAACAGGGACCCCGCCTGACCAATCACCCTGTCTTACAGGGAATCACCGAAAGGATCGTGATGGAAAAAGATGTCATCTTCTTTACCGTTATAAACAGTCATGGCGAATGGGTGGCCCACGCCATTCGAAAATCCATCGATCCCCGAAACGCCTACCACATCACTCATTCCATTCAATCCAGGGAGGGGCAGAGCCTCGGAACTCTCCAACTCGGCCTCTCTTTTGGCCAGGTGGAAGAACGAATGTTCGACCTGAAGAGGGATATCCTCATCGTTGCCCTGGGGGTTATCGGAATCGGATTTTTGTTCACCCTTATCTTCACCCGCATTCTTCTGAAACCCATCGATGATCTGGCTTCGGCCACGGAGAAGATTACAGAGGGGAATCTGTCGCAAACCGTTCAAATTCGCTCCAGAGATGAGATTGGAGATCTGGCCCGGGCCTTCAATCAGATGACCCTCCAGTTGAAAGACTCCAGGAATGACCTGGAGAAAAAAGTGGAGGAACGGACCCGTCAACTGGAGGGGAACATCGCTGAAATCAACAATGCCAGGACAGTGACGTTGAAAATGCTTGAAAGCCTCGAATCTGCCAAAATCGAGACGGAGAGGGTCAACCTCGAGTTAAAGGAAGCGGATCAGACCCGAATGAAATTCATAGGAATGGCCTCCCATGAACTGAAGACCCCGCTCACCGCTATTAAAGCCAATATTGATTTCATCCTTGCCGGGAAAGGAGGAAATGTGCCAGTAGACTTGAGGTCCCATCTTCTCACGATCCAGAGAAACACTAACCGGATCCAGGCAACCATGGATCATATGCTGGACATCACCCGGATCAAATCAGGCCGCCTTCTCATCGATAAAGAACCGATCCTTCTCTCCGAAGTAGTGGGGGGATATATCCATGAAGTGAAACCGGTGGATAAAAACCTCACCATCCAGGCTGATATTCCTGAAGAGCTACTCGTGTATGCCGACCGAAACCGGCTTCACGATATCTTTATCAATCTCCTTTCCAACGCCTTCAAATTTACTCCGGAGGGAGGAAAGGTTTCGATCATCGCTCGTCAAAAGGGTGACAATATCTTACACGAAATCCGGGACACCGGGCCAGGCATCCCGGAGGATAAATTCGACAAAATCTTCGAAGAATTCTATCAGGTTGAAGGCAATAAACACGGAGGCACAGGCCTGGGCCTTCCCATTGCGAAACGGGTGATCGAAGAACATGGGGGAAGGATATGGGTCGAATCCCTGCCGGGAAAAGGCTCCGTTTTCTATTTCACTCTCCCGGCCTTTAAGGAGAAGGAAGATGGAAGACCAGTCCGTTCATAAAGAGATAAAAGGCAAGGCATTGATCGTCGACGATGCGCCGGATACACGGGAGATTATCCGGAAACTTCTCATCTATGAAGGATACAAAGTCATCACGGCATCGACCGGAGAAGAAGGGGTGGAAAAAACAGAGGCAGAGATGCCGGATGTCATATTGATGGACATTAACCTTCCCGGCATCGATGGGTCCGAAGCCCTGCGAAGGATCAGGGGGATCAATCCCATTCAATGCGTTATCATGCTCACCGCCTATGCCACGCTGGACAACGCCATTCAGGCCCTCAAGGAAGGCGCATCGGACTTCATCAAGAAGCCCTTTGAAAATGAACATCTGGTCCATGTCGTCAACCAGACGCTCGAAAAATACCTCACCCTGAAAGAGAAGGAAAAATTGGAGGAGGAGGTGCGGCGGCTATCCATTACGGATGACCTGACC
>JAGXSW010000171.1 GCA_018333715.1 Syntrophaceae bacterium | reverse complement strand
CTTTTTGGCTCTCCTCAACACCATTTTCCCATGCCCACCCGGGCAATCCATTCCTGCTTCTTTCATTTTATTCCCTCTCATCCGAGGACAACTTTTCCACCCCCACCCTCCCCCATCGAAGGGGGAGGGGATTAATGGGGAAATTTCAAATATCTGTAATTAGTGTTATTTTTTAGACCTAATTGGGTTGGATGTCAATTATAAAAACCAGGGATTGCGGATTGGGTGGAATTATTTCCGGAATAGAGCAAAGAATAATGTGATGAGAAGGCTGATCAGGATGGAAGTGGCGAGAGGAAAATAGAAGGTAAACTTCTCCTTTTTAATGACGATATCTCCGGGAAGCTTTCCGATCCAGGGGATTTTATCGCCCATCATCAGAAGCAGACCCATCAAAATAATAAAGACGCCCAGAAGGATGAGTAATTTGCCTAACGCGCCCAATCCGAACATTTTGCCCCCTGCTTAAAGTTCAAATGCCAAAAACCAAATCTGATTCTGGAATTATGGAATGCTGAAATGATGGAATTGAATGGACATAAGCATTGGAAAATCTCCCCCGCCCCCTCTTTGCCAAAGAGGGGTAACTCCCCCATTAATCCATTAATCCGTTTCTCCTTTTCGCATTTGAACTTTGTCATTTGACATTTTGTTTTCTTTCATAAACCTTTCTTTCTCGCTGTAGATGCAGCCGCAGTATTGCTGGCGGTATAACCCAAAACTTTTTGAGACCTCCAACCCTTTCCTCCAGCCCTGCCTGAAATCCTCGTAATAAAATGGGATCCCCACCTCTTTCCCCACCCGTTCTCCAGTCTCTCTAATCTGGTTGTGGTCCTGATGTGTGCTCTGAAGAAGAGTGGTTGAAAATTGATCAAAATTTCTCTCCTTGGCCTCCTGGGCCGTAGATTCAATCCGAAGGGAATAGCAATATTGGCATCTTTCCTTTCCGCGATGGGATACATTTCTTAAAAACTCTTCAAGCAGATATTCGTCCCGATAGATCACGTTCAACCCAACCCTCTCCGAATACTGTTTCAACGAGTCCAGTCTTTTCTGATATTCCTGATAAGGATGAATGTTGGGATTAAAGAAATAGCCAACGACTTCATTCCCTGCTTCTCTTATTTTTTCAATGGGAGAAATAGCGCAATTGGCACAGCAGATGTGAACGAGGATTTTCATTCTGATGGATAAACAAGTATTATCCTCCCCCTCGACGGGGGAGGATTGAGGTGGGGGTGAACATGGTAAATCCCCCCTCACCCTCGCCCTCTCCCCTGCCTTCGCCGAAACGCTTCGTGCAGGCAGGCGCAAGGGGAGAGGGGAATAAATGGATTATTCTCAAAATAAACCCTATTTAAGTTAGTAGCTGCCATTTGTCTCATTCGTATTAAAACGTATTCCATCAACTCGCCGCCAACTTCTCCTCCTCAGGCTCTTTCCTTCTGGGAATCCCCAATTCTTTCTCAACCTGCAGGATTCTCTCCGTGGTCTTGATGACCGTATCCGGATTGAGGGAGATGCTGTCGATGCCGCACCGGACTAAAAACTCTGCAAACTCCGGATAATCGCTCGGAGCCTGCCCGCAGATGCCGATCTTCTTGCCGTTCTTCTTCACCTTTTCGATCACCCACTGGACCATCTTCTTGACAGCAGGATTTCTCTCGTCAAAGATGCGGGCGACCTTCTCCGAATCGCGATCCAGCCCCAGAATGAGCTGGGTGAGATCGTTCGACCCGATCGAAAATCCGTCAAAAATCTCGCTGAATTCTTCCGCCAGGATCACATTGCTGGGGATTTCACACATCATATAGATCTCGAGGTCATTGCGTCCCTGGATTAAACCATATTTCCTCATCTCCGCGATGACCAGCCTTCCCTCTTCTACGGTCCGGCAGAACGGAATCATCAACTTCACATTGGTCAGACCCATCTCATCCCGGACCTTCTTCATCGCCAGACATTCGAGGCTAAACCCCTCCTGATAATCCTCATCGTAATACCGTGAGGCCCCCCGGTAACCGATCATGGGATTGTCTTCCACAGGCTCGAACCGGCTTCCTCCGATGAGATTGGCGTACTCGTTCGTCTTGAAATCGCTCATCCGGACGATCACATCCCTGGGATAGAAGGCCGCAGCAATTTTGGCCACTCCCTGTGCCAGCCGGTCAATGAAAAAAATCTTCTTGTCCTCGTAACCCACGGTCAACTGTTCGATCTCCCTTCTGACATGATCATCGTTCAATGAATCGAACCGGACGAGGGCCATGGGATGGATTCGGATCACATTGTTGATGATGAATTCCAGTCGCGCCAGACCGACCCCATCATTGGGGATAAAGGAGAGATGGAAGGCATTATCCGGATCTCCTACATTCATCATAATCCTGGTGTGGGGCTTCTCCAGATGTTCCATGTCGAAGCGCTTCACTTCATAGCCAAGGATCCCCTCAAAGATCAAGCCGGTCTCCCCTTCGGAACAGCAGACGGTGGCGCTCCGGTAATCTCCAAGAACCTCACTGCCGTTTACAGTCCCCACCACACAGGGAATGCCAATCTCCCGGCTGATGATGGCCGCATGGCAGGTCCGGCCTCCCCGATCGGTGACAATGCCCGCAGCGATCTTCATAATGGGTTCCCAGTCCGGATCGGTCATCTGGGTCACCAGCACCTCGCCCTTTTTAAACTGATCGATCTCCTTTACACTGGAAAGGACATGGACGGGTCCTGCGCCGATCTTCTCTCCCACGCTTCTCCCCTGAGCCAGGATCCTCCCCTTCTCTTTCAATACATAGGTCTCCAGGACATTCATGTTGCGTTGGGATTTGACCGTCTCAGGCCTCGCCTGAAGGACAAAGAGCTGTTGCGTGATGCCGTCCTTTGCCCATTCGATATCCATGGGCATGTAGTTCCCCGCCCTCTTTGAATAATGTTCTTCGATGATCACGCCCCATTGGGCAAGCCGGATGATCTCTTCTTCACTGAGAATAAAATTTGACCTCTCCTGCAACGAGACCGGGATATTCTTTGTCGAACCCTCTCCTTCCATGGCATAAACCATCTTGATCTCCTTGGTTCCGAGGGTCTTCTGAATAATAGGCTTGTAATTCTGGGAGAGGCGGGGTTTGAAGACATAGAACTCATCGGGATTGATCACTCCCTGAACAATATTCTCCCCCAGTCCATAGGAGCCGGTGATATAGACCACATGGGGAAATCCAGATTCGGTATCCATTGTAAACATCACCCCGGAGCAGGCTTTGTCGGATCGCACCATCTGCTGTATCCCGATGGAGAGGGCAACCTGAAAATGGTCAAATCCTCTGTGGGTTCTGTACGAGATGGCCCGGTTGGTAAAGAGGGAGGCGAAACACCGTTTACAGGCCTGAATCAGGGCGTATTCCCCGCGAATATTGAGATAAGTCTCCTGCTGGCCTGCGAAACTCGATGTGGGTAAATCCTCGGCTGTGGCGCTGCTCCGGACCGCCACATCCGTATCCTCTCCATACTCTTTGCATAACTTCCGGTAGGCCTTGATGATCTCTTCGACAACCCCTCTTGGAAACTCGAGGCTATAGATGAGTCTCCGGACCCGGCTTCCCCTCTCGGAAAGATTCTCCATATCATCCACATCAAGATCGGCAAGAATGTCCCGGATATTCTCCCTCACACCGGGTTTCTTCATGATATATTGCCATTCCTGCACCGTTCCTTCGTCTAAAAAATCGTGGTAGGCATTGACCGTCACCGCAAACCCGTTGGGGATGCTTACACCAAGTCCGGTCAGCTCCCGTCGCATCTCGCCCAGTGAGGCATTCTTCCCGCCCACGAGCGGAAGATCACTCAGCCCGATTTCATCAAACCAGAGAACATAGGGTTTATTTCCCATATTCAGCTCCTTCAAGTTCGTATTAAACATAAATCTATCCAAACCCCCTTCCCTTGTCAAGGCGATAAGAATTTCCAAAAATAGATATTCGAAAGATCAAACCTAATAACTTCCCCTCCCTTGGCGGGAGGGGATGGAGGGGAGGGGGTACCCAATTGGCGTTATGACGCCCTCACCCCAGCCCTCTCCCGTCAAGGGAGAGGGGAGAAGAGGTCAATATCAATGTCTATTATTGAGGGAATCCAAGTCTTGAATGAGTAAGCGGAAAAGGTCAGATTGATTTTTCAGTTAAATAAAATTAATATAGATGTCGATAAGCTAAAAAGGGAGGGCGCAAAAATCATGAAATATGTTTATCTCTTTGAAGAGGCCGAAGGCCTCAATAAAAAACTCTTCGGAGGAAAAGGGGCCGGGCTGGCTGAAATGACCCGCATGGGCCTTCCGGTTCCTCCCGGGTTCATCGTCACCACCGAAGCCTGTATCCGGTTCTACGGGGACAAAAAGAGGCTCCCAAAAGGTCTCATGGAGGAAGTTCAAAAAAATCTGCAAAAGGTTGAAGAAAAAACGGGAAAGGTCTTCGGAAGTTCTCAGAATCCCCTCTTCTTCTCCGTCCGGTCGGGCGCCGCCCTTTCCATGCCCGGAATGATGGACACCATTCTCAATCTCGGGTTAAACGACGAAACCATCGAAGGGCTCATCCAGATCACCGCCGACGGAAGATTTGCCTACGATGCCTACCGGAGATTCATTCAACTCTTCGGAAAGATTGCCCTGGGCGTGGACGAAAAGGAATTCGATCACATCCTGAACAGGACAAAAGAGAAGGCCAGGGCGGTCTATGACACTGATCTCGATGCAGATCATCTTAAAGACATCTGTGAACAATACCTGACCCTGATCAGGAAAGAGACAGGTTCTCCTTTTCCAGAAGATCCGATGGTTCAATTGAAATTGGCCATTGAGGCGGTCTTCCGGTCCTGGATGGGAAAAAGAGCTATCGATTACCGGAGGGAATTCAATGTCACCCCGGAAATGGCCAACGGAACAGCGGTCAATATCTGCGCCATGGTCTTCGGAAATATGGGCTTCGACTCTGCCACGGGTGTGGCCTTCACAAGAGATCCCGGAACCGGTGAAAACATCTTCTATGGCGAATATCTCGTCAATGCGCAGGGCGAGGATGTGGTGGCCGGCATCAGGACGCCAAAGCCCATTCATGAGATGAAGAAGGAGATGCCCAGGATTTACCGGGAGCTGGAGCGGGTAAGAAAGACCCTCGAAGAACATTTTCATGAGGTTCAGGATTTCGAATTCACTGTGGAGAAAGGAACGCTCTATATCCTTCAGACCCGCAACGGAAAGATGAATGCACAGGCCATCGTCCGGACTTCTAAAGAAATGGTGGCTGAAAAAATGATTAACAAGGAGAAGGCGGTTCTGAGATTGAAACCCTTTGAGCTGGAACAACTCCTCCACAAACGGATCGATCCGGGTTTTAAGGGGAAGCCAATCGCCTCCGGACTCCCGGCCTCTCCGGGAGCCTCATCCGGCAAAGCCATCTTCGATGCTGATGAGGCTGAAAGAGTGGGAAAACTCGGTCATAAGGTCATTCTTGTCCGGGAAGAAACGAAACCTGAGGATATTCATGGCTTCTTCGCCTCTCAGGGAATCCTGACCAGCCGGGGCGGAAAGACCTCCCATGCCGCGGTCGTGGCCAGGGGAATGGGAAAGCCCTGCGTCTCAGGATGCGAATCACTCCACATCGATTCCAAAACAAGAGAAGCCACGGTGGGAAATGTCCGCATCAAAGAAGGGGATTTTATCACGATCGATGGCTCCAGGGGCGAGGTCTATCTGGGAGAAGTTCCCACCGTTGATCCGGAGGTCAGCAAGGACCTTCTCACAATTCTAAGCTGGGCGGATGAGGTCAGGACGATAGGGGTCCGGGCCAACGCCGATACGCCCGAATCAGCCGCAAAGGCGAGACAAATGGGCGCCGAGGGAATCGGTCTCTGCCGGACGGAGAGGATGTTCAATGCGGTTGACCGGCTTCCCATTGTTCGGGAGATGATCCTGGCCGGTTCAAAGGAGAAAAGAGCGGAGGCCATTGCCAAACTCCTCCCATCACAAAAGAGCGATTTTAAAGAAATCTTCAGGGCCATGAAGGGATTCCCTGTGACGATTCGACTCCTCGACCCGCCCCTCCACGAATTTCTTCCCTCAGCGGAAGAGTTGGGCTCGGATTTGAGGAATTTGAAAAGCCTTGAGTCAGCCCTCTACTCGATGGAGAATATTGCCGATACGATGAAATATCTCGATACCAGTTTCAGGGAATCTGTAAAAATTCTTGAGCATGTGGCCGCCGATATCGCCGAGATCAAGGAGAAGAAGCTCGACAAGAAACTGATCCGCAAACAGCAGGAGACCCTCAAAAAGGTTAAGGAAATGATGGAGGTCAATCCCATGCTCGGCCACCGGGGTGTGCGACTGGGCATCACCTATCCTGAGATCTACAAGATGCAGATTCAGGCCGTCATGGAAGCCGCCGCCGAGTTGACAAAAGAGGGAGTCGATATCCAGCCCGAGGTCATGGTCCCCCAGGTCTGCACAGCCCAGGAGTTGAAATGGGTCTATGAGTTGGTAAGAAAGGTTCAGCGGGAAGTGGAAAAACAGTACAGGGTGAAGATCAAGTTCAAATTCGGGACGATGATCGAGGTCGTCAGGGCCTGCATGAGGGCAGGAAGGCTTGCGGAGGTTGCAGACTTCTTCTCCTTTGGAACGAACGATCTTACCCAGGCGACCTTCTCCTTCTCAAGAGAGGATGCGGAAAACAAATTCCTTCCTCTCTACAATCAGCGAAAGATCCTCCAGGACAACCCCTTTGAGGTGCTGGATGTGAAAGGGGTGGGGAGATTGATGATCATCACCGTCGAATGGGGAAGAAGGACGAAGCCTGACCTCAAGATCGGGATCTGCGGGGAACATGGCGGCCATCCCGAGTCGGTTGAATTTTGCCACAACATCGGGCTCTCCTATGTGAGCTGTTCCGTGCCGAGGCTTCCGATTGCGAGGCTTGCCGCCGCTCATGCAAAACTGAAAGAAAATGAGAGGAAGCCTTCACAAAAATTCGACCCCGACCACCCCAGCGTCTTCTTCTAAATGAATCAAATGGGAAATGGGATGATTCACTTCCCATTTCCTATTTTTTAAATAATTTAACTACCCCACTTTTCTATGCTACCTTCGACCCCTTCAGTAATTGATCAACGAAATGGTGGAGGTTGATTGTTAGAGCCCCGGATTTTACAAGGCTGCTTTCTTGCTCTGATTCAAACGTGTAAACCTGCTTCCCTGCACTCATTAGGTCTTGGCAGAGTTGCTCCGTCTTGCCTCCAGGAGCAGCATAAGGAACAAAAAACTGTTCCGCCAGAGTAAAACGAATCTGGTTCTTTTTTCAGCAAGAAGCGTCGAAATTCTTCTATGTTTTGTGGCAAACGGCGACAGAATGAGAAACCTTCCTTCGGCACAAGCTTTTCGCCATGCCGTAGGCATACGCATGTTGGTGATGCTTCGGGCAGGGCACATGACAATGTGTTGTTTGCCGCGCAGTAAGAAGTCCAGACATTCCTTCTCCATGGGAGAGTGAAATCCTCCGATTACCTCGTTCTGATCTTTTACTAACAGATTGATTTTATAGCGCTATTTCCTTCTAAAAATTCTTCTCGACTTTTAGTCACTGATCTGACATATTGATTTTGGGTTTAAAGGTCCCGCCCTGATGATAAGAGCCCAAGGGGCTCTCCCGAAAGGGTAGTCAGGGCGGTCGCATTTTTATCTGATTCAAGAATTAAATTTAAATCGATAGACATTATAGTATTCATAGAGGTATTTCTCTTCCTCATTAATTTCAGTTGGTTCTACACCCATTTCGTGAATCTCCTCCTAAATTCACACGATTTGTGACCTGCCTGGAATTTCTATGAACTTTTTTATTGAGAACGGTCGCAGCACACAATCATTTTTTACTCAGGTCTGTGAGAACGAGGACCTCTATTTCCGTAACCTGTTTTATGTCCTGGTCATTGGTAAGAAAAGTGTCGCAACCGGCGGAGATGGCAGTCGCTACCTGGAAGGCATCCGTAAGCGTCAAATTGTAGGAAGCCCTTAGCTGAGCAGCTTTTTGTGAAATGATATGATCTATCGTCATAAAAGTTGTGTTTCTTCCATCCACGATGAGGTCGGTGAAGTCTTTCTGAAGATTAATAAGCCCCCGTCGATAGGGGTGTATCAGGCATTCGGCAAGAGTAACGGGCGAGGTAACAGCCTTAATAAACCCTTTGTCGATATGTTGGAAAACAGGTTTGAGAATCTTCAGATATTTAGGATGTTTCTCAACATAATAGATTAATGGAGCTGTGTCGAGAAATATGTTGTTTACACCCTGAAGAGAGATACCTATCCCTTTTTTACTGCCAGTTTTTTTGACGTCTCTCATCCGATTCCTTTCTGTTCCTTGTTACCCATGACTGAGCATCTTCGCCAACGAGAGGGTAAGGTGCCTTTCCACAGATCTCGCTCCATTTTCTCCTATCCTTTGAAGCCGAACCAGCCACTCGGATTCTATTCAACAGATGGGTAATAAGGTCAAGATTCTCTTCAGGAGTAAGGCCCTTTGCCTTATTAATTAATTCCTTTAGAACACTGACGTCCATCGTATTCTTCCTCCTTTTTTGTTGTTCTTTTTAAAAGTATATTCTTTCTTGAGGCCATCGTCAATTCCCACGCTTGCTTTGTTTGTCGCAGAGTCAAATGCGTGAGTCTTCCTATTTTTATTTAGTCAGGTCAAGCGAACCCCACCGACTGAATTCACCCTCAAGAATCGTGATTCCGGTAAAAATTGGAGTCACCTGCTTCGTCCAGAAACATATAAAGATAACGGTGTAGCACATTGACCTCACTGCTGCTCAATCATTCGGATTTCTTCAAACTCCATCATCGTCCTCGGTGTCGCTTGCCCCCATGCGCTATTTGATGTCGTAGTTGATAATGAAATCCAGTTCCTCATCGGTAAAGCCATAATGTCCCGCGAGGACCCGGTCGATTTTGTTCTTCCGTCATTCCGGCGAAAGCCGGAATTTAGCTTTTCTTTTTAGCTTTTTAGTTGCTCAGACCATGGTGACGGTGTTTTCCAGGACTCCGATGCCGTTGACCTCGATCCGGACTTTGTCATCCGGCTGAAGTGTAAAATTGTCTTCCGGCACGATACCCGTGCCGGTCAGCAGGATTGCTCCGTGTGGAAAGATCTGGCTGCGGTAAAGGTAGCTGACCAGTTCTTCAAAACCTCGTTTGATCTGATTCACAGTGGTCTGTCCCTCGAAGATGATCCCACATCCACGATAGATTTGCAGCGTAATGGTCCAGGTCCGTGCCACCGTCTCGGTGGAGTCGACCAAAATGCACGGCCCGACCGCGCAGGAGCGATGATAGATTTTGGCTTGAGGCAGGTAAAGCAGATTTTCCCCCTCGATATCACGCGAACTCATGTCGTTGCCAATCGTGTAGCCAACGATGGCGCCATGGGAATTGATGACCAGAGCCAATTCCGGTTCGGGGACATTCCACTGTGAGTCCGTGCGGATGCCTACCGGTTGGCCAGGACCGACGACCTTTTCCGGGAGCGATTTAAAGAAGATTTCCGGTCTCTGGGCGCCGTAGACTCGGTCGTAGGCGTTTGCGTTGAAGTTGGATTCCTCCATCCGTGCCTTTTTGCTGCGCAGATAGGTGACACCCGCCGCCCAGACTTCCTGGCGCTCGACGGGGCTGAGCAATTGTATTTGATCAAGGGAAAAACGAGTCAGGCTTTCCCGGAAAAGGTTCTCGATCTGTTCGAGGGGATTCTCGGCTTCGAGAAGAAAGGTGAGAGTGTTCACCCCTGCGTCGGATAAATCCAGGACCTGGTTCTCCGCGCTGATCAACCCCATGCGTGTTTCTCGTTGTGAGGTGAGGAATCGGCAAAGTTTCATTTTATCATCCTTTTTAGATTTTGTAGTGTCAATCGCAATAAAATATTTTAAAAATAAATATACGTCGCTTACGAGCGATGAAGATTGATTATCAAAAAAACGCTGCTCGAGTCAATAGTATTTTGCGATTGCCAGACCATAACACTCATTATTCCAATTTCTTCTTCAAAATATTATTTCCTTATGATAGAAAGGAACCAAATTTATTTGGCCGGTTCGGAATAGAGTCCTCCCCATGAAGACAGAGCTGTATGTTTATACTGGAACGGGCAATTCATTATGGGTCGCACGCCAGTTGGCAGTGGAATTAAAAGAAGCCACTCTTGATTTTATGTCACTCTCATCAAACGATCTTGAAGTGGACGCGGATCGGGTGGGAATCATCTTCCCTGTCCACATCTGGGGGTTGCCTGCTCGTGTCATCCGGTTTATCAACCACCGTAAGATGAAACCCGGGACCTATTTTTTCGCCGTCGCCGTCAATGCCGGGCAACCGGCCGCCACACTCCTGCAGTTGCAAAAATTAATGTCAACCAGAAAATTATCGCTCTCTTTGGGTTATTCCATTGTCCTGCCCTCCAATTACATCCCATGGGGAGGCCCTGGACCGGTTGAGACTCAACAGCGCCTCTTCAGAAATGCACAGGAAAAGGTGAAAGCGATTGCCCATGCTGTCCTGGCGGGTGAGCGAAAAAAGGTGGACAGAGGGCCTCTATGGCAGAATATTCCATTCTCCTCGTTTTATAAGATGTCCTTTCGGCATGTTCCAAAAATGGACAAGAAATTCTGGGTCGATGATAAATGCAACGGCTGTGAAATCTGCTTTAAAGTTTGTCCTGCTGGAAATATCGAGATGAAAAATGAAAAACCCTCATGGCTTCACCGATGCGAACAATGTCTGGCCTGTATCCAGTGGTGCCCGCAAGAAGCCATCCAGTATGGCAAGAAAACCGTCAAATACCGGCGTTATCACCATCCCGAAGTCACTTTGCAAAATATGCTCGATCAAGCCAGCAGTTCTGGGGTCACGGATACTTCTTCCACGAGTTCATTCAAGGCTTTGGGTGAAAAAGGTTAGCCTATCTGAACGTTCTCTCTTTTTTAACTCAGCAGGCCAAAACAGCCAGATAATAGTCATATGGTCTTATCATCAATTGATAATCGACTATCTGACTAATGACTATACGACTAACCCGAAGGGTTGACTTTTTCCCCAAATGATTTAATCTGCATATAAGGATAGCTGATCAATCATTGGAGGAGATAAAGATGGAGTCAAGCGACGGGAGGATCAGGGTTTTAGTTTTTGCGAGCGGCGATGCGAAGGGGGGAGGTTTCGGTTTTCAAGAATTGGTCGAATTTTCCCGAACGAATCCGCCGGTCCTTAACGCTCAAATCGTCGGAGTCATTTCCAACCACCCAGATGGAGGCGTCCATAGAAGAGCGGACGCGCTTCATATCCCCTTTGAGTATTGGCCCGGACCCTTTGATGCCACAGGGTACCGAGTGTTCGTTGAAAAATATCGGGCTGACTATGTCATGTGCTCCGGGTGGTTAAAGTTTGTAAGAGGACTTGATCCTTCCAAAACAGTTAATATTCACCCGGGACCCCTGCCGCAGTTTGGCGGGCCAGGATTATACGGGCATTATGTGCACGAAGCGGTCATGTCCGCTTATCATCGGGGCGAAATAACCCAGACCGCCGTGACGATGCATTTTGTTGACGACATTGCTTTTGACCATGGCCCCGTTTTCTTCCAGATGCCCGTGCTGATCAGGCCTGACGATGATGCCGTGATACTGGCTAAAAGAGTTAACGAAAAAGAACGCGCCTGGCAAAGTCATATTTTAAATTTGGTCCTCCATCGGCATATTTACCTTAGCCATGGACAGGTCTTTTACAAAAGCGATACGCCTATGAGGCTTTTTTATTAATGCTGCATGACCGGAGGGCACCCACGGCGAATTACATCGGGAATATTCGTTTCATTCGTTTCCATTCGTGCCATTTGGATATATTTTTTATATAAGAAAGGATGAGAGGGATGCGCCATTTTTTCTTGCGCAGAGATGAGACATTGGAATACTGCTTCAATGTGGAAACTTCTGCGCCGTTGAATGCCAATGAGCTTTCGATTTTAAGGCAGGTCTTAGCCGACGGCTTTGTATCGGAAAGTATCTCCACGAAATCGACCCATCCTGACGGAAGCGAGATCGTGGAGCTCGGTCCTCGCATGAATTTTGCGACAGCCTATTCAACCAATATCGTCGCCATCTGTCAGGCCTGCGGGCTCGAAAAGGTGACTCGCATAGAGCGGTCCCGGCGATATCACCTTCCTGCCGGCGTGGATAAGGACCGCTTTATTCAAGGACATCACGACCGAATGACAGAATGTCTGTATGATCAACCTTTGCAGACTTTTGAAACTGGAATGCTGCCGGAACCTGTTTTTGAGATTCCTTTATTGGAAAAAGGCCCGGATGCTCTTCTCGAAATATCGGGGCTTGCGATGGATGAATGGGACAGAAATCTCTACTATGATTACTTTGTCAAGGAAGAGGGAAGAAATCCCACGATCGTTGAAATCAGGGATCTGGATAACGCCAACAGCGAACACTCGCGGCATGGCTATTTCAAAGGGAAACAGATGATCAACGGCGTGGCGATGCCGGAAACGATGATGGATATCGTCAAATCGACTTTAATAGCGAATCCATCCAACAGCATCATCGCATTCAAGGACAATTCGAGCGGGATCAAAGGATATGACTGCTGGACAATCGTCCCAGAACAACCCGGTAAACCATCCCCATTCCAGAAGCGGAGGGTCCAGTACCATATCATTTTTACTGCGGAGACGCACAATTTTCCGACCGGGATCGCTCCTTTCCCCGGCGCTGAAACAGGCACGGGCGGTCGGATTCGCGATGTCCAGGCCACAGGAAAAGGCGGCCTGGTCGTTGCCGGAACAGCGGGATATTGCGTTGCCAATCTGCTTATCGCTGGCTACGATCTGCTCTGGGAAGACAAGAGATCCGTGTATCTATCGAGTTTGGCTTCTCCTCTCACGATCGAAATTAGGGCAAGCGATGGAGCCAGCGATTACGGGAATAAGTTCGGCGAGCCGGTGATTCTCGGTTTTACCCGTTCATTTGACCAAAGGCTTCAAAACGGAGAACGTTGGGCCTGGATTAAACCGATAATGTTTACGGGCGGAATCGGACAGATCGATGCCAGGCATGTGGAAAAGGACGAAGCTCAAAGAAGAATGCTGATTGTTCAGGTCGGAGGCCCCGCTTATGGAATCGGGCTGAGCGGAGGGTCGGCTTCCAGTAAACTTCAGGGCGAAAATGTTGAAGAGCTCGATTTTAATGCGGTCCAGCGCGGCGATGCAGAGATGGAACAAAAGATGAACCGCGTCATCCGGTCCTGCATTGAAATGGGAGAAAAGAGCCCTATTATCAGCATCCATGATCAGGGAGCGGGCGGGCCTGCCAATGTCCTTAAGGAGCTGGTCGAAAAAGCCGGAGGCAAAATCGGATTGAGGCGCATCAAACTTGGCGATCCGACTTTATCCGTGCTCAAAATCTGGATCGCCGAATATCAAGAGCGATGCGGTTTCCTGATATCCCCCGAGAGAATTGAAGAATTCAAATCGATCTGCGAAAGGGAAAAAGTCAATTGTGAAATCCTCGGGAAAGTGACAGGAGAGGGCCGCTTCATTGTGCATGATGACAAGGATGATTCAACGCCTGTCAATCTCAATCTCGCAAAGGTTCTGGGCAATATGCCGCAGAAAACGTTCAGAGATGAGAGGATAGAGCATTCACTAAAACCTCTTGAATGGCCCAATGATTGGTCGGTGGAAGAAGCATTGTCTCATGTGCTTCGAAACCTGGCCGTCGGTTCAAAGAGATTTCTAACCAGCAAGGTGGATCGAAGCGTTACGGGGTTGATTGCGCGGCAACAATGTTGCGGACCGCTTCAATTAACGGTTGGGGATGTCGCGGTGATCGCCCAGAGCCATTTCGGATTAACAGGAGCAGCGACTTCGATTGGCGAGCAACCGATTAAAATGTTGGTCGACCCAAAGGCGGGAGCCCGGATGGCTGTTGGAGAGGCGCTGACCAACATCGTGTGGGCGCAGATCAGTCGCCTGGAAGATATAAAGTGTTCAGCCAATTGGATGTGGGCGCCCAAACTCCCCGGCGAAGGGGCGGCCCTTTACGATGCGGTGTGCGCCATGCGGGATCTGATGATCCGGTTGGCGATTGCAGTGGATGGCGGAAAGGATAGCCTTTCCATGGCGACTCGAGTCGGAGATGAAATTGTGAAATCTCCCCGTGAGCTTGTTATTTCCGCTTATGCGACCATGCCCGATATCACGAAGGTGGTTACTCCCGATGTCAAAAAGCCGGGGCACAGCCGGCTCATCTTCATTGAAATCTCCAAACAGAAGGCCCGGCTTGGAGGGTCGGCTTTGGCGCAGGTTTACGGACAGATCGGAAACGAATCTCCTGACGTGGATGATCCCGACATGCTTCAACGCGCCTTCCATGCAATCCAGAAGTTAATGTCGGAAAATTTAATTCTCGCAGGACACGACATCAGCGATGGGGGGCTCATCACGACGTTTCTCGAAATGGCCTTTGCCGGAAACTGTGGTTTGAAAATTCGAATGGACGATCCATGGAGCCCATTCGAAAGGCTTTTTGCCGAAGAGTTGGGAGCCGTTATCGAGTGTCATGTAAGTGATGTCCCGAAGGTCCTGGAGATTCTTGATTCTTTTCATCTACGCTCAAACATGATCGGAGAAACGACGGAGGAAAAGAAAATTCTTGTTACCTTTAATTCGCAGAAGGTTCTTGAATCGGACATGCGTGTTCTTCGCCAATGGTGGGAGGAAACGTCCTACCAAATCGAGCGTCTTCAGATGAGTTCACAATGCGCCGATGAGGAGAGAAAAAATATCTTCGATCGCAGAGGTCCAGGCTATTTCATCCCCTTTAAACCCGAACCCACGCCGGCCCCCCTTCTCGAGCTCAAAGACAGACCGGAGGCGGCCATTCTCCGGGAAGAGGGAAGCAATGGCGATCGGGAGATGACCTCCGCTTTCTATCAGGCAGGTTTCCGCCCATGGGATATCACGATGACCGATCTGATCCGCGGGCGCATGACGCTGGAGCGTTTCAGAGGACTCGTCACTGTCGGAGGATTTTCTTACGCCGATGTCCCGGAAAGCGCCAAAGGGTGGGCGGCAGCCATCCGGTTTAATGAAAGGCTAAGGAAAATGTTTGACGATTTTTATCATCGTCCCGATACCTTTTCCTTGGGGGTGTGCAACGGGTGCCAGCTCTTCGCGCTTCTCGGATGGGTGCCCTGGTTGGGAATCCCTGATCATCAACAACCACGGTTCGTTCAAAACGTGTCCGGGCGTTTTGAATCCCGCTGGGCGACTGTTAAGATTTTAGAAAGTCCGGCGATTATGTTCAAAGGCATGATCGATTCAATGCTCGGAATCTGGGTGGCTCATGGCGAAGGCAGACTTGTCTTTCCCGACCCAGCGCTGATGGACGAGGTCATCGCCAAAAAGCTTGTCCCGCTCGCCTTCGTGGACGATGAGGGCCGGCAGGATGGAAAGATTTCACAAAGCTACCCTTTTAACCCCAACGGGTCCCCTTTCGGGATGACAGGACTCTGTTCGCCTGATGGGCGGCATCTGGCCATGATGCCTCATCCGGAGCGAGCGTTTCTGAAATGGCAATGGGCATGGATGCCGGGCGATCTGAAGGATAATCTCAAGGCATCCCCGTGGATTCAAATGTTCCAAAATGCGAGGGAGTGGTGTGATGGAGTGAAATAACAAAGCAGATGGGCGACACCCATTTTCCCGAAAAAAATGGCCCGCCCAGCAAATCCAAAGGATTCTTATAAAGGGGACAGCCACTCCGATTTAACGCCGATTTTTCTTCTCACCTCATCCATCACTTTTGCGGCAATAGCTTTGCAGCGAGAGGCTCCTGATTTTAACACATCGACAATATATTCCGGTTTGGCGTTAATCTCTTTAACACGAGCCTGAATGGGACTCAACTCTTCAATCATACTCTTACAGAGAATCTCTTTGCACTCAATACATCCGATCCCCGCTGTCCGGCAACCCTGTTCGACGTAAGAAATCTGTTCCGGTTTGGAGAAGGCCTGATGCATCGTAAAGATATTGCAGTGCTCCGGATGTCCGGGATCGCTCCTGCGCTCCCGATGGGGACAGGTGGCTGCGGTCTTTAACTTCTCCCGGATAACCTCCGGAGGCTCCAGAAGCCCGATGGCATTATTCATCGACTTGGACATCTTGGCCTGCCCATCGGTCCCGAGAATCCGGGGGGCGGTCGAAAGAAGAACCTGGGGTTCGGGGAAGGTCTCCCCATAGCGTCCATTGAATTTTCGGGCGATCTCCCTCGAGAGTTCCACATGCTGGGTCTGGTCTTCTCCGACCGGCACATAACCTGCTTTATAGATGAGGATATCAGCCGCCTGAAGCACAGGATAGCCCAGAAGTCCCACATTGATATTCTGCCGGTGCTGTTTCGACTTCTCTTTGAACTGGGTCATCCTCTCCAGTTCGCCAATCGGGGTCACGCTATTGAAGACCCAGGCAAGTTCAGTATGTTCGGGCACATGGGATTGGACAAAAACAATGCATTTATCCGGAGTCAATCCACAGCCGATAAGGATCGTGGCTGTTTCCAGAATCCTCTTCTGCATCATTTCCACTTCATATTCAATGGTAATGGCATGATAGTCCACCACAGAATAGATGCAGTCATAGCGACCTGTCAATTTAACCCAGTTGCGAATGGCCCCCACATAATTTCCAATATGAATTTCACCCGAGGGCTGAATCCCACTGAAGATCCGATCCATGATTTACCCCGTTAGAAAGCCCTGCTGCTTGCTGCAGGGCTTAAGATAAAATTTCCTTTGAAGCGGGCTCGGTGTTTAAAACCCTTTGTGAGTCCTCCCGTTGGAAGGCCTAAGACTTTCTAACGGGGTGAACTCCTTCCATTAACTCTTATTTAAAAACTCGCAGAGGATCTGGGCGGTCTTTTCCACGATTCCCGTACACTTTTCTCTGCCTCCGGTAGTCAGCCACTTTTTGTTTTCTTCGGGATCATCCAGATGTAACCCTATTAAGCCATAACAGTCTCTGCTTCCGAACTCTTTCTCGAACACCTCCCAGAACTGCTGGCACTTGTCATAAACCTTTAATAGCCCCTCCCGATCTTTTGGATCGGTCCTTCCCATCTTCATCCCGATTGCCATAATCGAAGCAGTGAAGGCTCCGCAGAGCGATCCTTTCCGGCCGACACCTCCGCCGAATCCGGTAGCTAATCTGGGAATGAAAGATTCCTCATAGCCCAGATACTCCTTGAAACTCAAGGAGACTGACTCCGCTCAGTTATACCCCTGACCAAAATAACCTTTTGCTTTCTCTGAAACCGATTTTGCGTCTATTTTCTCCCCCATATGCCCTCCCCGATTTAAAAAGCTAAGGCTATTTTAATTGAACCCTGCGTTTTTTTCAATCCATACCCATTCTCTCTATCGGTTTTTTCAATAACAATCGGCTTTTCTATCGAAATAATCGATTTGACATGCCGAAATATTCAAATAAAATTGGGTTAATTTCAAATCTGAAAGGTATGACGATAAAAGGAGGATGAAAGATGGCAAAAATGGTTCAATTCTTCGGCTCCCGATGGGGAATCATCTCAGCGGGTGTATTTGTGGGAGTCTTTGCTCCGCTTCTCCAGCATTGGGGAAATCCCAAAAACATGGGCATCTGTGTCGCCTGCATGGAGAGAGATATTGCAGGGGCCTTGGGACTGCATCGGGCTGCGGTGGTGCAGTATATCCGGCCGGAGATCATCGGTTTTGTTCTCGGCGCATTGATTGCAGCAGTCCTCTTCAGAGAGTTCAAGCCAAGGGGAGGCTCCTCCCCTGTCATCCGTTTCTTTCTTGGTTTATTTGCAATGATTGGAGCGCTCGTTTTTCTCGGATGTCCCTGGAGGGCATTGCTCCGGCTGGCTGGAGGGGACTGGAATGCCATTGTCGGATTGGCCGGTCTGGCTTTTGGAATCTGGATCGGGATTCTCTTCCTCAAGTCAGGCTATACGCTTGGCCGATCCACGAAGACCGGTAGCTTTTCAGGGCTCGTCTTCCCCATTGTCATGATCGTTCTCCTTCTCTTTCTTCTCTTTGCCCCCCAGTTCGGAAGGACTCCGGAAGGAACTCCCACAGGCCCTATTTTCTTCAGCCAGAAGGGCCCTGGCTCACAACATGCCCCCATTGTCGTCTCTCTTATCATTGCCCTTTGTGTGGGGTTCCTGGCACAGCGGACAAGACTATGCACGATGGGAGCCATACGGGATGTCATCCTGATCCGAAACACCCACCTGCTAAGCGGCATCCTGGGGATCGTGATTGCGGCCTTCATCATGAATCTGATCCTCGGTCAGTTTAAAGCGTCCTTTTCGGATCAACCCATTGCCCATGCCAACCACCTCTGGAATTTCTTGGGAATGGTCCTTGCCGGATTGGCCTTCGCATTGGCAGGGGGTTGTCCAGGAAGACAGCTCTTCCTTTCTGGCGAAGGAGACGGAGATGCCGCCATCTTTGCAACGGGGATGATCGTGGGAGCGGGGTTTGCCCACAACTTTTCAATGGCCTCTTCACCTGCAGGCCCAGGAGCCTATGGCCCGGCGAGTGTGATCATCGGTTTAATCTTCTGTATCGTAGCGGGATTTACAATGAGGGAAAAAATGGCTTAGGCAAAAAATATTATGTTAAACTTCAAAAAGGAGAAAAAATATGTCACAGATCATTGACGCAAGGGGATTGTCCTGCCCTCAGCCTGTTATCGCGGCTGATAGGAAGATGAAAGAGCTGGGCAGGGGAGTCTTCGAAGTTCTCGTTGATACGGAGACAGCAAAGGAAAATATCGCCCGCCTTGCACAACAGTCCGGATGGAAAATCGAAACGAAGCAGGAAGGCGGGGATATCCGACTCCTTCTCGAAAAGACTTAAAAAAGATGATCTACCTTGATAATGCCGCCACCTCGTGGCCAAAGCCTCCTGAGGTGAAAGAGGCGATGGTCAGATTTATGGAGGAGATCGGAGCCAATCCGGGCCGATCCGGCCACCTCCTCTCCATCGAAGCGGCAAGAATCATATATGAGACTCGGGAAATCCTTTCCACGCTCTTTAATGTAAAAGACTCTTCCCGAATCGTCTTTACCCTAAACGCCACCGAGTCCATCAATTTAGCCTTAAAGGGTCTTATTCGACCCGGCGATCATATCATCACAAGCAGTATGGAACACAATTCAGTGATGAGGCCTCTCAGGGACCTGGAGAAGAAAGGGGTCGAATTGAGTGTCGTTCCCTGTTCTCCGAAAGGGGAACTGGATTCACGGGATATCGAAAAGAAGATTCAATCCCGAACGAGAATGATTGTTCTCAATCATGCCTCCAATGTGACGGGCACATTGCTCCCCCTCAGAGAAGTGGGACGGATTGCAGGAGAACATGGCCTTCTTTTTCTGGTCGATGCAGCTCAGACGGCTGGAGTCTATCCTATCGATATGGAAAACGATGGGATCGACCTTTTGGCCTTTACCGGTCATAAGAGCCTCTACGGACCGCAGGGAACAGGAGGGCTGGTCATCGGAGAGCGGGTCAATGAAAAGGAGATGATTCCTCTCAAACACGGTGGGACAGGAAGCCGGTCCGAATTTGAGGAACAGCCCGATTTCTTGCCGGATCGTTTTGAGAGCGGAACCCCAAATGCTGTCGGCATCGCCGGGCTTCTCGCTGGTGTCCGGTTTGTTCTGAAACAAGGGGTGGAGCCTATTCGCCGGCACGAAAGCTGTTTGATCGAAAAATTGATCGAAGGTTTTAAAGAGATTCCTCAAATCACTCTCTACGGCCCAGAAGAGATGAAAGACCGAATCGCAACCCTCTCCTTTAATATTGAAAACCTCTCTCCATCGGAGGTTGCATCTCTGCTGGAAGAGGAGTTCGGGATCCTCTGCAGGCCCGGACTCCACTGCGCACCCTCCGCTCACAGAACCATCGGAACTTTTCCGAAGGGAACCGTTCGATTCAGCCTTAGCGCCTTTACCAGCGATGGGGAGGTTAAGCAGTCTATTGAGGCGGTTCGTCATCTATTACATCAAAAGGATTGACGATGGTTTACGGTGTCATTCTCTTCCCCTCCATCTACTTTGCCCTTCGGGCAGAAAAAAAGAGCAAGGAGAAAGGACTCTCCGTAAGGCTCATCCCTGTTCCCCGACATCTCAGTTCCGATTGCGGGGTTTGCCTCCGCATCCCATGGGAAGAAAGAGAAACGATCCACTCCCTTCTAAAAGAAGGAAGTGTGAAGGTGGAAGGGGTTCACCTCCTCTAATAATGTCCTACCGATCTTTCTTATAGGAAAAATGCCTTTTGATAATGGCGGGTTGAGCAAAATTCAGGCAGATTAATTGATTGCCTATCGAAGATATGTTAAAAATTAATAGAATTGGAAGTTTCCCCTGGATGGGGAAGATGGACATTGTTTGGTTTTAACGAATCCAGTCCTCCTTTTTCCAGGGTTGGATTTATATCGCTTACTGCTCCTCCTGCCCAGGGTGGGACGGGGATTGTTAAAGGAAACCATTTTGTTTTTCGTTTGTCTTCCTGCGCGCCTTGCTGAACGCAGGAAGCTCCTTCCTGTGGCCCCACTGATGGCAGGGTTATAGAACCTGCTCTGGCAAAAAATGAAATTGACCTTATTTTCGAGACTCATCGCAAGCTACCTCATCATTTTTATATTGGTGACGATCGTCAGCGTCTATGCGATCTTCCAGTTGCATCAATTGAACCGGGGGACTCGTCAAATGCTGCGGATCAATACCCCTCTCCTGGATTGCGTGGAAAAACTGACAAACTCTATCCTGTCACAGTTGCGATATCAAAAGAAATACATCCTGACAAGAGATATGCTCCTGTTCGACCAGTTTCTTTCGGCAAAAGAGGAGTTCAATAAATTTTTCTCCCAAGCCCTTGCCATGGCGGATACTCAGGAAAAAAAAGAATCCCTCGGCAAGATTAAATCGCACCTTGAGCGATTTGAGACCTTCACCGATAAGGAGGTTGAATATCTCCGCAAGAATCAACCCTACCCTAAACGAACGGTTGAGCGTGAAATCGAAAAATCCGCGGATGAAATCCTGGACGAGCTGAAAAAGCTGGAAGCTTACTCCAGGCATGACCTCCATCAAGGGATGAAGATGCTGGGAGAGTCCGCATCCTCTGCCCGGAAGTTGGTGATTGCCATGTCTGCCATCGCCATCCTGGTGCTTGTTGCCACCTCTATTTTCCTCACGAACAGTATTACTCGCCCTCTCGCCACATTGATGGACAAGACAAGAGATATTTCCAGAGGTGTTTTTGAATGTGACTTGAAGATTGCCTCTCCCCCGGAGTTGGCGGAGCTGGCCGGGGCTTTCAATTTGATGTGCGCCAAGCTGAACAGAGTGGATCAGATGAAGTCCGACTTCTTCTCTTCCATGTCCCACGAATTGCGCACTCCGCTGACTTCCATCAAAGAGGGGATTAGCCTCCTGCGGGACGGGTCTGGAGGAACGATTACGGATAAGCAAAAAAGGCTTTTGGCGATTCTTTCTGATGAAAGCAAACGTTTGATCGACCTGGTCAATTCTTTGCTGGACCTATCAAAAATGGAAGCGGGGATGATGACCTACGTCTTTGAGCAGGCGGGTCTTACTCCGTTGATTGAAAAGGCGATGATGGAGATGACCCCTCTTATCGAAGCAAAGAAAATTACTCTTGAGACAACTTTGGATGGGAAACTGCCGCCTCTCCTGATAGACAGAGAAAGAATACTCCAAGCGGTGCGGAATCTCATTGGAAATGCATTAAAGTTTACTCCGGAGGGGGGGCGGGTGAGGGTCTCCGTTCAACAATTGAATCATGAAGTGAAAGTCTCGATAACAGATACAGGTCCAGGGATACCCAAAAAGGACCTGAACACGATCTTTGAAAAATTTAGCCAGGCTCCTCTTATGGATTCGAATCAGATCAAGGGGACGGGATTGGGGTTAGCCATTGTCAAATATATCATTACAGCTCATGGAGGTCGGGTATGGGCGGAAAACGAACCGGAGCAGGGAAGCTCTTTTGCCTTTGTATTGCCGGTCTGACATTCCTTTCTTTATCGGGATGTGTTCTGTTGGGGGAGAAGGAAACTGTCAAATTTAAAAGAGAATCCGTCGAAATTAAAAAAGAGGGAGATCAAATAGATGAAAATCTGAAAAACATTTCTGAATCCATATTATGGGCAAAAATACTTCTTGAACGAAAGGACTATGATGGCGCCTTAAAGGAAAGCCAAAAGGTTTTTGATCTTTCCGGCAAAAACCCTCCGGGGGACGAAGCCCTTTTTAATATGGGACTGATCTATGCTCACTCTGGAAATCCGAAAAAGGACTATGGAAAGTCGCTTGTTTTTTTCAAAAGAATGACGACGGATTACCCTCAAAGTCCTTTGGCGGAACAAGCGAGAATCTGGATCGGAATGCTTCAGGAGAATGAGAAATTAAACCAGATGATTCAAAAATTAAATCGGGTGATTGAAGAGTCAAAAAAGGTCGATATTGAGATTGAAGAAAAGAAGCGAGAAAAAGCAAAGTAAGGGGTGCGGCGGCATGGCCAGGCTGAATCCGCTTGATATATAACGAATCGGATAAAGGGACTCGATGGGAAATATCCTGGTAGTGGATGATGACAGGAATCTTTTAGAGCTTTTGAAAATAAGGCTTGAATCAGCAGGTTATGAAGTCATTGCTGTCCTTAAGGAAGAGGATGCCATTGAGGGGGCAAAAAACCAGGCCTTTGACCTTGCCATCGTTGACCTCCAGCTTCTCCGCCAGGATGGAATATCATTGATGGAGGAGCTTCATCTCATCCTCCCGGAGATGCCGGTCCTCATCCTCACCGCTTACGGGAGCATTGAAAACGCCGTGGAGGCCATGAAAAAAGGGGCCTACAGCTATCTTACCAAACCTTTTGATCCCCAGGACTTGCTTTTCCAAATTGAAAGGGCGCTGGAGAATCGAAGGCTTAACATGGAGATCAAAAGACTCAAAGGGCTTTTGGAGGAGCGATACGGTTTTACCAATATTGTCGCCAGAAGTGAAAAGATGAAGAAAGTCTTGGAGATGGTATCCCACATAGCCAAAACCGAATCTACGGTTTATATTCACGGAGAAAGCGGAACGGGAAAAGAACTCATTGCCAAGGCCATTTATCTTGCGAGCGAAAGAAAGCATAAGTCCTTTGTGGCCATCAACTGTGCTGCCCTGCCTGAACCTCTGTTGGAAAGCAAACTGTTCGGCCACGAAAAAGGGGCCTTTACGGGCGCCATTCGAAGCGCCAAGGGACTATTCGCTCAGGCTCACGGAGGAACCATTTTTTTGGATGAGATCGGAGACATGTCCCTTGCCATTCAGGCCAAACTTCTGAGGGTTCTCCAGGAGCGACAGTTCTACCCTGTAGGCAGCGAACAACTGGTTGAGGTGGATGTAAGGGTGATCGTAGCGACCAATAAAAATTTGGAAAACCAGGTGAAGCAGGGCCTCTTCCGGGAAGATCTTTTTTACAGGATTCATGTCATCCCCATTCATCTCCCGCCTTTAAGAGACAGAAAGGAAGACATTCCCCTATTGGTTGAGCATTTCCTGGAAAAATTTGGTCAGCAGATGAAAAAAGAGATGAAGGGTCTGACTCCGATGGCCATGCAGAGGTTGATGCTCCATGATTGGCCCGGGAATGTTAGGGAACTGGAAAATACGATAGAATATGCTGTTGCGATGACACATCAAGACACCATCGCTGAAAATTTCATTCTCCAAAACAAAAATGTTGCCATCTCTGAAGAACCCCTAAAACCTCTCAAAGAAGCAAAAGACTCTTACGAAAAGACCTATCTTATCCATCTCCTTGAAACTTGCGGAGGGAATGTCAGCAAAGCAGCAAAACTTGCCGGAAAGTACCGGGCTGATTTTTATGACCTTCTGAAAAAACACGGCCTGAAAAGTGAAGATTTTAAGAAGTCTCAATAAAATGCAGGAAATACCCTTCATCTTTTTCTCCCTTCTATAGGAAAATCACTTCAAAATAGAAGCCCCTGAGATCTAAAATCAAATGATAATACAATAATTTCAACATATTACAAATACGGTATGACTTGGCATACCGTTTGCTCTATTAATAAAACCAGAGACTCAAATATAAGGAGTTCAATATGAAGATACTCATTGTAGACGACAACCAGGAATTGACATATCTCATTAAGTGGATGTTAGAGGATGAAGGATTTGAGGTAAGGTCGGCTAAAAATGGCGAAGACGGATATTCGGCTTACCTCTTGTTTAACCCGGACATTGTCCTTACCGATATCCAGATGCCTGAAAAAAACGGTTTAGAATTAATGGGGCACATCAGATGCCTTAACCCGACGGTAAAGACAATTTATATGAGCGGCGACTTGGCCCAGTATTCGTTACCTCTTGAGGAAGAAAGAAGGAAATACCATGTCGGTGTGCTTGAAAAACCTTTTTCCAGGCAAGAATTAATGAGTTTGATTTCTCAATCCTAAAGACATGAGTAAGGATAGGAGTAAAGAAGGGGAGAATTTACGCAAAATGGAAAAACGAAAAAGAATCCTTATCATGGGACTTTTTATAAACTTGATCATCGCCTCGTTTATGGCAAATACCATTGAAGCTTATCCGAAGGTCTCCTATGGTCAGGTGGTGGGCATTCAATTTACTGTTCTTCAGGTCAGAGCAGACGATGGCCGAATATCCGTCTTTTGGTTAGGTTATAAAACCAATTTGGATTCGAGGCTCCCCTTTTTGGGGGACAGGGTAAAAATTGAGTATATAAAGGACATGATGGGGAGGAATGCCGTCACCCGAATCAGGGTATTGAAAAAAGGTTAGGCATGGGGCTCCTTCTCCGCCTATTTGAAAGCTCATCTACGATTTCCATCCCTTCCATTCATTGACTTCCCCTCTGACTCCATAGATTCCTTTCCAAAATATCTGTAACACATTAGCTTTTTTCAAAAGTCTAAATTATTCAAATTTTGTATCACTTTAGCGCTTTGAAAAAAATATCTAATCCCCTCGGTTTCGAGTCGCAACGACCTTCATCCCCCTCCTTCGACAAGCTCAGGATGGTGAGTATGTCGAACCATTTGTCAAAAGGGGGAAATCTCTTTTCCTCCCTTTGGCAAAGGGAGGTAGGGAGGGATTTTACAAGTTTTTTCAAACAGCTAAATTGATACAATTGGGTTAATTTCAAATCTGAAAGGTATGACGATAAAAGGAGGATGAAAGATGGCAAAAATGGTTCAATTCTTCGGCTCCCGATGGGGAATCATCTCAGCGGGTGTATTTGTGGGAGTCTTTGCTCCGCTTCTCCAGTATTGGGGAAATCCCAAAAACATGGGCATCTGTGTCGCCTGCATGGAGAGAGATATTGCAGGGGCCTTGGGACTGCATCGGGCTGCGGTGGTGCAGTATATCCGGCCGGAGATCATCGGTTTTGTTCTCGGCGCATTGATTGC
>JAGXSW010000170.1 GCA_018333715.1 Syntrophaceae bacterium | reverse complement strand
ACCGCTTCCATCTTCTCAGGATCGGTGACAAAGTAAGGAGAGAGATATCCTCGATCGAATTGCATCCCCTCTACCACATCGAGCGTCGTCTCCATTCCCTTCGCTTCCTCTACTGTTATCACACCTTCTTTGCCCACTTTGTTCATCGCCTCGGCAATGATGTTCCCAATGGTTTCATCATTATTGGCAGAGATCTTCCCGACTTGAGAAATCTCTTTCTGATCCTTCGTCGGTTTGCTCAATTTCTTTAACTCTTTAACAACTTCCTCGACAGCCAGATCGATCCCGCGTTTCACATCCATTGGATTGGCACCCGCTGCGACCACCTTCGACCCTTCACGATAAATGGCCTGGGCCAGAACCGTGGCGGTCGTCGTTCCGTCTCCTGCCGTGTCCGAGGTCTTGCTGGCGACCTCCTTCACCATCTGTGCTCCCATGTTTTCAAATTTATCTTCGAGATCAATCTCTTTTGCTACGGTGACGCCATCCTTCGTGACGGTCGGTGATCCAAAGGACTTCTCCAAAATGACATTCCTGCCCTTTGGCCCCAACGTCACCTTGACCGCATCCGTTAAGATATTTACTCCCCGCAATATTGAATTACGGGCTTCCTGACCAAATCTCAGTTCCTTTGCCATTGTCACTACCCTCCATTTCTTTCTTAAAATTGAGTTTCACGACTATTTTCCTTCGATGATCCCTAAAATATCCTCTTCTTTCATGATGAGATGTTCCTCACCTTCGATCTTCACCTCGGTGCCTGAGTACTTGCCGAAGAGGATCCTGTCACCCGCCTTCACGTCGAGGGGGATAACCTTTCCATCCTCTGTAACCTTGCCTTTCCCAACAGCAATCACTTTTCCTTCCTGAGGTTTCTCCTTTGCCGAATCGGGGATAATGATTCCACCCTTTGTCTTCTCTTCTTCTTCAAGTCTTTTGACAATCACTCTGTCCTGCAATGGCCTGATTTTCATCTCTTACTTCTCCTTTCTTGGAAAATTCTGAAAATAGAGTACTATTGGTATTGAAGTTGATTTTTTAAATGATCAATTTTAAGCACCACCTCCTTAAAAGTCTTTAGAAATTAAATGGTTAGCAACTCCCCCCCCCTTGAATGCAGAGGATACTCAGAAATCCGGTAAGCATCGAATCTTTCAATAGGTAATCATCTGAGGGTCAATTGTCAAGATGGATCATATAAAAATTGTAATCCCTCAGTTATGGTTTGCTTAAGTTTACCAGAACCTGTAACTCAGCCCTTTAGGGCTGAGTTACCAGGGCTCCTGCGGCAGGGCCCTGAGTTACATATTCGACAAAGCATTTATCCTTCATAACTGAGGGGTTACTAAAAATTTTTCATTCCAGCCTGGGTTTTTTAGGAGATTTGAACTCTAAACATTGAAAATTTCAGAATGATTCGACATAATTTGATAATCTTTATAGAGAAAGGGGAGGAGATGAAGCGATTTTTCCTGTTACCCATCTTAACTTTTTTTTGTCCCTTACCTTTTGGGCGCTTTGCGAGGCCGGACCATTAAAGAGGCCCCTTTCATTTCAGCATCTGACACAGAAAGAAGGTCTGTCGAGCAATATGGTCATTTCGATTGTCGTTCAAGGAGAAGAAGTGTGGTTCGGCACCTATGAAGGCGGGGTCACCCTCTATGACAGGTCGAAAAAGGTTTATAAACATTACACGACGAAAGGCGAACCTGCGATCAAGGCAGACGATGGAGACAGCATCCGCTGGAAGAACCATCTCGCCTATAATCACGTATCCGTGATGACTGCGGATACGGACCGCATCTGGTTTGGGACATACTTTTATGGATTTGGAGGCGGAGGGATATCCTACTACCAATCCCAGAAAAGCCCTCAGTGGAAGACATTTAACACCAATGACGGCCGGGCCAAGAAGGTCAATGCGATCGGTGTGGATGGAGAGCTCCTCTGGGTGGGCTCTGAGAAAGGCCTCTCCCTTTTCGATAAAAAAACAGAAGGGTGGAAACAATTCTATTCGACCCGGGATGGCCTCTCCGGAAATTTTGTTAACTCCGTTCTGATTGAGCCCGATTTCATCTGGATGGCAACGAGCGGCGGGATCAGCCGACTCCAGAAAGCAAAGAGGGTATGGAAAAACTACTTGGAGAAAGAGGGGTTAACGGAGGTTGAGATCAAAGCCCTGGTGAAGGTCGGGCAGCGGATCTGGGCAGGCGGGATCAGAGGCAGTCTCTTTGAGTATGACTCCGCATCAGACCGATGGAAGAGGCTGGAAACCGCCGATTCTTTGAAGAATGGGGGGATTCAGTCCATTGCGGTGACCAAGGAAATGTATTGCCGATATCAGCGCGCTCCGAAAGCCGGATTTGATCATTGTTAATGCGATTCGAATTCTCATCTCGAACGGCCCCAAAGGCCCGGGCAAGACCGAAGACCCTGGAGAGGTGATTGCTTCAACGGATATGGTGGCGGTGGACGCCTATTCAGCGGCCTTCTTTAAACATCCCAAAACAGGGAAACCCTTCCGGCCCGAAGAGATCAAGTTTGTCAAATTAGGTTACGATTCGGGATTGGGTGAGATCGATCTTTCAAAAGTTCGGGTGAAAAAGGTCAACGCTGCATGAACCGATGGACCCCTCTACTGAGAAGAACGGTTCAAGCCCTTTCCTTCCTCTTTCTTCTCTATCTGGTCATCAAGACCGCTTTTCCGCTGGAGATAAAGATTCCGGTTGATCTCTATCTACGACTCGATCCCTTTGTCGCCATTATTTCAATCCTTACTCACAAAGGGATTATCGAGAGAATGCTTCCCGCTTTCGGGGTGCTCCTCCTTGTGATGATCTTCGGAAACTTCTTCTGCGGGTGGTTCTGCCCCATGGGAGCGGTCATCGACTTCTTCGATCGACTGCTCTTCCGGGAAAAAAAACGGACCAAACCGTTTGACGATCAACCGCTCCGTAGATTCCGCTACGGGGTTTTTATTTTTTCCATCATCGCAGGATTGATGGCGTTTCAGGTGATGTATCTTCTCGATCCGATCAGTTTGCTTACGAGGACCCTGATCATCTCCTTTTACCCTCCTGCGATCTACATCTTTAATCATCTTCTTCCGCAGGTGCAGAGCCTTCTTCCAAAGAATCCTTTCTTCATATCGAACATTCCCTTGCCCGTCTTCAAAGTCAATCTCTTCATTTTCATCTTTTTCATCGGCATCTTGGCCCTCGGAGTGATCCGGAAGAGGTTCTGGTGCCGTTATCTCTGTCCCCTCGGGACTCTTTTCTCGGTTTTTTCCCGTCTCCGGATTTTCAAACGATCGGTCACCGATGATTGCACTGACTGTCAGAAGTGTGTGAAGGGGTGTCCTGTGGGAGCCATTCCTGAAAAAGCTCCCCAGAGCTACCGCCAGCAGGACTGTGTCTCCTGTTTCAAATGCCTCGAATGTCCACCCCGTGTTGTCTCATTTCGATGGAGTATTCCGGTTTGGAAGAGCGAAGAGAAGGTCAGTCTTTCGAGGAGATATGTTCTGGGGTCCATTGCTTTTGCTAGTCTTTCCGCACTGATGATCAAGACCAATCCGCTCCAGTCGGAGAGCGGTTTGAAGAATAACCGGCTGGTCCGTCCTCCCGGAGCCTTGCCGGAAGAAGAGTTTGTCGCCGTCTGCGCGGGTTGCGGAGAGTGCCTGAAGGTCTGTCCCAACAATGCCCTTCAATCGACATTTTTAGAAGCGGGTCTGGCAGGGCTCTATACGCCCAGGCTGGTTTCCCGGATCGGATATTGTGAAGAGTTCTGCAATTTTTGCGGAAGGGTCTGCCCCACCGAAGCGATTCGGCCCCTTTCCATCAAAGAAAAACGCCTCATTCAGATCGGGGTGGCGCATATCGATAAGAACCGGTGCATTGCCTATGACACGGAAAAGATCTGCCTCGTCTGTAATGAGCAGTGTTCCTATCATGCCATTGTGGGCGACGAGAAGAAACGGCCCATCGTGAAAGAGGAGAAATGCACGGGCTGCGGAATCTGCGAGAACAAATGCCCGGTCGATGGAGAGTCAGCCATCATCGTCTATGCCTCCGGGGTTCAGAAGAAACTGAAGCCCGAACCCCCAAACAATACCAAAGGATAAAAACAGAGCTTATAGCTTATGGCTGATAGCCAATTTCTAATGGTATTCTTTTTTGACTATTTGCCATCTGCCATCAGCTAACTGTCGAGAAATCCATTTCAGCATCTCCTTTTTTTAAAACTCCGAACTCCGAACTCAAAACAAAGACCCCTTGACATATTTGACAGTTATGATATTTTGCACATAAAAATAAACATCTCCAACTTTTTTACTTTAACTGAAAAATGTGTAGAATGCGGATTGCGGGTTGGGCAGATTCCGAATTCCGAAATAGAGAAGTGGAGTTGCCTAATGGCTGGAATCCACATTTCGAATGATATATATAGTCGTATCATTGTTTTATTCCCCCATGACCCCATTCTCATTTTAAAGATCAAGACCATTGGTGGCCGTCGGTGGCATCCTGACGAAAAACATTGGAGTTTTTCTTCTCCCCCCTGCCCTCCCCATCTACGGGAGAGGGAGGGGGTGAAGATGTTAGAATCACCCGCCTTTCCGGTAAGCAGGGGACTGTCCGCGAAGTCTCCCCTTGAGGACCTCCGCAGGGAGACCCCGCAAGGAAATACAGCTACAAAACGATCAAGGGCTACCCCTACTGCAACAGGGATTTTATCAGGTTTGCTGGGTTCAAATGCTTGCACCCTTTTGGCTTCGAACCTCGGGGGAGTTGAATTATTTATTATATTTGGCATATTATAGTGCAATGAAGTTGTTGATAGCGAAAGGAGCGCCCCAAAATGCAGGAACAAGTCAAGTATAAAGAAGAGATTATTAAAGAATTGCAGAATATGCCTGATGAACAAATGCTTAATCTACTCAGCCTCATTCGCATTTTTAAAAAGAGCATCATTATGCAAAGAGATTCTGACTTCTATCTCAAGAAAGAATTTGATGATTGGGATATTTTAAGCGATGAGGCGTTAAATAATTTTGAGGCTACTTTATAATGAACTTTGGTGATATTTATCTTGTTGAAATTCCTGGTTCTGGCGGACATGAACAACAAGGCGTTAGGCCCGCAATAATCGTCCAGACTTCTGAAAATATTGAGAAGGTTCCCACCATTTTAGTCGTTCCATTCACGACACAAATCAAAGCTGCTAATTTTCCGTTTACGTTTGTTGTTGAACCAGATTCAAGCAATAATTTAACCTCAAAATCTGTGGCTTTAGTATTTCAACTGCGGGCGATTGACAAAAGGAGGTTGAAGAACAAACTTGGCAATCTGAGTTCAAATGATGTTCAAACCTTAAAGCAACATTTAGGAAAAATCTTGAAGTTATAAAAAGCGAAATAGCAGACTTTGCCCGCAACGGCAGATAACAAGATTGGCGTTTACACCCTTAGGGAAACCCCAACTGAGCAGGGTCTTCGGCAATCCAAAACGATATTCGGAGTTGATATGAATAGATGCCCCTGGCAGACGACCAACGAAATCTATCTCAAGTACCACGACGAAGAATGGGGGACTCCGGTTCATGATGAGAATAGGCATTTTGAGTTCTTGGCTCTCGAATCTGCCCAGGCCGGTTTAAGCTGGTCCACCATCCTCATGAAAAGAGAACATTATCGAAAAGCCTATGATCATTTCGATCCTGTTAAGGTATCGAAGTACAATGATCAAAAAATAAGGAAATTATTATCCAATGCCGGAATCGTAAGGAACCGGAGAAAAATTGAGGCTTCAATCAATAACGCCAAATGTTTTCTGGCCATTCAAAAAGAATTCGGCAGTTTCGATCGATATATCTGGGGTTTTGTGAATGACCAACCCATCATCAACCGCTGGGAAAAAATCTCTGAAATACCCGCCAGGACTTCGCTATCGGATCAAATCAGTAAGGATTTGATCCATCGAGGCTTCCGATTCATAGGTTCGACGATCATTTATGCCCATCTTCAAGCCACCGGCATTGTCAATGACCATATCATCACCTGTTTCAGATATAAGGATCTTTGCTCCGAATATAAGCGAAACAGGAAAGAATGATTTCTTTTATACTCATACAAAATCATTGAATTGTTTTACATGTAGCGCAAGGCTTTAGCCTTGCTTAAAGCAACCCTGAAGGGTTGCCCTACAAAAGATATATGGCGTTCATATTAATACAAACACATTTCATTTCTTGGCAGGAGATCCCCCCCCTTGAGACTGTGTCGTAATTGGTAGTCGCAACCTTTAGGTTGCGGTCAGTTTAAATAAAATCAATGAGTTGCACGCTCCGGCTCACACGGAGCGACTACCATCAAAATGGGGTTACGACACAGTCTCCTTAGGGAGAGGAATGAAGGGGGATTTTATTGTAAAATGAATTCATGAACCGATTCAGGCTCATCTCCGAATACAAACCGAAAGGCGATCAACCACAGGCCATCGAGAGATTGAGTGAGGCTGTTCTCCAAGGCGTTACTCACCAGGTCCTACTCGGCGTGACCGGTTCGGGTAAGACCTTTACCATGGCCAATGTGATTGAGAAGGTTCAGAAACCCACGCTGGTCATTTCACACAATAAAACTCTTGCGGCGCAACTCTACGGAGAATTCAAAGAACTCTTCCCGGAGAATGCGGTTGAGTTTTTTGTCAGCTATTATGACTATTATCAGCCAGAGGCCTACATTCCTTCGACCGACACCTATATTGAAAAGGACACACAGATCAATGAGAACATCGATAAGATGCGGCACTCCGCCACCCGCTCCCTTCTCGAAAGAAACGATGTCATCATCGTCGCCAGCGTCTCCTGTATCTATGGCCTGGGATCTCCCGAGGCCTACCATGGGATGCTCCTCTATCTGGAGAGAGGAATGGCCATCTCCAGAGAAGAGATTCTTGCGAAGCTGGTGGAGATTCAGTACGAACGCAATGACATCGATTTTCACCGTGGGACCTTCCGGGTACGGGGCGATGTGGTCGAAGTCTTTCCTGCCCACGAAGAAACCCGGGCAATCCGTATTGAACTCTTCGGAGACGAAGTCGAAGCCCTTTCTGAGATTGATCCTTTAAGAGGAAGAGTTATCCAGCCTCTGGAAAAAATCCCCATCTATCCGGGAAGCCACTATGTCGCTCCTCCGGATCGTCTCCGGACAGCCGTTCAGAACATCAAGAAAGAGTTGAAGGAAAGGGCCGCCTGGTTAAAATCGCAAAACCTATTATTAGAAGCCCAGCGGCTGGAGCAGAGAACAAACTTCGACCTGGAAATGCTTCAGGAACTCGGCTACTGTCAGGGAATTGAAAATTATTCCCGCCATCTCACGGGAAGAGATCCAGGTCAACCTCCTCCTGTCCTGCTCGATTACTTTCCTGAGGATTTCCTCTTATTCATCGATGAAAGCCATGTGACCATCCCTCAGTTAATCGGGATGTTCAGGGGAGACCGGTCCCGGAAAGAGACGTTGGTGAATTACGGATTCCGTCTTCCTTCGGCGATGGACAACCGGCCGTTGATGTTCGAGGAGTTTGAGAAGCGTGTCAAGCAAGTGGTGTACGTTTCCGCCACTCCAAGTGATTACGAGATGAAAAAAAGCACGGGGAGAGTGGTGGAGCAGATCATCCGTCCGACCGGACTGAGCGATCCTCTTCTTGAAGTCAAACCGGCGAAGAATCAAGTTGACGATCTTTTGGAGGAGATCCGGAAGAGGGTGAAAAGAAAAGAGAGGGTGCTTGTCACCACCCTTACGAAGAGGATGGCTGAAGACCTGACCGAATATTACGCCGATTTAGGCGTCCTGGTGAAATATCTTCATTCGGATATCGACACACTTGACCGGGTGGAGATCATCCGGGAACTTCGCCTGGGAGAGTTCGATGTCCTCATCGGGATTAACCTTCTGAGAGAAGGTCTCGACCTTCCGGAGGTCTCCCTGGTAGCCATACTGGATGCGGACAAGGAGGGTTTTCTTCGATCCGAAAAATCTCTCATTCAGACCTTTGGCCGCGCCGCAAGAAATATAAATGGTCAGGTGATCCTTTACGCAGATAAGATGACAGGCGCGATGGATCAGGCCATTCTGGAGACGAATCGGAGGAGAAAAGTTCAGGAAGAGTTTAACAGAACCCACCGGATCACCCCGCAGAGCGTGAAGAAATCGGTGAAAAATATATTGGCTTCTATCTATGAGACAGACTATTTCACCGTTCCCGCTGTTTCCGATATCAAAGAGGAGTATGCCTCCATCAAAGAAATTCCCACGATGGTTCAAAAGTTGAAAAAGGAGATGAAAGAAGCGGCCAGCCTTTTGGAATTTGAGCGTGCCGCCGAACTCCGGGACAAGATCCAGCGCCTCGAAGAGATGGAGTTGAGGGTAAGATAGAAAGAGGGAAACAGTAATCAGTGATCGTTAGTCTGTGATCAGTTAACTTATTGAAACTCTGATGCAAGCCGTGTTATACACAGCGACATAAATGTCCCGCTCTGTCATTCCGGGCTTGACCCGGAATCCAGTATTTGAAGCACCGGGTCCCTGCTTATGAAGAGGCTACCCCGCACTTGATATTGGGGATAATGCCTGGATTCCTGCTAAGTTTTCCCAGCGCTTGATAAGGGGCGGGGATGGCATGATTCATTAAGATTAGTGATGGTGCGTATAAGAAGATAAAATAACAATAAGAATAGAGGATCTGAGATGGCTATAGACCAGAAAAGGCGGCAGAGAAAACTCGCAAGGAAAGCAGCCAAACGGAAGAGGGTGTTGGCTGAAAAGAGAAAGGGCGGTTTTCCAGTGACGAAAACTCAGGCATTATGGGCTGCTTCAGTATCACCCATCCATGAGTGCCTTGTGCCCAGAGGAATTTTTGATATGGGTATAGGAGATGTGATCATCAGCCGAAGAATGCCGGATGGCAGTATCGCAGCTTCCGTTTTTCTTGTGGACACCTATTGCCTGGGTGTTAAAGACTGTTTTTTTACAATTGTCTCAAAAAACAAATATGAAGAACGAGTCAAGCACCTGGAACAGAACGAAAACCTGGAAAGGGTCGGGCCTGAATATGCCGTGAAACTAATCGAAAATGCCGTATCGTATGCAAAGGACCTTGGTCTTAAACCTCACGAAGACTACCCGAAGGTCAAAAAGATCTTTGGCAACATCGATCCTTCGGCCTGCCCAAGTGAGTTTGTGTATGGCCAGGACGGCAAGCCCTTTTATGTGTCGGGGCCAAATCAGACTGAGGCAGATTCAAAGAGGATCATCAATACCCTGAATGAACGATTGGGACCAAATGGGTTCCATTATCTTGTAAAAATGGATGTCGAGGAGGACTTGGGCGAGGGGTTGAAATAGCGATGAAAGAATTCCTACGTGCGAAGCAACGAGAAGAATTGAGTGATTTGATCGGCAATTATGAAGAGTTCAATCTCACCCTTGAAGAATTGGAGAGGATGCGAATCGGCTCCTGAAAGGGGAATGTCTTCAGGGAAAGATAAACAGCGCCAGTAATAACTTCTTGTAATCCCTCAGTTATGGTTTGCTTAAGTTTACCACAACCTGTAACTCAGCCCTTTAGGGCTGAGTTTCCAGGGCTAAAGCCCTGAGTTACATATTCGACAAAGCATTTATCCTTCATAACTGAGGGGTTACAACTTCTTGTAACAAATAATTTACAAATTTTGTAAAAAGGTGTATATTACCTACCAGTAATCCTCGGCTACATGCGGAGAATGGATTGATAATCGATTTGTGTTCAAAAAAGAGGGGATTATATTTGTGAAAAATGCAAAGACAAAGAAGTCCAAGATCAAGTATTGATGTATATGGATTTGGGAGAAGGTACCTCCCCAAAATACAACCTTTGGTTATTTATCGAGAATTTGTTATGAATCTGCTTGAAAAGGTGTTTCATTAAGGCGTATAAGAATAATATGTTTTATAAGGATAACCCTATCCCTTCAGGAGATAGTTGTGGTGAATAAAATGATCCCGAAACGACTGAGAAAAGAGCCACTGTTGGAGGCCATCTGGGAAATCAGATTTAACAGCGACAGAGGGTCAGTTGTTGAGTTGCTACCCGGACTTATTTATCAGGCATTTCCGGGCGCCTATCCTAAAATAGAACGCTTACCGGCTGCAAATTTACCGCCTGCAATTTTACAGCAGGATTTAACGTTACGTTACGCTCCGACCGTTAAATTAGAAGGCTCCCCTTATGTGGTCCAGATTGGAGAGCATGTGGTTTCGCTCAGCTGCGGCCGCCCATATGCAGGATGGGAACAGTTTAAATCTAAAATTATAGAGCTATCTGAAAAATTGAAAGAGACAGGGTTGATTACGCAGCCTGAGCGTTTTTCCCTGAAATACATTGACATTATTCCTGTAGTCAGTCAGCCCTCGCTTGAGCCGTTAGATATAGAACTGAAGCTTGGATCCCAGACTATTTATAAAGATCCGGTCCAGTTACGAACTGAAGTCCGTGAGAACGGTTTCGTGCATATAATTCAGATAGCTACGCCGGCTCACGCTTCAATTCCGACCGGAGAACACTTTGATGGCGTTTTATTCGATATCGATACAATTTATCAAGAAAAAGGGGGAGATTTTTGGGAAGACTTTTCAAACAACTTAGACAAAGCACACGACTATAGCAAGCGTTTATTTTTTCATTTGTTGAAAGAAGATACAATCAAACTGCTGGAACCAGAATATTAGAGAAACCTTATGTCACTGACTGAAAATACTATTGCACGATCACGGGAGCAGGAGACAACAAGCGTTACAGGTACACCGGTGTCGATTGTGGCAGTTGCCTTGCTTAGTGGTGTCCTTGCTCCAGCCCCCTTGATTTCGTTCGAAAAACACGAGAGTTACAAAATTATTGTGGTGCCATCAGTGAAGTCGCAGATCGCTAAAATCATTACTTGGACCGACACAGAAAGCTATTTCCAGCCGAGGACTCTTCTCGGCAAACGGTTGTTAGCAATTAGGAATAGGGCAATTTCAAAAGGATTGCCTTTGTTGGATGCTGACGAAATTATGTTAGAACTGTCCCGCCGTCGAGGGGAACTCATTAATGCCTAAGAAAAAGACATTTGTAGATGCCAACGTCCTTATCGCAGCATTTCAGGGCAAAGTAGAGATCAGCGAAAAAGCACTGATGATTCTGGACGACCCTGAGCGCGAATTCATCGTCAGCGATTATCTCAGATTGGAGGTAATACCAAAACCAAGGTTTCATCGCAAGCAAGAAGAAGTTGAATTCATGGAGGCTTTTTTTGAAAGCGCTTCGGAAGAAGTCGGTTCAACTCCCACATTAACGTTACAAGCTATTGAGCTAGCTTCTAATCATGACTTGCACCCCTTGGATGCACTACATGTTTCTGTTGCGGTTCAAGCTGATGCAGACGAATTTATTACAGGAGAAAAAGAGAGCAAACCGCTTTTCCGTGTCGATAATCTCACTGTTAAATCCTTGCTGTTCTGATAAAAGCTATGCCGTTAAGAATGCCCCAACGGCGCATAACGACAGGCCCAAAGATTACCATCTAAATGGTTCGACTTTCTTTTAGATTTGAACGTTATACTCCATTTAATCCCGTAATCTTCAATTATTGACATGGCATCATCCTCACTCTTTGCAGGTGAAGCCGCCTGTCGGCAGCAATCAGGTCAGATGGAAAAATCAAGATTCCCCTGCCTTGAACATTTCCTCAATGGCTCTTAACGTTACAGGTTGATTCTATCGATTTAAACTGGTCCCTCTGGCTGAGTTGGATGATCTCGTCTAAAGTGAGGTCCTCCGCCTCAGAGGGTGGAGGGAAGGGTGGGAGCGATTGCTTTTTTACACAATCTAAGATAATTAAAATTAGAAACGAATGCCTGGATCAAAAACGTTAACTTGGAGCTAATATGGCTTCGGGCAGAAAAAATAAAACCAAACCACAAATATCTTTGAAAACAGAGAAAAACAGGCAGGACCAGAATCCCTCTGCAACGGAACTCAACCAGGTTGAATTTCATCGGCATGGGCTCGCCCTGGTTCCTGATCCGTCAGACAGGAAACCAGGGGTCACTTTCTTTCTGAAAGGAAATGGAAATCAACCCGATCTGAGGATCTGCTCCTGCTCCACCTCCAGAAGGGAGACCTGCCCCCATATCTTGAAACTTGTCAAGCTATATAGGGCTCTCCAGAAAGAATTCGAAGGGCGATCTGCTCAGGATGCTTTCCGATCGAGCATCTGGTATCGTTTGGCAACCATATTGGCCGATGGGGGCCAGGAGACAACAATATCCGTCCGTCTTCAGTTTGTGGATATGGAATCGGGAAGGGCTCTCAGAGTCCTCGGCTCCGATGGCCAAGAGATGCTTTCCTATCTTTCAAAACTCCCTGACGCTATTCGTTTCCTGGAGCGATTGGGCCAGGTTCCAAAAGAGAATGCCGTTCCCCACAGAGGAGCCCTCCTGGAGGAACTTGCACGCATGACGCTTTCGGAAGCGGAATATATCATGGGGGAGAGTGGGGCCAAAACGATTCGGCGGGTCTTAGAGGAGAGTTTCTGGCATCGGTTCGCCTATCACGGATTTCGTGAATTCGGGGATAAAGGAATCAGCTTCTTCCCTTCCATCGAAGAGGCTTCGGGTAAGTTCACGGTGATCTGCAGACGGTTTGAAAATGATCCTATTTTCCACATGGTCATTCCACGGGGAAAAGTGAAGAGTTTGCTCCGCGCTTTCAAAGAATTCCTTCCAAACCAGCACGGCCTGTCAATCCATCCCATCCCCCTGAAGTCGATCTTTAAGATCTCCATAAACACAGAACTGGATCTGGAGGTCAGGCCGATCATCAAAGTTCTCCAGGAGAGCGGAGAGACAAGGTTCTTTGAAAGGGAAGATTTGGAACGTTTCCGATACGGGGATTTGGTCTATATCAGAGAGCTGGGTATATTAGCCGAGCTCGAGCCCCCCGGGGAGATGCCACGGAAGTTCGCGGCTCCGGTCAGGATGGTGCTTAAAAAATCTCAGGTCCCCAGTTTTTTGCAGGAGCTTGGGGACAAACTTAAGGATGGCCCCCACATCATCGATGCCTCGGTAAAAAGTCTTAAGATTTACAAGCAATTTGAGAGAGTTGAGATAACTCCTGGAGCTTTAGACCGGGACTGGTGCTGGCTTTCTGTCCGTTATGACTTTGGCAACTCGTCCATCTCCCTTGCGGAAATCCTTCGTGCAAAGAAAGAGGGGCAGCGTTTTGTCCCAACCGCTGATGGATGGGTGGACTGTCAATCTCAGGATTTTGAAGGCCTTGATCCGGATCAGTTTTCAGTAGAACCGCTGGCCAATCCGTCCAACCAGTTAAAGCTCTCTCGCATGGACCTCCTTCGTCTGAAAGTCACCAACCGCCGATCTCTCCAGGTAACCGGTGATGATAAGATGGCTTCCTTGCTTATAAGAATGCTCGATTTAAAGCCTGCGAAACCCTTGCCGGAATTGGATGGAATGACTTCGCCCTTGCGACCCTACCAGAAATTGGGAGTGGAATGGCTTCTTTTCCTATTTGAAAACGGCCTGGGGGGCCTTCTGTGTGACGACATGGGCATGGGAAAGACGCACCAGGTTATGGCCCTGATGCTATTGCTTGGGAAACATATGGGCGTGAAGGGCCCCTTTCTGGTTGTCTGCCCTACCACAGTCTTAAGTCATTGGCGCGGCAAAATCTTTGACCATGCCCGGGGCTTAAAAGCGGCGGTTTTCCATGGTGGGGAGCGTGACCTTGAGGATACGCTTAAAGATAACGACGTGGTTCTTACATCCTATGGTATCCTCCGAAACGATATTGAACAGTTGAAGCAGATTCCATTCTCCCTCGCAGTATTTGATGAAATACAAAATATCAAGAACCCTGAGACCCTAGCCTACGAGGCTGCCAGGAATCTCAAGGCAACAATAAAGCTTGGCGTTACAGGAACCCCAATCGAAAACAGACTGACTGAGATGAAAGCTCTTTTCGACCTGACGGTTCCCGGCTACTTTGGGACCGATGAAGATTTCGCTGCACGGTATGTCAAACCCATTGAAGAGGATTTGACCAGTTCAAAGCGGGAGGCGCTGGCCAGACTTATCTCTCCCTTCACGCTTCGCCGTCTGAAAAGGACGGTTCTCGATGAATTGCCGGAAAAGATAGAGGACATTCGAATGTGCAGTCTCAGCGAAGACCAAACGAGACTTTATCGAGATGCCATCTCTTCGAGGGGTGAAGGGCTGATCGAGGCCCTGAAGCGGGGCAAAGAACCGATACCCTACATCCACATCTTTGCATTGCTTAATCTGCTCAAACAGATCTGTAATCACCCGGCCCTGCTCGAGAGCAGGGTAGATGATTTTGACAGATACCAATCCGGCAAATGGGATCTCTTCAAAGAGATTCTCTCAGAGGCTTTCGACAGCGGACAAAAAATTGTTGTCTACAGTCAATTTCTTGGAATGATCAGGATGATAGAGCGATTCTTACAGGGGCAAGGCATGCGCTTCGTTACCCTGACCGGGGCAACCCGGAATCGGGGCGAGATTATCTCCCGTTTTAACAAAGACCCTGATTGCCGGGTTTATGTGGGGAGCCTGAAGGCGGGGGGGACGGGAATTGACCTCGTGGCTGCTTCCGTTGTCATACATTATGACCGTTGGTGGAATGCGGCCAGGGAAGATCAGGCCACCGATAGGGTTCACAGGATCGGACAGAGGAGAGGCGTTCAGGTCTTCAAGCTGGTGACAGAGGGGACCCTGGAGGAGAAGATATCAGCCATTATCGAGAAAAAACGAAACCTGATGGACAGCATTGTGAGAGAGGACGATCCTGGTTTGCTGAAGACCTTTTCCAGGGAGGATTTGATTCAAATTCTTTCCGCTCCTTCATGATTTTTTCCAATAACACGACGGTTGTTTTTCATAAATAATCGGAAAAAATTGATTTAGACATGGACTCACCGGAAGAAAAAATTGACTGCTTACCTAACAATCCAGGGGTCTACCTTTTTAAAGACGCTCAAGGGACGGTTCTCTATGTCGGGAAGGCGGGGAATATCAGGCGCCGGGCGGCCTCTTATTTTCAGAGGTCGGAAGAGAAGGATGCGAAGACTCTGGCGATGTTAGAAAAGGTAGCGGATATTGAAACCATTGTCACCCATACGGAGAAGGAAGCCCTGATTCTGGAAAACAATCTCATCAAGGCCCACCATCCTCGCTATAATATCAAGTTGCGGGATGACAAAAACTATCCCTGTCTCCGGCTCTCCCTGGAAGAGGAATTCCCAACGCTAAGCATTGTGAGACGGATTAAGAAAGGCCCTTCTCTCTATTTTGGACCTTACCCCTCTGCCACGTCTCTTAAGGAGGCTTTGAGACTCATCCGGAGGCTCTTTCCCATTCGAACCTGCCGGGACGCCAGGTTTTCAAACCGCATAAGGCCCTGCATCAATTATGAGATGGGCCGGTGTTCAGGGCCATGCTCTGGGAAGATTGATCAGGTTCAATATGGAGAAATGATTCATCAAGCGAGGATGTTTCTTGAGGGAAGCGACAAGGACCTCCTGGAAAGGTTGAAGAGGAAAATGGAGAAGGAATCGGAAGATCTCCATTTCGAATCTGCTGCGAAAATTCGCGACCAGATCGAGCATATCAAAAAGGTGATCGAGAAACAGAAGATCGTCTCCCGTGACTTCGTTGATCAGGATGTGATCGGGTTTCATCGAGAGGATCATACCGTTGTCATCCATCCCCTTTTTGTAAGAGCAGGAAAGATCTTGGGAGGCAAGGGCTTTGCTTTTCCCTCCACAGGTATTCCTGACGAAGAAGTCCTCTCTTCCTTTCTTCGGCAGTACTATCGCGAAGATCGATTCATCCCGGAACGGATTTTGATCCCGAAATCCATCCCCGAACAGGGCCTCGCAGAAGAATGGTTGACGGAGCTGAAAGGGAAAAGAGTCCGGATCCTGGCTCCCAGGAAGGGGGATAAGAAGGCGCTTCTCCAGATGGCCCGTGATAATGCCGAGAAGTTTCTTATCGCAAAAACTGATTATGAAGAGGAGAGGGGAAAACTCCTTGGAGCCCTGAAAGAGCAACTCCATCTGGCAAAGATTCCCCGGAGAATCGAGGCCTTCGACATTTCGAATCTTCAAGGTGGATATGCTGCGGGGTCCATGGTCTTTTTTGAAGATGGAAAACCGAATAAAGACCGGTACCGACATTTCAGGATTAAGACGGTGGAAGGAGCGGATGATTATGGGATGATGTACGAAGTCCTCCTCCGCCGCTATCGAAAAGCGGTTGAGAAGAACGACCTCCCTGACCTGGTTCTATTGGACGGAGGAAGAGGGCAGTTGAATGTGGGGCAGGAGGTGTTTAAAGAACTCCGGATCAAAGGGGTCGATCTTCTCAGCCTGGCAAAAGCGAGAAGGGCAGGGGATCGCCGTTTTCACCCTGAAAAGCCAGGGGAAAAGGTCTTCCATCCCCAATATAAGGAGCTGATCTTTTTTGGTGAACAGTCTCCACTCCTCCGCTTTCTTGATCAAATCCGTGACGAAGCCCACCGCTTTGCCATCGCCTATCATAAAAAGCTGAGAAAGAAGGGGATGATCAGGTCTGCGTTGGGAGAAATACGAGGCATTGGGAGGGACAGGGAAAAGGCGTTATTGAACCACTTCGGAAGTTTGGAGAGAATAAAAAAGGCCAATGTAGAGGAGTTAACCCAGGCGCCCAAGATAACCCCTTCATTGGCCGGCAAGCTCTATGCTTTTTTTCACTCCGGTCAAGCGCCTTAAGCCATATAAGTAACGTTAAAGCCCGCTTTTTTGAAGTCCTTCACAATCGGCTCAGGCCTCTTTGTTTTCAGACGAAGCATGACCAACCAATCGTTCTTTTCCGGTCTGGATAAAGACAACATGCTGAGGATGATGGTTTCGTGCTGATTGACGATCGAGATCATCTTTTCAAGATCGAACAGATTTTCCCCCAATCCCTCAATGGTTATTCTCGATCCTTCCGCTCTTAGGCCCAAGGTGCGGGTTAGGATCTGCACAATGTCAGATTCGGTGGCAATGCCAACCAATCTCCCTTTATCCACAATAGGGAAGGAGCCGATCTTCTTCTCCTGCCCGACCCTTAATGCCTCCTCAAAAGGAGTATCCGGGCTAAGGGTAACCGGATTCTTTTTCATGATCTCCTTGACTTTCATTTTTGAGAGAAGGTAATTCAATTCATAGACGCTCAGTGAGGTGGCAGGCGAGGGCGAAGCTTCGAGGAGGTCGTGCAGGGTGACGATGCCCGCCAGTTTCCCTTTGTCCACCACAGGAAGCCTTCGGATGTTATTCTCCTTCATGATTTTCCGGGCATCGAGAACGAATGTTTCACTGTCCACAGTCACCGGGTTCTTTGTCATGACATCTTTAATTCTCATAAGTCATCCTCCTTTATGTTAAGATAATCATAATTGCTCCAATTGGCCAGCAGTAATAGGCGAAATTGGAGATTTTCCCCATTCTAATAATTTTCATCAGTAACGTCAAGGACAATATTCCCGTAACAAAAGCCACAGCCGCTCCAATCATGGCCGTATCGAGTTTTGCCAAGGAGTCGAGATTATGAATCTCGAGAAGCGTGGCCCCCAGGATCGCAGGAATAGAAAGAAGAAAGGAGAATCTTCCCGCCAGCTCCCGGTTCAGGCCGCAAAAAAGCCCCACGGAGATGGTTGCGCCGGACCTGGAAATTCCGGGAATGATGGCGATCCCTTGAGCCACTCCGATGAGAAGGGCGTCAAACCATCTCATCTCTTTTATCGTTTTCTCCTGTTTTCCGTTCCACCGGGTCAACCAGAGAATCAAGCCTGTAACGAGAAGCATGATTCCTACGGTTTTGGGTTTGGAGAAGAGAGATTCGAACCAATCTTTAAAGAGAATTCCCATGAGACCTGTAGGAAGGGTGGCAAGGATGATCCAGAGAAAGAGCTTTACCTCTTTCTCGCCTTCTCTTTTTCCTTTCAATCTCAGCCCGACGCACCGGATCATTTCCCATAGGTCGGTCCGGAAATAGACCAGGACAGCCAGGAGGGTTCCGAAGTGGAGCATCACATTGAAGAAGAGTTGCGGCTCTTTCAGGCCGAAGAAGGATTGGAAGAAGACAAGATGGCCGGAACTGCTGACAGGCAGAAATTCGGTCAGCCCCTGAACAATACCGAGAAAGATGGCTTGAATGAGACTAATATAGATCTCCGCAAGAATCTCCCCTCCCTTGGCGGGAGGGGATTAAGGGGAGGGGGAATCGAGCCGTATTCACCCCCACCCTCACCCTCCCCCATCCAAGGGGGAGGGGAATAGACTATTGGCGTTGGAGAATAGAAACAGCAGTATGAACCTTATCTTCCACCAGTTTTTTGATTTCCTGGAGCCGTTTTTCACTCAGGGCTTCAAACCGAAGCACCAGAACCGGTTGGGTATTGGAAGCCCTTACCAGCCCCCAGCCATCTCCGAACTGAGCCCTCACCCCATCAACATCGATGATCGGGTGGTCCTTTCTCAGTTCTTCCTTCACCTTTTCCACCACCTTAAATTTGATCTCGTCCGGGCAATCGACCCGAATCTCCGGAGTGATGAAGGTTTTCGGAACATCCTCGAGAAGCTGGGACAGCTTCCTCTCCGTTTTTGAAAGGAGTTCGAGAAGCCTGCATGATGCATAGATGGCATCATCATATCCAAGATACCGGTCGGCAAAAAAGATGTGACCGCTCATCTCCCCTCCCAGAACGGCCTTTTCTTCCTTCATCTTCTCTTTGATGAGGGAATGGCCTGTTCTCCACATGATGGCCTTTCCGCCATGTTTTTCAATGTCGGTAAACAGATTCTGGGAGCATTTGACCTCGGCAACGAAAGTCGCCCCTTTTTGATTTCTCAGTATCTCCCTGGCAAAAAGAATCATCAGTTGGTCGCCCCAGATGATATTCCCCTTCTCATCAACAACGCCGATCCGATCCGCATCGCCGTCATAACCGATCCCGACATCCGCCCGGGTTTTTAATACCCGTTCGATAAGATATTTTAAATTTTCAGGGACGGTGGGATCAGGGAAATGGTTTGGAAACCGGCCATCGATCTCGCAATAGAGTTCTTCCACCTCGCCCCCCAGGTCCCTGAGAATCGGCCCGGCCACCACTCCGCCGGTTCCATTCCCTGCGTCGATGACGACCTTCAACTTCTTTTCAAAGCGGATGTTCTTCTTAATATAATCCTGATAGGGCAGGATGACCCCGGTTTCTGAAAGATTTCCCCTGCCGGTGGCGAAGTCACCCTTCTGAACCAGTCGACCCAGATTCTGTATCTCTTCTCCAAAGATGGTGCTTTTCCCCACAGAGACCTTGAAGCCGTTGAACTCAGGCGGGTTATGGCTGCCTGTCACCATGATCCCTCCGTCCTTATTCAGATGGAAGAGGGAGAAGTAGTAGACCGGCGTGGGACAGATCCCGATATTCACCACATCGCATCCGGTTGATATTAAGCCCTCGATCAGCGCTTCACTGAAGTTTTTTGAGCTAAGCCTTCCGTCCCTTCCGACAACGAGCGATTTTTTGCCAAGCCGGGCCATATGAGTTCCAAATCCTTTGCCCAGCCTCCGGACGATCTGAGGTGTCAGGTCCTTATCGACCACTCCCCGGATATCGTATTCTCTGTAGATCTGCGGATTGATCTTCATAAATTCCTCCAAATATTAAACGAATAACTCGAATGGTATCGAATTATTTGGATGGTTTAAATTCGCTTCCATTCACATCATACGATAATGATTAATAATTATCTTATTTTTCCCCAACAATCAACCGTTTCGAGTTGACTATTTCGATTTTGAACGACTCATCGTTTCCTCCCCCTCGACGGGGGAGGATGAAGGTGGGGGTGGCTTCAATTTTGACTTTTAGTTCTCAATAGGATAAATTTATTCGACTAAGGGGAGATTTAAGCATGGAGATCAAAGCCATTCGTGGTTTTAATGACATCCTTCCTGATGAGATCGGGAAGTGGCAGTTTGTTGAAAAGACGGCCCGGGAGGTATTTGAAGGATTTGGTTTTTCAGAGATTCGCATCCCTATCGCCGAACGGACAGAGCTTTTCTCCCGAGGCATCGGCGAGGCTACTGACATTGTTGAGAAGGAGATGTATACCTTTGCCGATAAGAGCGGCAATTTCTTAACCCTTCGCCCTGAAGCCACTGCCTCCATGGCTCGAGCCTATCTCGAACATCAGCTCTACTCTTTCGACCCTGTGGCAAAACTTTATTGCATCGGCCCGATGTTCCGCTACGAGAGGCCGCAAAAGGGCCGCTACCGCCAGTTTTATCAGATCGATGCTGAGGTCTTCGGCGTGGGAAATCCAGTGGTCGATGCTGAAGTCATCCTCATGCTCATCCATTTTCTGAAAAGGGTGGGACTCGAAAAGCTTGAGCTTCAGATTAATTCCCTGGGCTGTCGTGATTGTCGGCCCCGGTATCGGGACGGTTTGAAAGCCTATTTGACGGAAAAATCATTTCAACTGTGCGAAGATTGCCGGAGAAGGCTTCAGGCCAACCCCCTCAGGATCTTCGACTGCAAAGTCCAGACCTGCCAGGAGGCGATAGCAGACGCGCCGAAAGTGATTGACTTCATTTGTGATGAATGCGATGTCCATTTCAACAGAGTTAAGGAATATCTCGGAATGGCAGACCTCGACTACATTCTAAACCCCAGGATGGTCAGGGGACTGGATTATTACACCCGGACCGCTTTTGAGGTCGTCTCCTATGACCTCGGCTCCCAGAACGCCGTCACCGGCGGAGGGCGGTACGACAACCTCTTCCAAGAGATCGGGGGGCTTGATGTTCCGGGAATCGGGTTTGCCATCGGTATGGAGAGACTCATTTCCCTGCTGCCAAAAGATAAGGAGTTTATCCGGCATCCCGATCTCTTCATCGCCGCACCAGGCAAGGAGACTCATAAGGAGGCCTACCGGCTGGCTAATCAGCTCCACATCGAAGGAATCCGGGCTGAATTTGACTACGAGGGAAAAAGCCTGAAGAGCCAGATGAGGCGGGCGGACAAATTGAAAGCTCGATATGTCCTCATTCTGGGCGAGGAAGAATTAAAGAAGGGCAGGGTGGTTCTGAGAAATATGGAGGACAAATCCCAGGAAGAACTCCCCATGGACAACCTTTTGAATTTGTTAAAGAGTAAAATTATTCACGATTGATCAATTTGTCTTTTAATGATATATTTTTAAATAGAGTCTGTTTATAAATGTCTTTTTCCGTCATGCCGGACTTGATCCGGCATCCAGAAGGTCTTGAAAGAACTGGATTCCGGCTTTCGCCGGAATGACGATTCTGATTGAGGTGGCAATTTATAAACAGATACTAAATAATTCCGAAATCCGCAATCCCTGCCTTCGCCGAAACGCCTGCCCTCCGCAAGGCTTCTGGAGGCGGGCTTCGTGCAGGCAGGCGAACTCCGAACTAAAAATGGGGGATCGTTCAATGGTAGGACAACGGACTCTGACTCCGTGAATTGGGGTTCAAATCCCTATCCCCCAGCCATAGAAAAAAAGCGGGTTTAGCTTCCATGCGCTAAACCCGCTTTTTATTACAAGAATCAGACGATGGCTTATGTAAAGCGGGGGAACTTTTCCGGTATTTAGACCTATAGAAATATACTTGACAACTCCATATTTCTATGTAAAATGGAATCATGTATTCCAGATTGCTCAGCCCGCCCAGGGCCAAAAGTTTCTTTTTGTTCGGTCCCCGGGGAACCGGTAAGACCACGTGGGTTAGGTCGGCCTTTCCAAAGGCTGTCTATATCGATTTATTAGAAGCTGAGCTGTTTAATGATTTAACAGCGAATCCGCAACGGTTGTCGAATTTTATCCCTCCTGATTTCAAAGACTGGATCATTATTGATGAAATTCAGCGCATCCCCGACCTTTTGCATGAGGTCCACCGTTTAATTGAGACCAAGAAATATCATTTTATTCTCACCGGGTCCAGCCCCCGGAAACTGAAAAGAAAAGGACCAAATCTTCTGGCCGGTCGGGCATTAGCGCTTTCTATGCATCCTTTATCGGTCATTGAATTGGAAGGGGATTTTCGGTTGGAGCATTCCCTTAAGTATGGTCAATTACCCAGCGTCTACGCGGAAGCCGATCCGAAAAAATATCTTGAGGCCTATGTGAAGACCTACATCGAGGAAGAGATCCGTCAGGAAGGACTTACAAGAAACCTGTCGGCATTTGCTCGATTCCTGGAGGCGGCGAGTTTTTCGCAGGGGTCTGTTTTGAGCATCTCTTCTGTGGCGCGGGAATGTCATGTCGAGAGAAAGGTCGTTGAGAGTTATTTTTCGATCCTTGAGGATCTTATGATCGGCTACCGGATACCCATTTTTTCCAAGAAGGCAAAAAGACGCCTTGCAGTGCATCCCAAATTTTATTTTTTTGATGTCGGAGTCTATAGGGTTTTGAGACCCATGGGTCCACTCGATGCACCGGAAGAGGTGGATGGAATCGCTCTGGAAACACTCTTCCTTCAGGAGCTTACTGCCCTTAATGATGCCATGGATTTTAGGTATAAGATTTTTTACTGGCGTACTTCCAACGGCAGAGAAGTGGACTTTGTCCTGTATGGCCCTAAAGGGTTGCTCTCTTTTGAAATAAAAAGAACATCCAGAATAACATCAAACATGCTGAGGGGATTGAAATCATTCTTGGCGGATTATCCTATGGCAAAGGCGTATTTCGTTTACATGGGGAATCGGAGAATGTATGAGGGCAAAATTGAGATTGTTCCGGTCCAGGAGATCCTGAAAGATTTAAAAACATTATTAGCCTGACAACAGGAACGTTGACGGGAAATACCGTATTTCCGTTGCCCGACACCGCACATCATATCGGCTATTTATTTTCGCGGCTAGCCACTTTAGTCCAGGAGTCGCGAAGTGTGACAATCCTATTTAACACAAGTCCTCCAGGAGATGAATCTATGGGATCCACACAGAAATAGCCGAGCCTTTCGAACTGGTATCGGCTTCCCGGCGCCGCGCCTTTCAGGCTCGGCTCCAATCGGCATGAATCAATCCTTTCTAACGATTTCGGGTTCAGGTATTTCGTAAAATCACCCTCTTCGCCCAGTGGATTGGCAACCTGGAAGAGACGATCATATAATCGTGCCTCGGCAGAAATAGAATGTTCTGCCGATACCCAGTGGATGACTCCTTCTACCTTTCGTCCATCCGGGGGAGGGGCATTTCGCGTCTCCGGATCATAGGTGCAGTGCACCTCAGTTATTTCACCGGTTTGCTCATCCTTCACCATGCTCGCGTATTTTATGATATAGGAGTATCGGAGGCGCACTTCACGCCCCGGGCCAAGACGATTAAACTTCCTCTGTGGGTTTTCCTGGAAATCGTCCTGTTCGATGTACAACACCCTGGAGAAGGGGACCTTTCGTGAACCCATTGCAGAGTTCTGAGGGTGATTGAAACATTCAAACTCTTCCACCTGATCTTCGGGATAGTTGTCAATCACCAGGCGGAGGGGCCGTAGCACCCCCAGGACTCGCGGCGCCCGTTCATTCAAATCTTCACGAACACAATGCTCGAGGAGAGCCATATCGATGAGGCTGTCATTTTTAGCCACACCGATCCGATCGCAGAAATTGCGGATCGCATCCGGAGTGTAGCCCCGTCTTCTCATCCCCGCGATGGTGGGCATTCGCGGATCATCCCAGCCCGTCACGCTCCCTTTCCCCACCAATTCGATCAGCCTCCGTTTGCTGAGAACCGTGTAGCTGAGGTTGAGCCTGGCGAATTCGATTTGCCGGGGGTGAGAATCCAACTTCAATTGGTCCAGAATCCAATCATATAAGGGGCGGTTATTTTCAAACTCCAGTGTGCAGATCGAATGGGTGATCTTTTCGATGGAATCCGAAAGGCAGTGGGCGAAGTCGTACATCGGGTAAATGCGCCATTGCCCTCCTGTCCGGTAGTGAGTTGCTCGCTTGATGCGGTAGAGAACCGGATCTCGCATGGTGATGTTTGGGGAGGCCATATCGATTTTGGCCCGGAGGACATGGGTTCCGTCCTCGAATTCCCCTGCCCGCATGCGTTCAAATAAGTGTAAATTTTCTTCGTTGGAGCGGTTCCGGTAAGGGCTCTCTTTGCCCGGCTCGGTCAAGGTGCCGCGGCGCTCCCTGATCTCATCGGCGCTCAGGCTACAGACATAAGCATTGCCGTTTTTAATCAGCCGGACCGCACATTGATAGAGTTGCTCAAAGTAGTCGGAGGCATAGAAAAGACGATCTTCCCAGTCGAAGCCCAGCCAGCGGACGTCGTTGATGATCGATTCAACATATTCAAGGGATTCGCCGCTGGGGTCCGTATCATCCATGCGCAAGTTACAGGTCCCTCCATACTGGGCGGCGATGCCGAAATTGAGGCAGACCGACTTGGCATGTCCGATATGGAGGTAGCCATTCGGTTCAGGCGGAAAACGTGTCGCCACACGGCCCTGGAACCTATTGGTTTTCATATGTTCTTCGATGATCTCCCTTACAAAATCCGATGAAGATGAGAAATGGGCTTGAGCCATAGATTCCATTCCTTCCCCTTTTCTGAAATTGAGAGGTCCCTTTCTTCCTTCCAGGGTTTTACCTATTTTACAACAAAATTCGATTTTTTCCTAAAACGGTTTTTTTATTTATTTTAATTGATAACAAATGCGTTTTTTGATATGATTACTAAAATATCTAAGAATTTGGTGGAATACGACCATGGGGGGGGAATATGGAACGAGCCAAAGAGTTCATCTTAAAGCACTTTGAGAAGATTCTCATCGTCATTATCCTAATGGCAGCCCTTGCCGGGACCTACCTGATTGAAGAGAAATCGATCGTGCTCAATTTCTACTACCTCCCGGTTCTCGCTTCAGGGTATTTCCTGGGACGACGGTTAGGCGTCCTCACCGCCGTCTTCTCCATTCTTATGGTTGCCGTCTCCGCATTGATTTTCCCGAACGGGTTTTTTGGGAAACAGGATCTTTTCAAAAGTGTTGCGCAGATTTTATCATGGGGCGGGTTTCTTATTCTGTCGAGCGTTGCGGTGGGGACGCTTTATGAACAGAACGAACGCCGCATGAAAGACTTAAAAAATGCTTACATCGGAATCCTGGAAATTCTCTCCAAATATCTCGAATCCACGGATCGTTATACCAAAGGCCATTCGGTCCGGGTCTCGGAATTGGCCATGGAGATCGGGATAGCGATGGAGTTGCCACGGACAGATGTGGAAAATGTTCGTGTGGCGGGTTTGCTTCATGATATCGGAAAGGTTGAAATCAGCGGCGATATCCTTCGCAAAGCAGCCCAATTGACAACGGAGGAACGGGACCTTGTTGATGAGCATACGGTAAAGGGCGCATACCTCCTCACTTCCGTGGGCTCGGTCCTCAAAGAGGTCGTTCCCATTGTTGTTTCACATCACAAGTATTTTGCGGAGACTGTCGGGGAACCGGAGAGGGAGCTAACCTCAGTTCCTTTAGGCGCCCGCATTATTGCAGTGGCCGATGCCTTTGATGCGATGACCAGCGACCGCCCTTATCGCAAAGGAGCGCCCCCCTGGGAGGCGATGGAAGAGATCATTAAAAATACAGGCAAGCAGTTCGATCCCGTAGTGGTCGATGCGTTCAAGCACGTGGTGAGAGGAAGGATGGAAAATCTCTGAGTGTTTTAAACCGGATCATTTGCCCGCAAATCCTTTTCCTCCATGGTCAGGCAATTTTTATTGACAACCCGTCTCCTTTTCAGTACATTATAAATTATGGTGGAAATTCTCCCGATCTTTAATCCATAGGTTGAATGTATGGCTTGGAACAGAATGGCCTCCCCTTTTTCTTAGAAATGAATGGGGGTTTTTGTTTAAGAGACCGAAGAAAGGAGGTAGCGAAGATGGCTGTTGAATATGTTTATGAACATGTGGTGACGCCAATCGATACGACGACTTCAGGAATTGCTTATGACGGAAGTTACATCCATTGGGCCTGCACGGCAAGAGAGCGGATGATGGTCGATCATCTGGATATGAGCGAGGCCCCCTCTCCTTGGTTTCTGGTGGGCGAGACCAATTTGCGATTTATGAGTCCGGCCTATCTGAACGACCGAATCGAAATTCGCGTGGCGGTAGGAGACCATCATGTGGAGAAGGGGTATGCGAAGTTGGATTACCGGTTCATCAACAAAACGACCGGTCAACTCATCGCCCAGGGATATCAGATCATCTTCTTCTATGATTCAAAGACAGGCAAGCGTGTTCCCATTTCAGGGGAGTTCAGGAAGTTGTTGTGAGATCTCCCTCGCTTTCAAGAATGATCCTGGCATCAATCGCAAGGGCTCCTTTTTTGTAAGCGATGATGGGGTTGAGTTCGAGCTCTTTGATCTCCGGGTTTTCCTCCATCACCCCGGATATTTTTAGAATGATCTCTGTTAAAGCCGGAATATCAACCGATTCCTTGCCCCGGTAACCCTGCAGCAACGGATATCCTTTTATCTCTTCGATCATCTCCAGGGCGTCTTTCCGACTCAGCGGGATAATCCTGAAAGAGACATCCTTGAGGACCTCAACAAAAATACCCCCCAGACCAAACATGATGACCGGCCCGAATTGGGGATCTTTGCTCGCGCCCACAATCACCTCCGTCCCAGGCTTCGCCATTTTTTGCACGGATACACCCTGGATGGAGGCATTGGGATATTGTTTTAGAACGCCTTCTGTGATTTCGTGATAAGCCGATTTCACCTCTTTCATATTATTGAGAGATAACCTCACGCCGCCGGAATCGGTTTTGTGAGTGATCTCAGGGGAAGATATTTTGAGGGCAACGGGAAAGCCTATTTTCCGGCTCAACAGGACGGCTTCTTTTTGAGTTATGGCCAGTCTGGTTTCCACCACGGGTATTCCCATCTTTTTAAGGAATTTTTTAGATTCAAATTCGGTCAGGATCGGTCTTCCCTCTCTTTTCAATTGCACGGTCGTTGCTGGCTTCTTCATTGATTTCCTCCCTTTGTCTTCGCATATTGGCTCGCCGTCATTAAAAGCTTCGTGGTGAATTCAATGTCCGGCGAGAAAACTGCCATAAATTAACCAGTTCCGCGAATATTTTCAATATATCTTTCAAGGAACATAAATGCATAGGGGGGAAGGGAAATATCCTATTGCAGGAACCGGACTTCGAGGAAGAGATCTCCCCGATGGCCATCCCTGTCTGCCCGGCCCAAGCCCTTCAGACGCAATCGTGTTCCTTCCCGAACCCCTGGCGGAATCGTTACCCATATATTCCTCTTCTTCAATCCCTGAGGGATGGCGATCAACTTTCTGGTTCCCCGAGCGGCTTCCTTTGGTGTGATGATGATCTCTCCATGGAGATCCAGTTCTTCCGGAGAGGGTTGAGGAGAGATGGTTTGAAGGCGAGGCGTGGCCTTCCTATCGGTATAATGGCGGAGTCGCTGACCCATGCCCATTCTGGGAAGAAGGTCAAATATCTTAATGAAGACGAGGCCGGCGACAAAACCACCGATATGGGCCCAGAAAGCAATGCCCCCGACATTTTTGGGCGTGAGGCTTGCAGAGAATAGTTGAATGAGAAACCAGTAGCCAAGAAAGATGAAGGCGGGAATTTGAACGAACTGGATAAAGAAGAAGATCGGTATGAGCGTTAATATCCTGGAACGGGGATAGAGGATGAGATAGGCTCCCATGATCCCTGAGATGGCTCCGCTCGCTCCAATGGTGGGGATTCTGGAGTCCCAGTTTGTGTAAAGGTGGATAACCCCGGCTGCGATTCCACAGAGGAGGTAGAAGATCAAATAGCGAATATGACCGAGCCTGTCTTCAATGTTATCCCCAAAGATATAGAGGAACCACATATTGCCGAGGATGTGAAAGAAACCGCCGTGCAGAAACATCGAGGCGACGAAGGGGAAGACTTGTTCGAAGGCTGTAAATTGAACGGAGAGGCCGGGATCCGAATACCGGATTGGGACAATTCCATAGAGGAGGAAAGCCTCCTTCAGATGGGGGCCCAGGGAAAATTGCCAGAGGAAGACGAGGGCATTGAGGACAATGATGAGAAGATTGACGATTGGAAACGTTTTTGAGCGAATCGCATCTCGAATGGGGATCATGGGGATTTGCCTTTAATGTCATTATACGAAAAAATTGGACCGGTTTCAATTTGATTGCTAATGTTTTTCGATATTTTGTGCTTGATTTTTGAAGGGGTGTAGGTTAATTTGAACTCGATATCAAGGAAGTTGTTTTAAGAAGTGATCAGTTTGAATTTTATGGAGAATTGCTAATTGATCATTGCTAACTGATTTTTATAAGGTCCCATCGTCTAGTGGCCCAGGACACCGGCCTCTCACGTCGGGAACACGGGTTCGAACCCCGTTGGGACCACCAAAGAATATCAAGGGGTTAGGTGATTGGCCTCCCCCTTTTTTTGTTGGATGAACACAAGATGAGATTTCGGAGTTGACAGGAAGGTTAAAAAGATTTAAGGAAAAGTTTGATACGATCATCAAAGGTATCTATATGATTATTGAGAAGCTGGACAGGCATATCGAGGAGAGCCTGAAAGAACATGAAAAATTGTAATAATTTAGCGCTTTGAAAAAGGCTTCATAAAATCCCTCCCTGCCTTCGCCGAAGCGGCTTCGCGCAGGCAGGCCGCCTCCCTTTGCCAAAGGGAGGAGAAATGCTTCCCCGAGAGGCTCTATTCGGAGAGCATTGAGCTCATCCGGGAGCTGGTCAATAATCCCTATGACGCCGATGCGACCTCATAGGGAGGCGAAAAAACCGGAGACCTGCCTCCTTAATGCGGCCAGGCTCATCACGCAGGAGATCTGGTTGATGAAGATTACGAAAAATCCCCGGCAGGCATTTTTAAGGCAAGGCAAACTCCTGATCAGATCGCTTCCGACTACGGGATTTCCGAACCCCTCCTGTAAACAATGACCCTTTCCATCCCTTTTCCTTCAAATCTACTGAGTTCGGTAAAATCCTTTTTAAGAATCTCCCTTATTTCTGGAAAACCGCGCCATTCTCTTTCCCGAATGGTTAAATAGATCCCCCCTTTTTCTGTCATTAAGGATTTTACCTTATCTATTTTATCCTTATTGAAGTCAATATATTCACAAACGCCCTCCGCATAGAAGGCCACGCGAGGCAGGGTTGTAAAAATGGTCGCCCCTTTTCCAGATTGGGCCTTTATCCATATTCCCGCTTTTCTTTCGGTTATACGCTCATATCTTTGGGGCTTTAAGGTCTTGGGGAGAATGACGGCCAATATCAGGATGAACAGGGTTCCCCAAACAACCACAGATCTCCTTTTTGATTCCACTGGGTGAAGTAATCGATTAGTTTCCATTATTTTGTAGACCCAGCCATACAAAACCACGACGCCTTCCCCAACCCAATAAACAGAAAATAGCAATAAAGGCAACACATGCCTCCCGCTGAAGTTCACTGCCTTAACGGTTCCCTCCCCACTCCATTCCGTGAGATTGAGAACGAGCAAAAATAAAACCCCGTAATGCAAAATGAAAAAGGAGAGCAGATATTTCTCACCATTTTCAAAACGGGAAAATATTCGCTTAAAGAAACCAACAAGCAGTAAAAAAATATACAAAGGATGATAAACAGATAGAATCTCCGAGTTCAATTCTTTAACGCTAAATAGAATCTTTTGAGTCCAGGGAACCTCATGGCTGAACTCTCTCAGACCCAAGAACCAATCAATGGTTTTGGCTCTGCTCAGCGTCCAAACGCCTGTTGTCTCCCTTAAGTGGATGAGGTAGGGGAGGAAAAGGATGAACGAGGATAAGGCCAGAAGAAAAATAACTTTCCATCTGTCCCTTGGTGTATTAAATCTTTTAAAGAAGAGGATGTAAAGGAAAACAACGATAAGGATTTCCACCCCATCCGGTCTGACCAGATAGGCGAGGACCGAGAGAATCGGAATAAAAAGATAGGGATATTTCTTCTCACCCTGAATCGTCTTCCAGGCAAACCAAATAGCGGTAGCAAGAAAGAAGAGGTAGGTAGACTCTTTAAGGACATCTGCCGAAAATCTGCGGATATACGGGTGAATAGCCAATAGGAGAGAAGAAAGGAGGGCAATTTTCTCGCCCAATATTCGCTTTCCCAGGAAATAGACCGGAAAGATAATGAGTATCCCGAAAAAGGAGGAGACCAATTTCCCTGCCGTCTCAAAATCATGCACCCATCGAGAAACGACCGAAACGAAGAGGGAGTAGAGAGGTTGCTGGTTATGACCGAAGGCTTTCCCGTAAAAACCCGACACAATGTCCTTCGCAATAGGAATATACTGGAATGCCCCATCTAAGGAGATGACATAGGTTCGGAAGAAAAGGTATGCGCTTAAAAGAATGGATAGAAGAAGAAGCAGGATAAGATCAAATTTTTCATCTTTTATCATGATGTCCCATAGCCAAATACCAGTTATTTAGGAGCAATCACTTTGGAAAAACAATTGAGTTAACCCCGTTAGAAAGTCTTCTACTTTCTAACGGGAAGGCTCACGCGGGGCATTAAACCCCGTGTTCACTGAATAAGTAACAACCATCCTCCCCGCTGCTTGCCCCGTTAGAAGTAGGTTACCAAAGGGAACTCTTGGTTAATAATGAAAAATTTCTAACGGGGTAAACTTCTTCAGTAGCCTCCTTGAGGTTGAAGCTCTAAGTCTTCTATTCGTGAACTTATTGGTCTTATTTTTTTTATTTTAACAAATATAACTGGATGCTCCTTTTCTGTATGGCTTTTAGCCAAATTAAGACTCCACTTATTAAACTCCTCGTCTCCCTCTAATTGCATAATCACAATTGCATTATCTGGAATATTATTTGCAAATTCAGGATGCTCACGAATATATGCATTAAACTCCTTGATTAATTCATTATTTTTTCTTTCCATAATGTTCATAGGAGACCTCCTCCTAAAAAATTATATTTGTGAACTTCCCAATTATCATCAATATCATTATCTGCTAATGTTAAAGCATCCTCAAATCTAATATTCAATTCTTCCTTTGAATGTTT
>JAGXSW010000169.1 GCA_018333715.1 Syntrophaceae bacterium | reverse complement strand
CAAATTCCTTTTGTCCACCCCCACCCTGACCCTCCCCCGTCGAAGGGGGAGGGGAGATACTGGGGAAATTTTAAATATTTTTGGTTAGCCTTGAAGTATCTCCCTTGAGATGACGATTCGCTGAATCTCGGAGGTCCCTTCATAGAGGGTTGTTCCGATGATATCCCTGAGGTAACGTTCAACGGGGTAATCTTTGGTATATCCGTAACCGCCGAGCATCTGAATGGCGCGAATGGCTACATTCCGTGCGGTTTCTGTGGCGAAAAGTTTTGCCATTGAAGCCTCTTTTGTAAAAGGGAGTCTATTTTCTTTCAGGTAAGCCGCGCGGAGGACAAGGAGCTGAGCCGCCTCCAGGCCGGTATAGGAATCAGCAATCATCCATTGGATGGCCTCAAAGATTGAAAGAGGTTTTCCGAAAGCCTCCCTCTCCTTAACATATTGCGTGGCGAAATCGATTGCGGCAAACCCCACGCCGACCGATAGAGATCCAATGCCGATTCGCCCGCCATCGAGCTCCATCATGGCAATCTTGAACCCTTCGCCTTCTTTTCCCAGGAGGCAGTTGGCCGGGATAACGCAGTCTTCAAAAATCAGCTCATTGAGCAGTGAAGCCCGGTGGCCCATCTTTTCTTCAGCCTTTCCCACTTTAAAGCCGGGCGTTCCCTTTTCAACCACAAAGGCGGAGATCCCCTTTCCTTTTTTTGAATTGCGCTCGGTCACGGCCCAGACAACCGTTACGCCTGAAACCTCTCCACTGGTAATCAACGACTTGGTTCCGCTGAGGGTGTAAGTGTCGTTGCGGCACACAGCAGAGGTCCGGATATTGGCCGCATCGGAGCCGGCATGAGGTTCGGTAAGAGCAAAAGAACCTGCTGGATATTCTCCATTACATAATTTAGGGAGGTGTTTTCTTTTTATTTCATCCTGACCGAATTCGCAAATAACCTCTGCGACCATATTGGTGACGGAAGCGGTGACAGCATGGGAGGCGCATCCTTTTGCAATCTCTGTGACGGCAAGGCTATAGGCGATCACCCCGACCTCTGATCCCCCATATTGGATGGGAATGTTCATCCCCATCAGGCCCAAATCGGCCATTCTCTTGATGTTCTGATAGGGGAAATGTTTCTCCTCGTCATGTAGGGCGGCTACGGGCTTGATGCTCTTCTCCGTAAAGTCCCTCACCATATCCCGTATCATCTCTTGTTCCGGTGTGAGTTTGAAATCCATCTGCCTTCAAAGAAAGTTCGGAGTGATTAGTTCGGAGTTCGGAGTTGAAAACCAAATACTCCGAACTCTGAACTTCGAACTACGAACTGTAATTATAGAATCCTCTGCCTGTTTTTCTTCCGAGGTAGCCTGCATCTACATATTTCTTAAGAAGAGGGCAGGGGCGATATTTTGAATCTCCAAAACCTTTGTAGAGCACCTCCATAATGGCCAGACAGGTATCGAGACCGATGAGGTCAGCGAGGGCCAGTGGTCCCATCGGATGATTCATTCCCAACTTCATCACCGTGTCAATGGCCTCGGGTGTTCCCACCCCCTCGAAGAGGGCGAAGATGGCTTCATTGATCATCGGCATTAAAATCCGGTTTGAGATAAAGCCCGGGAAATCACTGGCTTCTACGGGGGTTTTTCCCATTGACTCGGAAAGGGTTTTCACCGCGTCAAACGTGTCCTGAGAGGTCTGAAGACCGCGGATAATCTCCACCAGTTGCATCACAGGAACAGGATTCATGAAATGCATTCCGATGACCAGGGAAGGTCTCCGGGTCGCCGAAGCGATTTTGGTGATGGAGATGGAAGAGGTATTGCTCGAGAGGATGACCTCATTCCGGCAGATCTGGTCCAGTTCTTTGAAGATGTTTAATTTGAGGGTTTCGTTCTCCGTGGCGGCTTCCACCACAAAATCGGTCTCTGCCATCTCCTTCACCTGAACCGTTCCCCTGATCCTTCCCATGATTTCATCCTTCTTCTGAGAAGAAATCTTTCCTTTCTCCACTATCCGGTCCAGATTCTTTAAGATGGCCGTCAACCCTTTCTGGACAAATGGTTCCGAAATATCGCTCATCACCACCTGAAGCCCGGATTGGGCAGCCACCTGGGCAATTCCATTTCCCATCTGCCCGGCTCCCACCACGCCGATCGTTTTGATTTCCATGAGTCCCTCCTAAAATACTTACTCACCCCCACCCCAACCCTCCCCCGTCAAGGGGGAGAGAACTAAGAACATTTCCCTCTCCCCCGGCGGGAGAGGGTTAGGGTGAGGGGGAATCTGGATTACTCAATTCTCTCTACAATCAAACTGACGGCTTCCGCTCCTCCCAGACAGAGGGAGGCCATTCCCCTCTTTGCGCCGCTTTCTTTCATCGCATAGAGCATTGTCGTCAGAACTCTTGCCCCGCTGGCGCCAATGGGATGTCCCAGGGCGACAGCGCCGCCCTTTATATTGACCCTCTCTCTATCAATTCCTAATGCTTTGATGACGGCCAGAGTTGTGGCTGAAAAAGCTTCATTGATCTCAAAGAGGTCGATTTCTTTGAGTGTGAGATCCGCCTTTTTAAGGGCTTTCGGAATCGATTGAATGGGAGCCACCAGCACATCCTCCAGTTCCACACCGGCAGCGGCCTGTGGACCCACCTTTGCCATGGGCTTGACCCCCAGAGCCTTTGCCTTCTCGTGGGACATGAGCACAAGAGCGCTTGCGCCGTCGCTGATCTTGGAGGAATTCGCTGCGGTGACGACACCGCCCTCTTTAAAAACAGATTTTAAGCGGGTCAGAGCCTGAAGGTCTGTGTCCCGGGGTCCCTCATCCGTATCAAAAAGGGTTGGTTCTCCTTTCTTAGAAGGCAGAGCAATGGGAAGGATCTCCTCTTTAAATCTTCCCTCCCGGATCGCCTTCATCGCCTTTTGATTCGACTCGTGAGCGAATCGGTCCTGCTCCTCACGGCTGATATTAAACTTTATTGATTGAATCTCAGCAGTAAATCCCATATGGTAGTCGTTCACCACATCCCAGAGTCCGTCATGGACCATTCCATCGACGAGTTTCCCATCCCAGAGCCGATAACCTGTTCTCGCATTATCGAGATAATAAGGGACACGGCTCATGTTTTCCATTCCGCCCGCAACGATCACATCCGCGTCTCCTGCCATAATGACCTGGGCGGCCAACATGACCGCTTTCAGACCGGAGCCGCAGACCTTATTGATCGTGAGACCTCCTCCAGCCATCGGGATCCCTGCTTTGATCATGGCCTGGCGGGCAGGATTCTGTCCGAGCCCGAAGGGAAGGACATTGCCCATAATCACCTCATCCACATCCTCCTTCCGGATATCTGAGCGTTTGACCGCCTCTTCGATGACCTTCGCTCCAAGTTCTGTAGCGGTAATGGAACTCATGGCGCCAAGAAAGTTACCGATAGCCGTCCTGACGGCGCTGGTAATCACCACTTCTCTTTTCAAGTTCTTCTCCTTTCCGGGTATCGTCTTCGAGGCTTAACTTCTCACGGACTTTCCCCTGGTAATTGAGAATATCGGTTTTTAATTTGAGGAGGATGTTGATCCGTTCGTCAATATGAGCGGCATGGTTGTCGAGTAATTCGAGAAGCCGCGGCAAAACTTTCCTGTTGGTCCGGTGAATCTGATAGATGTCCTCCAGTTCATGCATTTCTGAGAGGGCGAGGCCAAGATGCTTGAGCCTCTGGATAAACTTGAGACGCTGAAGATCCTTATCCGTATAGACCCGTTTTCCCCTCTCGATCCGTTTTACGGAATTGAGGAGGCCGATCTCCTCATAATACCGGATCGTCCGTGGGCTCAAGCCTAACAGATTGGCCAATTCGCCGATCTGATAATATTTTAACCCATCGATTTCCATGCCGATAAAGCACTTAACGTAAACTGTTAAGTCTATAGCAAAAAAAATGGAATAATGGAATATTGGAATGACGGGGAAATTATCGGAAGAATGGAACACTGGAATATTGATGATCTCGTAAAAAGTCCCGATCTGTCACCCTGAACTCGTTTCAGGGTCTCGTAATTGCTTGATTTTGTTAGATGCTGAAACAAGTTCAGCATGACATTTCCCCTGTTTTTCGGCTTTTTATGAATTCATCAATATTGGGTTTTGATAAAAAAAAGATGTTTTTCCCATTATTCCCTGTCTGCCGACCCCGGTCCCGACCGAGGGCGGGGCAGGCAGGCATAATTCCAACTTTCCACTATTCCAAAAGGTCTATTCCATCATTCCAACTTTCCACCATTCCACTATATTGAGGGCCAATGGCCTACGGAGAGGACATCATACCCTGCCTTCTCTATGTCTTTTTTGACTTCCTGATAATTTTCTGTCTGAATCCGGATTGCGGCAATCCTTTTGCCATCGACGATGAAGGAGGGGGTGACGATGCTGATGATATTGATATTATGTTTCTTGAAAACTTCGAGGGCTCCGAGGATGGAGCCGGGTTTATCTTCAAAGGCGATGGTTAACCGGGTTCCTTTCTGATTCAAACCAAAGATATCAACCAGGTGGTCGAGAGCATCGGTCTCTGTAAAGATTCCATAGAGTTTTTCGCCTTCCACGACGGGGAGGCATCCGATCTTATGGTCCCGCATCAGCTTGACCGCCTCTTCAATCAGGGTCTCCGAAGTGATCGTGATCAGTTTTTCTTTGGGTGTCATGATGGCAGAGACTTTCAATTTCCCAAGGAGGTAGTTGAGCTCCTGGACACTGAGCAGGGTTGCATCAGAGGGAGCGGCTTCCCGGACATCCCGATCTGTGACGATTCCGATGAGATGATTGTTCTTGTCAACCACGGGAAGGTGGCGGACCCCCTTGTCATGGATAAGAGCCCGGGCTTCAAAAAAATTGGCATCCGGGCCGATGGTAATCGGATTCCTTCGTATCTTTTCCCTCATAAATCCCTCGTAGTGGATCTTCATAGCGCACTCTCCTTTTATTTAATTTGAGACTTTTTTACCATACTTGGTCATTTACGTCAATCTAAAAATTGATGCAATAATTTAGTTGTTTGAAATCGTCTTGTAAAATCCCTCCCAACCTCCCTTTGCCAAAGGGAGGAGAAAGGTTTCCCCCTTTTGACAAAGGGGGATGAAGGTCGTTGCGACTCGAAGCCGAGGGGATTAGATCAGTTTTTTCAAAGCACTAAAGTGTTACCATTATTCCAATATTCCCTTTTTCTACTCCCAACTGCGTTGATCGTCGATCTTTCGGGCCCCCTCCGGAATCGTTCCCCTCGGGACAAATTTCACATCGCCCCTGACTTTGATCACATCCCTGATCGTCTTTTCTATCTCTTCCTTCAACTTTTCAGGCGGGGGAGGTTCTTCTTTCAGTTCGATTCGAAAGATCATCTCATCCTTATGCTCCTTGCGTGTGACGACCACCTGGTATTTTTCAATCTGGGGGTATCGTGAGGCGACCTCCTCGGCCTGACCGGGGTGAACAAAGAGTCCCCTGACCTTGGTCACCTGATCGACCCTGCCCAGGATCTTGATCAACCTGGGAGAAGTCCTTCCGCAGGGACAGGGCGTTTCGGTCACAATGGAGAGGTCTCCTGTTCCAAAACGGATCAAAGGATAAACCTTATTAAAGCTGGTAGCGACAATCTCTCCGGTCTTTCCAGGCCCCAGTTGTTTGCCCGTATCCGGGTCAACAATCTCAATAATTTTGTCATCCGGAATGTGCATCCCGCTTTTTCCCAGACACTCATAACCCAGGCATCCGATATCCGCCGTCCCATAGGTTTGGCGGATGACCATTCCAAATTTTTCTTCCAATTTCGAACGAAGAGATTCAGGGAGCATTTCCGCAGCCACAAAACCGACCTGGAGGTTGAGATCTTTTTTTAGATCGAATCCCATCTCCTCTGCTTTCTCTGCGATGTTGAGAAGAAAACTGGGCGTTCCGCAAAACCCGGTAGCCTGAAAGGTCTTCAATATATTGACCTGCTGCTCCGTGTTTCCAACGCCGGTAGGAATCACAATGCAGCCATTCCGATGGAGGGAGTTATCCACCATATGCAGGGCAAAGGGGACCATGTGGTAGCTGAAGGTATTAATGACGATGTCCCCCGGACGAAACCCTCCGGCATACATTCCCTGCGCCCAACCCAGTTCGTTATACTCCATCTCGCCCGGTTCGCAAATGGGTCCCGGAGAGACGTAGATTCTTTTCAATTCAGAGACAGGGACCCCTTCAAACCCGCCGAAGGGAGGATTCTTTTTCTGGAGTTCGACTAAATCAGCCTTCTTGGTGATGGGGATCTTTTCTAAATCTTTGATGGTCCGGATGTCTTTTGGCTTGAGCCCCACAGACTCCATTTTATTTTTGAAAGCAACAGAATTTTTATATGCGTATTGTATGATTCCTCTCAGTTTTTGATTGAGGTATTCGAGGCGCTTTTTGTGGGGTAGGGTTTCGAGATTCTTTTTAAGAAAACCAGAAACCCGGTCCATTGGATCCGGTCTAGGCATGAAAAATCTCCTAAAATTGTAGCGCCCCAATTTATTGGGGGCGAAGTTCGTCCCGACTAAATCGGGACGCTACAAATATTTTAATGATTTATAAATCGACATAAAAAACATTTAAATATAATGAAGACGAATAATCCCCCCTCCCCCCCTTTAGAAATGGGGGAAGGGGGGATTTGGTGAGGACTTAATTAGTGTCTGTTTATAAACCAACGGTTTCCAAAATGGTCGTCATTCCGGCGAAAGCCGGAATCCAGGGTTCCCGGTGGAAACCGGGACCCAGTCTTTGAGATGGTTCCCGACTTTCGTCGGGACGACGTCTGGATGCCCCCGTATCCAGTACGGGGCAGGCTCCTCAGGTCCGGCATGTCGGAAAAGGTGCATTTATAAACAGACTCTAATTATCAATTAGGCTTTATTACTTCTTTTTTGGGAATGTTCCTTCAAAGGGGACGAAGAAGTCTTCCTTGCCTCCTTTGACTCCTTCGCTTGAGAAGACTGCCATTCCTTCTCCTGCCTTGATCTGAAATGGAAAGTCACCGGTGCCCATTTTTGTAAACCATTCTTTCGTGAGGGGGTTGACTTCCAATTTTAATCTCTGAAGTGCAGGCCTGTTAGGGATCAATAAAGCTCTCATGACCCCGCCAGAGTCGAGAAATTCAACAACTCGATACTGGCTAACCGTTTTAGGCGCAAAATAAATTTGATCATAAACGGTTGCGGTGCTTAGCACCATGAATTCTTTAGTGCCAGGCGCCTCAAAAAAGACGGCAAACTTGAAGTTCTCGAGTTTAATAGGATAACTGCTTGGATTATCAACGTTAAAAACAAACCCCAAGCCCATTACGGTAGGAGCGGGAAGCTCTACCCAGGGGCCTAATCGACTTAGATCAACTCGCTCCAATGTGATCTTAGGTTTTCCAGCATCGTCCGTTGGGCGAAGGCCTGCGCAACCCATCACCCCTGATATTCCAAAGATCATTATCAACAGCATTAACAATGGCTTTCGCATAATGAACCTCCTTTGAATTAATAATCAATTTTCATTGCAAAATTAGCATTGCAAAGTTAGCAGTGTTAATTGATCATTGTTAATTTTGCAATTTGCAATGTTTCGTTTAGGTGAGCCATCTTTTTCTTCTTTTATAATGCTTTACCTGCCTGAAACTTTTTTTCTCACCGATATCAGAGAGGCCTAAATAGAAGTCCCTGATATCGGGGTTCTCTTTCAATTTTTCTGAAGTGTCATGCATCACGAGCCTGCCGTTCTCCAGGACATAAGCATAAGGCGCCACCGTCAGGGCTAACTTCACATTCTGTTCCACCAGAAGGAGCGGTATCTTCTCTTCCTGGTTTAATTTTTTAATGATTTCGAAGATCTCCTTGATGAGAAGGGGAGCAAGACCCATGGAGGGTTCGTCAAGGAGCATCAGTTTGGGCCGGGCCATCATAGCTCTGCCGATAACAGTCATCTGCTGTTCACCGCCACTGATGAAACCGGCAAGGACATTGCGCCTCTCCACCAGCCTTGGAAAGTAGTGATAGACCATCTCCAGCCTTTCTTTGGTGGCCGACCCTGTTCCCCTGAGGTGGGCGCCCACCCGGAGATTCTCCTCTACGGTGAGATGTCCGAAGACCCTTCTTCCCTCAATGATCTGGAAGATTCCTCTTTTGGAAATCTCCTCAGCGGAGAGATGTTGGATCTTTTCTCCCATAAACTCGATGCTTCCATCGGTTACCTCGCCATCCTCGTGTTTGAGCAAACCGGAGATCGATTTCAGGGTGGTGGATTTCCCTGCTCCATTCGCCCCAAGGAGGGCCACAATCCCTCCCTGAGGAACATCAATGGAGACCCCCTTTAAGACCAGGATGACTTCGTGATACATGACCTCGATATTGTTCAGTTTGAGGATGACGCCATTTGGTTTTTGTTCCAAGATATTTCCTCCTCACTCTTTATGTTTTATTACCAGCCAAGCCATGCGGCCCATCTGTCAGGAAATTTAGCTCGCATATCAACTTCCCCTACTGTCTGCGGTTTCCCTTTCACGACTCTTCCAACCTTGACGATTGAGCTATAGCGGTGGTCCGTGGGAGTAAGCGTAACTGATTGGCCGCCAAATTCCTTCAATCCCGGCCAGTCTTTAAAAGTCTCGAAGGCGTCTTTGATTCCAGGGCCATTCAGTTTCCCTGCCTTATCTGCCCGTTTCATGGCTTCTACGGCCATGCCCACCTTTAACCAGCCCTGGACAGTACGGATGAGACGGTTTTCAAGGGGAATGCCAGGGTTCAGCTTCTTTGCATAATCGAGCACCTTCTTCTTTCCAGGAAATTCCTCGATAAATAGAGAGCAGGCTAGAAGACCGATGGCGCCCTCAGCCGCAGGCCCTGCAAGTTTTGGAAGGTTCTCGTCAAATCCCCAATTATTGATGATATGGTCTGCCCCGAGACCCAGCGCCATGGCGTCTTTAAGTGCGGCGGAGACGGACATGGTGGTATTTCCATGCCATACCAGATTGACTCCAAAGCCCTTAGCCGCAATCACCTGGCTTTTCATATCGAGCCCGGTTAGAGGGATATGCTGATCCGGGCCGATCTCAAATCCGAGGATGGTTGCCTGATCTTTAATCGCTTTGATGGGCGCGGTTGCATAGGGAATCGCTGTATCAATGAAGCAGACAAATTTAGGCTTGGCGCCTTTATCTCTTAACTCTTTCCACTTGGGGTCTTTCTTCCAGACTTCATCAAACCAGTACTGTACGGCGCCACGGGCATTTGTCGAGTAGTCGGTTCCATAAACGAAGTTGTAGGGAGTCTTTTTGGGGTCGGTTATATGGGCTGAAAAGGAACTGGAAAGATAGGGCATCTTATCCGCATTGATCGTGGGAGAGAGAGCTTCGGTGTCCCCTGTTCCCCATCCTAAGACCATGACCACTTTATCAAAATCCCGGAAGCGTTTGTAAGTAGTGATGGCTTCAGGGATACGGTAGCCATAATCATATTGAAACAACCGGATCCTTTTGCCGTTAATCCCTCCCATATCATTATAATATTGGGTGGCTTCCCGGACACCGAGAGCCTCATCCTTACCCACATCAGAAGTGGCTCCGGTTGTATCCTGGAGGGCCCCTACTTTCACCTCTTGACCTATAGACCAAGAAGCAATGAAGCATAAGATAAAAGACATTAGGATGATCATTTTAATTCTCATTTTAATTCTCATTTGACACCTCCTGTGAAAAGTTAAGAAAATGATTTGATTTAGGTTGCCTCCCACCATCCAATGACGTCGCATCACCTCCTTCTTTAGTGATTTGTGAATCGTGATTCGCAAATTTGTAGCGTCGGCATTTACTGCCGACGGAATTCTTTCGCCCTCAGTAAATGAGGGCGCTACGATCTTCTTCAACACGATTCATGAATAACGATCCACGTTAATATGAAAAGGGCCAAAGGTTAAAATAATTCTTAATCTGCCACCAGCGCCATGCACCACGTGGGGTGCATGGCTGCCATGAACCTCGCATGGTTCATGGCGATAAATTAATATGAAAACGGCCATAAATTAAAGTAGTTCTTAATCTGCCACCAACGATAAGAAATTCCATTCGGTTCATAGATGAGAAAGAGGGCGATGGCCAGACCGAAGGCGGCCTCTTTCACATAGAGAAATTTCTCCAACAAAAGGGGTAAAAAGGGCATAATATTTACAAAGACAGGATTCTGGGTGAGAGCGAAGATAAGGAATTTGAGGGCTTCAGGGATAAGTGTCATAAATAAGGCGCCGAAGATCGTTCCGTGGATGCTTCCCACTCCTCCGATGAGGATGACACCCACAAGCCAGAGAGACCAGCCAAAATGGAAGTGTTCGGGGCTGACAGCAGCCAGAGAGGTGACCCAGAACGCGCCCGCAATCCCGCCAAAAAATCCTGCCACAAAAAAGGCAACCAGTTTATATAAAACGATATTAACGCCCATAGTCTCCGCAGCGATATCATTGTCCCGAATGGCAATCCAGGCCCGGCCGATCTTTGAACGCACCAGATTTGCCATGATGATAGTGAATATGACGACCAGTATCGCCATGAGATAATAGACATCCCTATCATCCTTGATCATCCAGGGGCCGATCTTCACTGTCCCAGGCGGAATGGAGAAGGCAACCCCCCTTCCGCCAATCTTGCTGACATACTGGGTGATGAAAAACTCCACCGTGAGAAATTGAGCGGCCATCGTGGTCATAATAAGATAGAATCCCTTCACACGGGCAGATGGGAGGCCAAACAGGACAGACCATAAGCCGCCAACAATTCCCCCCATGACCATGGCAATGGGGTAGGGGATATGAAGTTGAAGCATCAACAGCGTACAGGTATATGCTCCCATAGCCAGGAATGCGGCGTGTCCGAGGGTGACCTGGCCGCAGTAGCCGATGAGCAACTGGACCCCCATGGCAGAGAGAATGGTATATCCCACGACATTGGCTATCGCGATGAAGTACATCCCGGCATACTGGGGGAAGAGGTAAAAGACGGCGATGAATAAGAAGATCATTTTCCCCCAGACAAATTTGGTCTGCCACCAGGCGTGGTCCTGTCGATAATATTGATGATAGACACCACAAGGACGGTAACTCATGTTAAACCTCCCAAAAGTACTGGAATAGTGGAATGCTGGAATACTGGAATGTTGGGTTTAAAATATAACCCGAAGCTTAGGTTTTGAAATTGCCATTTTACCCATTGTTCCATTATTCCAATATTCCATAATTCCAGGTTTTTTTAGACTCTTTCGATTCGCACCCAGCCCCATAACCCATAAGGCTTAAATAGTAAAACGATGACCATGACCGCAAAGGGGAAGACATCCTTGACCCCGCCCGGGGTGAAACGACTCAGGTATCCATCTGCGAGGTTTTGAATAATACCGATGGCCAGACCGCCGACGATAGCTCCAGGCACTGAGTTGAGCCCTCCCAGAACGACTGCCGGTAACACTAACAGGCCCAGATAACCCACAGAGATATTGAGGCCGTTGATATTTCCAAGCAGGGTTCCACCCACTCCTGCGGCCATGAAGGCGATTGCCCAGGCAAGGGCATAGACCACTTTTGCGTTGACTCCTAAGGAAAGGGCGGCCATTTCATCATCAGCCGTTGCTTGCATCGAGAGTCCCCACTTCGTAAATTTGAAGAAGGAGACAAAAGCGAGGAGGAGGATGATGGAGGCAACAAAAGCCCACAGGAATACCTGGCCGATGACGATCTTTCCAAGAAAAATGGGCTCCATTGGAAATACCGCTGGAGAAAAGACACGGGTATCCGTTCCCCAGATGAGCATGACCAGCCCCTTAAAGAAAAAGGCAAGCCCGACGGTTACCATGATGACGGCTAAATGGGGCTCTCCAACCATCGGCCTTAAGAAGAGGATTTCCGTCAAAATCCCTAAAATAAATCCAATCACCAGGGTGAAGAACAAAGCCAGGATGAAAGGAAATCCCCAGTGATAAAAGGTCAGGCAGACATAGGCCCCGATGAGTGTTAATTCGCCCATGGCCAGATTGAGGACGCCTGAGCATTTATAAATCAGCGTCCATCCGAGAGCCACCAGGGCATAGATGCTTCCCACCAGAATCCCTGTAATTAAAAGCTGTAAAAAGATTTCCATGTTGCCTCCTTCTAAAAGATCAATGCAAATTACAAAATTGATGGTCTCGTAAAAAGTCAAGAAACAGGAAAAATGTCATGCTGAACTTGTTTCAGCATCTGGATTTTTACAGAATAGATAAGACCCTGAAACGAGTTCAGGGTGACAGCGATAACGATTTTCAGAAATATTATTGACCGGTTTCATATTGCTAATTTTACAATGTTAATTTTGCATTGATTCTTTACTGCGGCACTTCCATCACTTTCATGTCTGTTTTAATATGGATCACCCTTCCGTCTTCATAGGTGATGTTGGTGTCCATATGGACCGTATTCACATCCGAGTAAAGCCCATTCAGAATATCCTTATAGCGTTCTTCGACAAATGCCCTTCTCAGTTTTCGAGTTCGGGTCAATTCATCATCATCCGCATCAAATTCCTTATAGAGATTGACAAACCTTTTCACCCGGGCAACCGGAGGCAGGTCACGGTTCATCTTGACGATCTCTTTCTGAATCAGTTCATAGACCTGGGGAATCTGAGAGAGTTCCGGATAACTGGAGTAGACAATATTTCGAGCCTCTGCCCAATTACCCACGACGGCATAATCGATGCAAATCACTATGGTGACATAAGGTCGTTTGTCCCCGATTGCCCAGACCTCCCTGATATAAGGGCTGAATTTGAGCCTGGTCTCCAGATACTGCGGAGCGAATTTTGTTCCATCGCTCAATATCATGACGTCTTTAGTTCGATCGAAAACGACCAGATGGCCTTCGGCATCGATAAAACCGGTATCGCCGGAATGAAGCCAACCGTCTCTTAAGGTCTTTGTTGTTTCCTCGGGCATCTTGTAATAACCTTGGAAAACAGAGGGGCTCTTTGAGATGATTTCTCCATCCGGAGTAATTTTTACTTCTGTTTCCGGAATGGGTATGCCTACCGTATCGAATTTAATATCGCCATCTCGATGAAGAACCGAAATTCCGGCAATCTCTGTCTGGCCATAGATCTGCTTCAGATTGACTCCAAGGGCATGGAAGAACCGGAAATGGTCCGGGCCCATAGCCGCTCCACCGGTATAAGTGTCCCTTATTCTTGACAGCCCTAAATGGTCCTTCAATTTGTTGTGGACGCCCAAATAGGCAAGATAGTTGAGGGCTTTCCAGTGCAATGGAACAGGCTTTTTTGTAAATTCCAACTCCGCCACATGATACCCAATCTTCATCGCCAGTTCATAAGCTTTTCTTTTTGACCAGGAGGCATCGAGATATTTAACCTGGACATTTCGGACCATCTGCTCATAGACCCGGGGAGGCGCAAACATCACATGGGGACCGATTTCACGGATATTTTCCTGGGCGGTCTCCGGCTCCTCAGGGAAGTTAAGGGTGAACCCAGCCTGAATTCCGCAGGAGATGGACATCATCTGCTCGCCGATCCAGGCATAGGGAAGATAGGAGACAAAATCGTCAGTCTCGAAATAGGGGTCGACCCGCATCAGATTCTGCCCCATGGTTAACATATTGTAGTGGGACAGCAGCGCGCCTTTGGGAAGGGCTGTGGTCCCGGAGGTATAGAAGAGAAGGCAGATGTCGTCAGCCTTTCCTTTTGAAATCAAGTCCTCGAAAAGGCCGGGTTCTTTCTTATCCAGTTCCTCTCCGAGTTTCATCACTTCCTTGATGCTCACCAGCGTGGGATCATCATAACTCCTCATCCCCTTTGGATCATCCCAGAGCATCTTCTTCAATTTGGGGCATTTATCCTTAATCATGAGGTACTTATCCGCTTCCTCCTGGCCTTCACCCACCATTAATTTGGCATCGGAGTGGTCGATAATATACTTCACCTCATCGATGAGGGAATCTTGGAAGAGCCATACGCCCACACCGCCCACACACATGGCGGCCATCTCAGCCCAGAGAGCTTCCGGACGGTTATCGCCGATCATGGCCACCTTATCCCCTCGCTCAAGGCCGAGGGAGGCCATTCCGAGAGCGATCTTTTTGACATACTCATAATACTGTTTCCAGGTCATGGGAACCCAGATGCCAAACTCCTTCTCGCGCATCGCTATTTTTTGATCCCAATATTTTTTAGCGGCCTCCAACCAGAGCTTGGGGATGGTTAAATCTTTGGTAATTTCAATTTCTTTCCGCTTAACGTCGTGTGACATAGAGATCCTCCGCCTCTCCTAAGTAGGCTTTAATGACATTGGGGTTTTTCTGCACCTCGGGTGGCGTCCCATCGGCAATCTTTTCGCCAAAGTTAAGAGCGATGACCCGATGGGAGATGTCCATGACGACCCCCATGTCATGTTCGACCAGAACACAGGTGGTCTGCCATCTTTCCTCTTCGTTGATATCCAGGATGAACCGGGCCATATCCTCGACCTCTTCCAGGTTGAGGCCTGCAAGAGGTTCGTCCAAAAGAATGATTTTGGGGTTGAGGGCCAGCGCCCTTGCCAGTTCGACCCGTTTCTGGAGTCCATAAGGAAGCATTCCGACAATCTTATGCCGCATATGTTCTATTTCGAGAAGGTCAATGATCTCCCTTTCGATAAAGTCCCTGTGCTCGATCTCCTCCCGGGCTGTTTTCCCGAAATAGAGAGAACTGCTGAGCAGTCCCGATTTAAGATGGATATGACGGCCGAGCCGGATATTATCGAGCACGGTTGCTCCTTTAAAGAGCTCGAGCTTTTGAAATGTCCTTGATATCCCCCGCTCTGCTCTTTGGTGGGGTTTTAATCTGCTGATGTCTTTTCCATCGAATTCGGTTCTCCCTTTTTGAGGAGTATAGAGGCCATTAATGCAATTGAGGAGAACTGTTTTGCCGGCGCCATTGGGGCCAATGATGGAAAAGATCTCACCTTTTTTTACTTCAAAACTTACCCCCATCAGAGCCTGAACGCCTCCGAAGGCCATATGGATGTTTTCAACTTTGAGTTGGACCTCACCGGTAACAGCCATCAAGGACTCCTTTCTCAAAAGAAATAAATGGTAATTGAATCGTGAAGCAGGGCGGGGAGTTTAATGCTTTCGTGAGAAACGATGAAATGGGAATAGATGCGGACATGGATGGGCGGAGGAGACTCGGTTTGCCAAAGGGAATGAGTAAGGTTTTTCCCCTCATCTATGCTTGGCTCTGCCTCTCGCTTGAGACGCTAACTTACGTCCCGATCAAATTGTTTTTTGTAAGAAACGAGGAGTGAAAAATTAAATTGAAGAAGCCCACCCAAAAAAAACGTTACATCTTATTATCAGAACATTATTTTTTTGTCAAGAAAAAAATTGCCAGTTTACGTAAAATGTGAAAAAAATCATTTAGAAATGGAAAATGTGTTTAAATTTGAGAAGTTATACCATATTAAGAAATAGCTATAAAATAGACTTGGTTTTAGGCAGGGAGTATCACCTAAGTTTATGCCTGCTCCGGGATGGAGAGCAGAAGAAGCTTAAACAACGATCAACGGATATAAATTGTCTTTTCTTTTATATTCTTTCGGGGTGGGGGTGTGGGGGCCGGTAAGCTCTCCGGCTTTCCAAGACAAATCAACGCCAGAGGTGTTTTCTCGGGGACAACGCCAAGTATCTCTCTCACAATCTTCTTGTCAAAAAGAGTGAACCACAAACTGCTAAGACCGAGGGCGTGAGCGGCGAGGTGCATGTTCTGGATGGCGGCTGCGCAGGCCGCCTGATATCCCATCGAACCTTCTTCCATAAACATATCCACGCCGGTCTTCTTGGGATCACCAATCACTACGATGATCACAGGGGCGGATTTCAAAAAGTCGATTGCATAGGCCCCCAGCCACTTCCAACCGGTGGTCTCGAGTGCCCACTTCCGGCATCTCTCCCCTTCGGCAAAGATCTTTCCCTTCACTTCAGGATTGGTGATGACCATAAATTCCCAGGGTTGAGTGTTGAGTGGCGACGGCGCCCAGGTGGCGGCTTCTAACACTTTTTCAATCATTGCTTCGTCCACCGGTTCGGTTAAAAAATTCCGGCAGCTTCGCCTCTCTTTCATTGCCGTGAAGAGTTCCATCTTTCTCCTCCTTGTCGTCTTATAACCCGAAATAAGCAGATTTCACATCCGGGTTTTCCATCAGTTCCCGGGAATTTCCTTCCAAGACCGCTCCGCCGTTTTCAAGGATATAGCCATGATGGATGATGGGCAAAATGGGGCGGGCGTACTGTTCTGAGATGAGGAGGGTAATTCCGGTCTGCCGATTGATATCGCGGATGGCCCTTGCAAGCATGGCCTCCATCAAAGGGCTTAGCCCGAGGAGAGGTTCATCTAAAAGAAGCATTTTGGGTTGCGCCATCAATGCCCTTCCGATGGCAAGCATCTGCTGTTCCCCCCCGCTGAGAAAGCCTCCTTCTCTCCTCTTTAGATTTACTAACGCCGGGAAAATGGTGAAGACATATTCCAGAGTCTTTTTAGCCTGAGCCTTCGTGGCCAAATAGCCTCCGATCTTAAGGTTTTCAAGGGCGCTGCTTTCCGGAAAGATCCTCCGCCGCTCCGGACAGAGGATAATCCCTCTCCTGGCCCTTTCACTCGCTTTCAGATGGGCTATATCCAATCCGTTATAAATAATGCTACCAACGACGGTGATCCTTTCGCCGCCTTTCATCTCTTCTTTCTTCTTCACATCCAATATAATTCCTGAGATCGTATACATCAGCGTTGATTTGCCTGCGCTGTTTGCTCCGAAGACACCTGTGACTTTGCCCTCGCGGCACTTCATATTGATATTATTAATGGCGAGGGCATTCTCATAAAAGACCATTAGATTCTTGATCTCTAACATGGCCGGTTACTCCTCAGATCTCGAAAAGGTTCGGAGGATCACGAGATTCTGATAATTACTTTTTGTCTTTAGAGGTTCTCCTGCGTTCTTCGTCTCTGATTTCGCGTCTCAGGAGTTTCCCAACTTTCGATTTGGGAAGCATATCTCTGAATTCGATGTATTGGGGAATTTTATAAGGAGCGAGCCTTTCGCGACACCACTTTTGCAATTCAGAGGAATCAACGCCTCTGGCATCCTCTTTGAGGACGACCATTGCCTTGATGCGTTCTCCAACCTTAGCATCGGGAACGCCCACCACACACGCTCCAACGATGGTGGGATGATCTTGCAAGACCGCCTCAACCTCCGAAGCGGAAACGCGGTAACCTTTGTGTTTAATAATATCGGCAGATCTCTCGACATATCGAATCTCCCCGTTTTCATCCTGCCGAACGTAGTCTCCCATTCTGTAGTAGATCTCTCCGTTTAATGTCACATAGGACCGGTTTGTTTCCTCCGGCTTATTCCAATATTTCTTGATCGTGTAATCCGATGTCACCAGGAGTTCGCCAATTTCCCCGGCGGGCACGGGTTCCAATGTGTCCGGATCAACGATTTTGCATTTTCTCGATTTGAGGGGCAAGCCGATAGACATGGCATCGGGTTCTCTGTTCAAGCGGGTATAAGTGATATGGCCCACTTCGGTTGAGCCGTAGACTTGATGGATGGGGATATGAAAAAGTTCTTTCCAACGCCTGGAGACCTCAACGGGGAGGACATCGCCTCCGCAGTAGCAGTACTTTAGAGAGCTCAAATCATACTGATTCAATCGGTCATTTTCGAGGATCATCCGGTATAGCGCAGGGACGCCGAGGAACCACCTCACCTTAAATTTTTGTATTGCCGATAAGATGGCATCGGTCTGCGGCATGGGCATGACAACCGTGGTATTGCCATAATTGAGACCGATGGCCGTAAACAATCCAAGAGCCATGATGTGAAAAAGGGGATTGATGGCGATGTAGGTATCGTTTCCCTCTTCAATATATCCTCCAGCCACCTCTTCCATAACATCTCTGACGTAAGAGGTCATGCCGGCATGATTGCCGGGCACTCCTTTGGGAAAGCCGGTCGTTCCGCCTGTGTAGAGGATATAGGAGAGATCCTTCCAGGGATCGATCTCCACATCCAGTTTTTCAGGCGTTTGTTTGATCAAGTCTTTGAAGAAGTGGACACTTTCATCTTTTTTGATAGTTCCCTTGGGAACCTTATCAAAGAGATAACCGACAGCCCGTTTCCAGAAGGGAAGGAGGTCGACGAGGTTTGTGACAATGACTCGTTTCAACCCGGTCTTTCGAAATATTTCTTTTACATAACCAAAATTGGTATCCAGGCAGATGATCGTCTCAGCGCCCGAGTCATTGCTCATGTATTCGATCTCAAAAGAGGTATAGATCGGGGCAATGGGCACAGCGACAGCGCCAATCTTTTGAATCCCAAAAAAGGAGATGACCCATTGGACGGAGTTTGAGAGGTAGAGCACGACCTTATCGCCCTTTTTCACTCCCAGGCGGTTCAGAGACGCGGCAAACCGACCAATGAGATTTTGCAGCCGAGCATAGGTAAACTTCTCGCCCAAAAAAATGATCGCCACCCGATCGGGATATTTTTCAGACATCCTCTCAAATTGGGTGAAAGTTAATTCAGCTTCCATTGTTCTAAAGCCTCATTGCAAATTGCAAAATTAACATTTCAAAGTTAGCATTCGATTCGGATTTTTTTGATTGCTAATTGGTCATTTTTAAATGCCAATTTTGCGCTGATCTTTGTCTCAGGCTTCAAACGTATAATCGAGCAGTTTCTCCGATCCGAGATAAGCTTCTTTTACCCTCTCATCCGCCATGACCTCTTCCGGAATCCCTTCGGTCAGTTTTTCCCCGAAGTTTAACACCATTACCCGACTGGCCACCCGGAAGAGTTCCCGTAATCGATGCTCTATCATCACCAGAGTAATCCCATCCATCTGCAATTTTTCGATTAAAGGGACCATGCTGGCGATTTCGCTCATGCTAAGCCCTGAGAATACTTCGTCACAGAGGATGAGATCAGGCCCCAAGGCAAGACATCTTGCGAGTTCAAGACGCTTGAGGTATCCTGTCGGCAGACTCGATGCCAATTTATAAGGAACGAAAGAATCTCTCTCGAAGCCAATCTCTTCCAAAATATCGATGGCGACTGTGCCCCGATCCCCCAACTTACCTCCTCCACGCCACCCCCCTTTTTTTCTTGCCCTCGGAGAGAAGAGGGGAATGATGAGGTTCTTATAGGCGGGGAGGCTGTAGTAAGGCCTCATGATCTGGAAGGTTCTTGTGAGTCCGAGATTGGCAATTTGATTGGGCGCCCGGTTTGTAATCTCCTTGCCCCGGTAGAAGACATTGCCGGCATCCATCTTGATAAAACCAGTAATGCAGTTTATAAGCGTAGTCTTTCCGGAACCATTGGGACCGATGATTCCAAAGACTTCGCCTTCTCCAACGCTAAAACCAACTCTTGTTAAAGCCTGGACTCCCCCAAAGGCTTTAGAAACTTCTTTAACATTCAGGATGGGCTCCTTGCTCATATCTTTACCCACCTCTCAAATTGATGATATTTCCTCTGGGCATAAACCATAATGCCTTCGCTTCGAAACATGATGAAAGCCAGCAGGATGACGGAATAAAAAACGATTCTCAAGGTTCCAAAAGCCCGTAATAACTCTGAGATCGGAACGAGGATAAAACAGCCCAAAAGGGGGCCGACGAGGGTTCCCCCTCCGCCAATGACTGTTGCGGCAATGGGGATAACGGAGTAATCTAAGGCAAACAATGAAATTCCGGCCACCATGTAAATATGGACAAAATAAGCTCCTCCGAGACAACCGAGCGCTGAAGTGATAAATACGGCGATGGCTTTATAAAAAGTGATGCTTAACCCGGAAGCCCTGACCGCTTGATCATTATCCTTGACCCCACGAAAGACCAATCCAATATCCTCGTTCACCAGCCTTCTTAACCCAAAGAGCGCAAAGATGATGATAGACAGGATGAGATACTGTTCCACCCATGTATTGGGAAAGCTGGCTACGCCAAGGATGCCATCCGTCCCGCCCAAAATATTGAGAGCTTCAATAATTCTGAACAGAACCAGCGGATACATGAGGGTGACAATGGCGAAGTAGACTCCCCTGAGAGGAAGGGCAGGGAGAAGGAGGAGCGTGCAGATGATCGCCCCGCTCAGGGTGGCGAGGGGAATGGTGAGCGCCGGAGGCAGTCCAAAAGATTTATTCAGAATGGCTGCAATGTAACCTCCGGTTCCTATGAAGAAGGACCCCCCCAAAGAGACCAACCCAACATAATGAGCCAGGAAATCAAAGCCGAGAGCCAGGAGGGCGTAAATGCCGACAATAGAAATGACCCTATTCCAATAAAGGGAGGGCATCAGCAAGGGAAGGAGGAGGAGTCCTAAAATTAAAATCAATCTGGGAAGAACAAGATAACTGACCTCCCGCCAGGAGGAGATGGCATAGATCCCTTCTGTTCGAACCTTAATCCCCCGATCTAATCGCTCTTTACGTCGTTCCTGATTTTGCAGATTTTATCTCCGTTTGTTTAAATCATTCTGCCACATTTATCATTTTGCAATTTGCAATTTACAATTTGCATTGATTTTTTAGACTCTCTCCTCCAGCTCCTTCTGTCTGCCAAAGAGTCCTGATGGTTTTAATATCAGAGTGGCAATGATAACCAGGAGCGCCACAACCATATGGAAATGCGATTGGATGTAGGCAACGGTGATGATCTGGAGGAATCCAATCATAAAAGCGGCGAGGATGGCTCCCACCCAACTGCCCAGACCTCCCACAATGCAAACAGCGATCGAGAGGATTAATACATTGTAACCCGCTTCGACAACGATGTTTCCCAAAGGAAGCAGGGTAATGGCAGCAATCCCGGCCAACATAGATCCCATTGCCATGGCAATGATAGCCATCCTATCCGAATCGATCCCTAACATCATGGCGGCGTGTTCATCCTGGGCCATTCCTCTCAGCGCTAAGCCGATCTTGTTGAAGTGAGTAAAAAGCCACATAAAGGTGACCACCACTATCCCTATTGCGATGACGATCACCCGTTGAAGATCAACAGGAATGTCTCCTATAACGATGCTGCCTTCAATGAAAACAGGAAGCGTATAGGTCATCCCTTTGAACCCTCCCCAACGCAGGAATTCGAGAACGGCCAGTCCCAGGGCATAGGTGGCGATGATTTCAGAGGTGGCCATCCCTCTGACCCGAATGAGAACGAATCGGTAGATGGCTGCTCCGACCAGTCCCATAATCACTAACGCCAGGATAATAGAGACGACATAGTTCAATTTGAGGAGGTGCACGAGGCTCCAGACGAGAAACCCCGTGATGACATAGAGGGCCCCATGGGCAAAATTTGGAATCCGACTGATGCCATAAACGAGGGTGAATCCAATGGCCATCAGCGCAAGGGAAAAACTATTGACAATGCCGTAAATGAGAATATCCATAGCAGACTCAATGCAAATTGCAAAGTGATCAATGCAAAATTAACAATTAAGGGAACCTCTAATAATTATCAATTTGTCACTCCGGAACGGAAATGAGTCCAATGATAACAAGAGGTTCTGGATTCCGGCTGGAGTTTATCCCGATGGAAATCGGGGCCGGAATGACGATCATTAGGATTTTTCGACTTTTTACGAATGTATCAACTTTGCATTGCTAATTTTATAATTTGCAATGATTTTATTATTTTTTCATCCAGGGAGGGAGTTTGATCTCGCCCATGGCAATTTTGGATGGGAAAACCACCACTCTTTTTCCGGCCTGCCATTGGAAGATGGTTCCGACTGCTCCCTCATTTGGATCCGTGCTGGGGACCACCTGATGGTTCTTGGGATTAAATTTGATTCTTCCGTAGACTCCCATCAGATCTGTTTTTTCAAGGGCCGCCACAATATCATCTGATTTGAGAGAACCCGCCCGTTCAATCGCATCCTTCAAAACATAGGGCACCATGTAACTTGAGGAAGCCCCGTAACCCTCAGGTTCCAATCCATATTTTTTCTGATAAGCCTCCACAAATTTCATTGTCCAGGGGGTCGCATTGGAAGGGGCATTCCCTGCATTAACCACACTGGCCATGCAGAATTCGCCTTTCCCTTCTGTGGCCTTCCAGAACCCCGGTTGCTCCGCAGCGGCGATGATCGTGCCAAAGGGAAGGGCGGGGATCTTCAGGTCAAACCACTGCTTCAGGAGAATGGAGCTTTCCGGCATGTCCATGACGATAAGGATCACCTGCGCGTTATCTTTTCTCGCCTTAAGCAGCCCAACGGAGAAGTCTGTGGTCCCGGTTGGATAAATTTCCCTGCCAAGGACTTCCCATCCCTTTTCTCCAGCCAGTTTGGCTGTGAGATCGCCTGTGGCGCGGGCATGAGCAACGTCCTGGACCATGATAAAAAGTCGATTGAGTCCGAGTTTTGCCTTGATATCCATCAGCTTGGGAACGAACTCTCCCGTCACCAACCAGCCGACCTCACCGGAAATCCTGAAGCAATATTTGAATTTATCATATTCGGCTTCGACCCTTTTGTGATAGGCTGGAGTGAGCGCGCCCGTCGTCAATATGGACACCTTTTTATATTTGGATAACAAATCCATTGCTGCAAGGGCTGCTTCTGATCGCGCCGGACCACCGGCGATGAAATCAACATTCCTTTCAAGAATGAGTTTCTCAAGGACTAACAAGGCATCGCTGACCGGCACGACGGGCTCAAGGTCTCGGGTATCCATCACATCAACCCTAAAGGGCCGTTTCTCTCTCCCCACAGTGACCCCTCCTGCGGCATTGATTTCGTCCGCAGCTAATTTTAAGCCTCTATCCGCAGCCCAGCCATAGAGAAATGCCGTGGGTAAAGGCGCCCCGATCACGATGGGTTTCTGCGCGGAAGATAGGGAAGGAACAGAAAAAACGACTAACAATAGAAGAATTGAAACAATGGATGCTCTCTTCATAATACCCTCCTTTAATTTAAGATTTTGTATCTCTTTTCAATGTATTCCGACAAAGTGCTTGCAACAAAAATTTTAAATACTTATGACTGTGGCCGTGTGGGTGTTTTTACCACATGGTTTGTCGTGCTGTCAAGAAACAAATTGGAGAGCTTTGAAAAAGCACTTTCCGCTCTCTGATTACACACCTGCCTACCGCAGGCAGGGATTTCAAAAAATGATTCCACAGATTTTTCTTTATTTATCAATGTATTTCTAATCTATGGGATCGGTTCCTAATCGATGTAATCAAAGATTTCTGGACTTTGTCAGAAATCTCAATTATCCGTTCATGGCTGGTTCTATCTCATTTCCATCCTGCCTCAAGAGCGTCACGAGATCGTCGAAAATATAAATATCTGCAACAATTGTGCCAGCTATCCTTTAACGAAATAATTAGTAAAATTACAAGGCGTTATGAGGTTTGAGGAGGAATATGGTTTTCCGGTTGATTTGAATGAATCTTTTACTTTTTGAAAATTATTTTCAATAGCATATAAGGCTTCAGGTTGTTTTGGGGTTGCTTGATATTTCGTATGCTTTGAGTTTATGGCGGAGCGTGGGCCGTGAAATTCCGAGAACCTCACATGTTTTCCCGAGATGCCAGTGGGTATGATTGAGC
>JAGXSW010000168.1 GCA_018333715.1 Syntrophaceae bacterium | reverse complement strand
GCAACCATGAATACCTATGCCCGCGGGGTTGAGTCCAACGAACTCACTAAAGCTTTTGTTGACACCTATGTGAAGAGATTTGGCGAAACCCCGACCTATACTGCGGACACTTACTCCGTTATTGTCAACTCGCTTGCTCCGGTTATTGAGCAGCTCGGAACCCTCGATCCTGAAAAGCTGATACCCGTCATGGAGACCCGTGTGCACAAGAGCTCTTCCGGCACAGTAGCATACCTCAAGGATGCCGAAGGACGACATCTCCATGAGCTCAGATGGGGCCCGGGATTTCTTACAGCGCTGGGAGTTCAATGGCAGGACGGTGAGCTGAAGGGTTTCTGGCCCAACAAGTGGAAGGCAACTCCGGAGGCGCCCGAGATCACCTACAAGGGAATGGTTCCCTTTAAGATACCGCCATGGGTCATCGAGAAGTATAAGAAATAAGAGTTGTGAAAATTGATTAATAAAATCCCGCCTAACCTCCCTTTGCCAAAGGGAGGAATTACCCCTCTTTGGCAAAGTCGAATAGACCCGACCACGGGAGGGGCGAGGGGAGATTTTTACAATTCTATATCATGAGGTCCCATGAATCTCCTTATTGACATCATCATAAGCGGTCTCATCAGCGGGAGTGTATTCGCCCTTCTCGCCATTGGGTTTTCCCTTATCTTCGGCGTGGCCCGCATCGTGAATATCGCCCACACTGCCTTCTACATGGTGGCGGCTTACTGCATCTATTTTGTCACCCACAATATGGGCTTCCATCCCCTGTGGGGCATGGTTGCAGCCATTGTCCTGGTCACTTTGTTGGGCATCATCTCCTACAAGCTTTTCATCAACCCCATCCGGGAGCATCATGGCGCCGTGCTGATAGCAACCATCGCGCTCGCTATGGCCTTTCAGGAAGTCATGGGCCTCATCTTCACAGGCTCCTATTTAAGCGTCCCCAAGCTGATCAAGGGGTATCATGTCATTCTCGGTGTGAAAGTCTTTTATCAACAGCTTTTGACTTTTGGCGCGGCATTGCTAATTCTGGCAGTGCTTTGGGCCCTTTTGATGAGGACCAAGCTGGGTCTTGCCGTGCGATCCACTGCTCAGGACAGGGAAGTGGCTAATCTCATGGGGATCAACGAGGCCCGCGTGGCTATGGCGACCATGGGACTCTCCGTCGGGTTAGCCGCTTTCACAGGCGCCATCGTCGTCCCTCTGACCGTACTTGAACCGCACATGTGGATGCACCCGCTGATCATGATGATGGCAGTCGTTGTACTGGGCGGATTGGGCAGCCTCAAGGGCAGCTTCCTGGGGGCGTATATCCTGGGCTTTGCTGAAGCGCTGGTCGTCTTTCTCGCTCCCATGGGCGCCTTTCTGAAGGGTTCGGTGGCCCTCTCCATCATGATCCTGGTTTTGCTCATACGGCCAGAAGGCCTCTTTGGCGTCTCTTTTGAGGAAGAAAGATAGGCTTTCTACGCCTCGTCTGGAACTTCGCCCGGAATCCTGTTAAGAGCGGGACATCGGGGCAGTCGTTATGAATATTTTATCTTTTGTAGCGTCGGCATTTAATGCCGACGTAAAGAGGCAAGGGGCGCCCCCGATAAACGAGGGTGCTACAATTACTAAGATTCTCAAAATTGAATTGACATAGGCGTTGGAAAATCTCCCCTCGCCCCTCCCGTGGTCGGGTCTATTCGACTTTGCCAAAGAGGGGTAATTCCTCCCTTTAGCAAAGGGAGGTTAGGAGGGATTTTACAAATCGATGTCGTTACTATTTTGAGAACAATAATAACTTGGTTTCTTAAACGCCTAACGGGGTAGATATGACCCTCATTCTATTCAACTTGAGAAAGCTGTTTACCATAATTAAAAACGAAGCGCTTGTTCTCCCATCCCGTGTCGTCGTGGCGCTCTTCTTTCTTTTTCTTCTCCTCTTGCCTCTCTTTACCGAAGATCCCTACCTCCTTCGAATTCTCACGCTCACCAGCATCTTTGCAATTCTGGCGGCAAGCTGGGATCTGCTCTCCGGTTTTACCGGCCAGATGAATTTCGGACATGCCCTCTTCTTCGGAGTTGGGGCCTATAGCGCAGCTATGCTCAATAAATATGCGGGGATTCCTCCATGGGGCACTATTCCTCTTGGCGCATTGGGCGCGGTTCTCGCAGGCCTGGTCATAGGGATACCGTGTCTCAGGCTCAGAGGGACGTATCTGGCCCTGACCACTCTTGCCTTCCCCATCATCCTGATGGGCATCGTCTTTGCCTTTCCTGACCTCACGGGCGGAGAATTAGGGATTTCCGGGATCGCCCGGTTGGCCAGGTCTCGCGTTGCGAATTACTACATCGCTGTCGTGGTCATGCTCGGCCTGTGCGCCATCATGTGGAAGATCACCAACTCCAATACCGGCATTATTTTTCACGCCATCCGGGAGGATGAACTGGCTGTCAGGGCCGCCGGCATTAACACCATACGCTACAAGCTTCTGGCGTTCTGCCTCAGCGGTTTTTTTGCCGGAATTTCCGGAGGCCTCTATGCCCATTTTATGAGGATTGCAGGTCCCTCAACCCTTGAAGTGTCCATGTCCTTCCAGGTGGTCATCTGGGCCATCTTCGGCGGAATTGCGACCATCTATGGCCCGGTGGGGGCGGTATTCGTTCTTTTCCCGTTGATGGAGCTTCTGCGCTTCTGGCAGGATTACAGAATACTGATGTTCGCGTGTGTCGTCCTGCTCATTCTTCTCTATATGCCTGATGGCCTCTTTCGTTGGCTGAGGGACAAGACAGAAAAGGAGTGTCCCCGGTGTAAAATCAGAAATGTCGCCATGCGTGATACGTGCCGGATTTGTACGGCATCGTTGGATTAGGAATAGTCTAAATGACGACATTGATTCGTAAAATCCCTCCCTACCTCCCTTTTCCAAAGGGAGGAGTTACCCCTCTTTGGCAAAGTCGAATAGACCCGACCACGGGAGGGGCGAGGGGAGATTTTCCGATGTCTGTGTCAATTCGATTGTGAGGTAAACCATGAACGCAAAGGAAGCCTATGCTGCAAAACCCTGGTTGAAATATTATCCCGAGGGCGTTGCTGGCGCCGTGGACATACCCTCCCTATCCGTTCCGGACCTCTTTGACCAGATGGCTGAAAAATTTTCCAACAAGACCGCATTGATCTTCTATGGGAAAAAGATCAGCTATTCAAATCTGAAAGAGCTGATCGACCGTTTTTCTGCGGCTCTTGCCGATTTAGGAGTAAAAAAGGGGAATACAGTGGCCCTCTACCTCTTAAACTGTCCCCAGTATGTGATCGCCTATTTTGCTTCCCTGAAGGTCGGCGCAAAAGTCACCCCAATCAGCCCGGTTTACACCAGCCATGAAATAAAACATCAGCTCCAGGACAGTGATGCAACAACAGTGGTCTGCCAGGACATTCTTTATGATAATGTGGAGAAAGCCGGTGTTGGGCTCAAGAATGTGGTTCTGACCAATATTGCAGAATACCTCCCGACGCTCAAAAAGATCCTGGGGAAAAGTGCTCTGGGAAAAGTCTATGGGGATTTGCACGTCCCAACGCCCAAGTTTATGAAGGAAGCCGGCCTCCTTCAATTCCAGGACCTCATCAAGAAGCACCCGCCCCAGCCTCCCCGGGTATCCATCGACCCGGCGAAGGACATTGCCGCCCTTCCCTATACAGGGGGCACCACCGGGCTTCCCAAAGCGGCTATCCTTACCCACGCCAATATGGTGGCTTTACAGGCGCAAGTCAGAGGATTCTGGCCTTTCTTCGAAGAAGGCAACGAACTGGTTATGGCCTTTCTTCCCTTTTTCCACATCTATGGTCAGGTGGTCGTAATGCTCGGTAGTCTCTGTCAGGGGTTCACCATGGTCCTTTTCACCACGCCTGACATAGACGATATCCTGTCAGCCATGGAAAGATACCAGGCATCCGCATTCTATGGCGTGCCCACCTTGTTTGAATATCTCAAAGAGTATGAAAAAACAGACAGGGTCAATTGGAAGCGGCTCAAACTGATCGCCTGCGGTGCGGATACCCTTCATGAATCGACCATTGATGCATGGGAGAGGAGAACCGGGTCGAAGATCTTTGAGGGGTATGGGATGACCGAGACCACTGCCATCAGCCACGGCAGCCCTATTCACAGGCCAAAAAAGGGTTCTTTCGGAGTCCCCCTGCCCGGTGTGAAGGCCGCCATCGTTGAATACGAAGGCGTGAATTTCGTGCCGCCCGGTGAAGTTGGGGAATTGATCCTCAACGGCCCGAACATCATGCAGGGCTATTGGAAAAGAGAAGAGGGAACCCGCGAGGCATTGATCGACATTGACGGAGAAAAGTGGCTCAGGACCGGAGATTTGGTCAGTATGGATGAGGAGGGTTATTTTCACTTCTTTGACCGCAAACGGGATCTCATTAAGTACAAAGGTTATTCCGTTTTCGCCAGGCATGTCGAAGAAGTCCTTTACAAACATCCTAAAATCAAGGCGGCTGGCGTCGTGGGAGTGCCTGACCCAAAAGTGGGTCAGCTCATCAAGGCATATGTGGTTCTGGAAAGCGAAGCCAGAGGGAAAATTTCTGAAGAAGAAATTATCGCCTTTTGCAAAGAGAACCTCGCTCACTACAAAGTTCCCAAAATCATCGAATTCAGGGGCGAGCTTCCCAAAACGGACGTGGGAAAGGTTTCGCGCAGGGAGTTAAGAGAAGAGGTAGAAGAGAGCTAATATGACCCAACCCTTCCTTCAGATTAAAGGGCTCACTAAAAACTTTGGCGGTCTTCGTGCGGTCAACGACGTCACCTTTTCCATGGAAAGGGATCAGATCCTGGGTCTGATAGGCCCGAACGGCGCCGGCAAGACCACGCTTCTGCGGTTGATGACCGGCATTCTCAAGCCGGATACCGGAAGCGTCCGTTTCATGGGAAAGGAGATAGTGGGCAGAAAAACCTGGGATATCGTCAATATGGGCATTGCCTGCACCTTCCAGAACATGAGACCCTTCCGTCGCCTCCCGATCATTGCCAATGTCATGGTCTCCTGCCTGTCCCCGCGCGCCATGAAGAGAGGGGAATGGGTCAAGCGTTTGGAGGCAAAGGCCATGGACGCCCTGGAATTTGCAGGCATTTCAGACATGGCGAGAGAAAAGGCCTCCACGCTTTCACAGGGCGACCTGAAAAGGCTGGAGGTGGCGCGGGCCGTGGCTACGGAGCCGGATTTGCTCCTTCTCGATGAGCCTTTCGGCGGGCTCAGTCCGGCCGAGACTGATCTCATGGCCAAATCGATCAAGCGGTTGCACAAGGGCGGCCGTTTCGGCCGATTGCATAGCGAGGGACCGGCCATGATCATCGTCGAACATAAGCTTCAATGGTTGATGAAGATTGTGGATCACATCATCGTCTTGAATTTCGGGACCCTCATTGGAAGCGGAACGCCCGATGAAATCATCAAAGACCCCTGCGTGATTGAAGCCTACCTCGGCAAAGGAGGGATTTAGGCGTGTTGCTTGAAGTCGCCAATTTATCGGTCTGGTATGACAAGGCCATGCTCATTAACCATTTGAGCATGGGCGTCGATACGGGTGAACTGGTCAGCCTGGTGGGCCCCAATGGGGCTGGCAAATCGACCCTTCTAAGGGCCATCACCGGACTGGTGGCCTGGGAAAGGGAGATTACGCGAAGGTCAACCCACGGCGATATTATTCTTGAGGGAACAGTCACCTTTGATAAAGAACGAATCGATCAGGTCCCTGCCCATGAAATTGTGAAACGGGGCCTGATCCTCTGTCCGGAGAGGCGAAGACCGTTCCGGGAGATGACCGTGCTCGATAATCTGATGGCCGGATCTTACCTGTTGAAGGATAAGGACCAAATTCGTGATAACCTTAGCAAGGTTTATCAACTTTTTCCCGTACTGCGGGATCGACCGAACCAGATCTCCGGGACCCTCTCCGGCGGGGAGCAGCAGATGCTCGCCATTGGCAGGGCATTGATGTCCAAACCCAAACTGCTCTGCATTGATGAGCCCTCGACAGGACTTGCCCCCCTTTTGCGAACGGAGGTATTTCAGAAGATCCGAGGGATCCACGAGTTAGGCATCACCGTCCTGCTCATTGAGCAGGAGGTGAGCACGGTTTTCAAAATGTCCTCCCGCAACTATGTCCTCTCCTCCGGAAAAATCATCGCCGAAGGACCCGGCGACCAACTCCTCCAGGACGAAGTCCTCCGCAAAACCTACCTGGGACTGTAAAAGCAACGAGCGACACTTGACAACAGGTCTGAATATGGTACCATGTATAGACCGGAGGGTAAGAGATGAATATTTTAAAAGATATCAAACCGATTACCTACCTTAAATCAAGAGCGGCTGATTTATTGGAGCAAATCAACCAAACCCATCGACCTGTTATCATCACTCAGAACGGAGAGCCCAAAGCCATACTCCAAGATCCCGAAAGCTACCAGCGCATGCGAAATGCCATCGGTATCTTAAAACTGATTTCTCAGGGCGAGAAAGATATAAAAAACGGGAAATCAAAGTCTCAGGAGGAAGTATTTGCAGATATCGAAAATATCCTGAAAGAAAAAATGAGATGAAGAAAGCCTACGACGTCAGATGGTCGGAAACCTCAGAAAAAGATCTTACAGACATCATTGAATACATTGCCGGAGACAGCCCCGCACACGCTTACGAAGTATTTAAGAAGATAAAGCAAAAAACATCAAACCTTCATACTTTCCCAGATAGAGGCCGGATCGTCCCTGAGCTTCAAGATCAGGGGATTACTCTGTATCGTGAATTAATCGTCTCACCATGGAGAATTATCTATAGGATATCAGAGAGAAAGGTCTATGTTTTATCCGTATTAGATGCCCGGCGGAATGTGGAGGATATTCTTTTAAGAAGAATGATTGGCATGAAGTTGTAAGTTTGCTGACTGGCTTTCAGTATCAACCCAACCCCTCCATTTCCCCTTTAAGGCAAGGGGAAATGGAGGGGTTTTATTTATGGGTTATTTTTAAAACGGATACTTCCCCATCTTAATCGTATAGTCCGCAACCTCCCTTCTCAATGCCACTGTATTGACGGGGGTGAAACGGGTCAGTTTCTTGAGGGCGGACAACTGCGTTCTGAGCGTGTCTCCTTCTGCAATGGCTGAAAGAGCCTGCTTGGCAAACCCCTCCACCCTGTTAAAACCGTCATTGACATAGACCCTCACGATCGTCTTCTGGAGCTTGGCTTTCTCTTCCCCAAACTTTTCCATCGACTTCAACGCCCTGAGCAATGCGCTCTCCATGGCAAAGACTTCGATGATGATATCGCTGATCAGCGCCAGGACCTCCTGCTCATCCGCCAGTTTTGCCATATACTTCTGGACGGCTGCCCCCGTCACCAGAAGTCCGATCTTCTTCGACATCTCCACCATCTCCTTCTGCAACGTGAGCTTTCCGTCATCCGTCTCCACTTTGGGCCGTAGGGTGAGAAGTTCGTTGGCCACCTTCTGGGCCGCCACCAGCACGGGAAGGCGGTTTTTCATCGCCCGCTTCGTCAGCATATCCACGATGAGAAGGCGGTTGATCTCATTCGTCCCTTCCCAGATACGATTGATTCGGGAGTCCCGGTAGCCCCGCTCGATCGCATAATCATGAATATATCCGTATCCTCCGTGGATCTGGACGGCTTCATCCACGATGTAGTCCAACATCTCTGAGGAATAGACCTTGTTGATCGAGTCCTCAATGGCATATTCCTCTATTCCATTCGCCATTTGAATCCCAACATCCTCGGCATTGTAATCGACCTTCTGGAGAATCCGGTCCACCAGGGCCGCCGTCCGGTAAACCATGCTCTCCGTGGCAAAGGTTCGAATCGCCATTTCCGCGATCTTATGTTTGATGAGTCCGAACTCCGCAATCGGCTTTCCGAACTGGACCCTCTGCTTCGCATAGGTCACCGCATCCTGAAGGGCAAATTTCGATGATCCCAAGCATCCTCCGCCCAGCTTAAATCGGCCGATATTGAGCGTATTGAAGGCGACGACATGGCCTTTTCCGACTTCTCCCAGCACATTCTCCACCGGCACTTTGGCATCGGAGAAGATCACGCTCCGTGTGGAAGAGCCCTTCATCCCCATCTTATTCTCTTCTTCGTCAAGGGAGACGCCTTCAAATTTTCTCTCGACAATAAAGGAGGTGAATTTGTTCCCATCCACTTTGGCATAGGTGACGAACAAATCCGCAAATCCCGCATTGGAGATGAACTGTTTCTGACCGTTGAGGATATAATGCTTTCCATCCGGACTGAGCGCCGCTGTGGTTTTCGCATTCAGGGCGTCGGAGCCTGCCTCTGGCTCGGTCAGCGCATAGGCAGGGATCATCTCTCCTGTGCCAATCTTTGGAAGGTAGCGTTTCTTCTGATCCTTGTTCCCGAAGAAGATGATCGGAAGAGAGCCAATGCCCGTATGCACGGCATAGGCGGTCATGAAGGAGCCTCCGCCCTGAGACAGTTTCTCCATCATCAGGATGATGCTGACCTTATCCAGCGCCTGACCATCATATTCCTCTGCGATGTCCCCTGAAAGGAACCCCAGTTCTCCGGCCTTCCTGAGCAGGCCTGGTAGAAGACCTTCTTTCAATGTTTCGATCTCATCCTTCACGGGCTCAAGCTCGCCGACAACGAACTCCGTTGCGGCCTTTGCAATCAACCGCTGTTCTTCATTAAATTCCTCCGGAGTGAAAACCTCCTGAGGCGAAATCGACTCCAACAAAAACGCTCCCCCCTTCACAAATCCTTCCATGGCAACCTCCTTTGAAAAGATCAATTATCATTGTAAAATTAACATTGAAAAATTAGCAATGAAAATCAAATTCCATTGATCTCATATTGCTAATTGCTAATTTTGTAATTTGCATTTTGCAATGTTCTTTAACCAATTGTTAACTTTGCAATTTTCATTTTGCATTGATGTTTTCAAAGACTCCGGCCGCTCCCATGCCTCCGCCGATGCACATCGTCACCAGGCCGTAGCGGACATTTCTTCGCTTCATCTCATAAAGCAGGTTGGTGGTCAGCTTTGCGCCCGTGCATCCAAGGGGATGCCCCACGGCAATAGCGCCCCCGTTGACATTGACGATCTCCGGATTCAAGCCAAGCTCCCTGATGACATAGAGGGCCTGAGATGCAAAGGCTTCGTTCAACTCAACCAGTCCGATATCTCCAATTTTAAGACCGGCCTTTTTGATTGCCTTTGGAGCGGCAAAAACCGGGCCGATGCCCATCACGTCGGGCGGAACTCCGGCCACCGCAAAGGACCGGAAAACCGCCATCGGTTTGAGGCCGAGCGATGTTGCCTTTTCCTTTGACATCAGGACTAAAGCCGCTGCTCCGTCACTCGTCTGAGAAGAATTGCCGGCGGTCACCGTGCCTTTCGCTTTAAAGGCAGGCTTGAGCAAAGCCATCCCTTCATAAGAGGCATCATAACGAACCCCTTCCTCTGTGTCGAAGGGGACCTCTTTGATCTTTACCGTTCCGTCCTTTTGAACCTCTTTAACTTTCGCGAGAATAGGAAGAACTTCCTCTTTGAACTTTCCCTCTTTAATTGCTCTCGCTGCCTTCTGGTGGCTCGAGAGGGCAAAACGATCCTGGTCTTCCCTTGAGATACCAAACCGCTCAGCCACATTTTCGGCAGTGAGTCCCATCGAGGTGTATGCCTGAGGGTTATGCACAACCAAATAGGGGTTGGGCGAAGGGGTCAAACCCATGATTGGAACCTGACTCATAAACTCCACGCCACCAGCGACCATCACGTCCACGGATCCCACCATGATCTCATAGGCCGCCGTGGCGATAGCCTGGAGTCCCGAGGAACAAAACCGGTTAACCGTCTGCCCTGGTATCGTAAAAGGGAACCCCGCTCTCATGGCTAAGACTCTGGCCAGGTTCAGTCCCTGGTCCGATTCAGGAAAGGCGCACCCAATGACGACATCATCAATTTCTTCCACCTTCAGGCCAGGGGCTCTGGCAACCGCTTCCTTAATGATCAGGGCGCCAATATCATCCGGCCTTGTATCCTTCAGAATCCCCTTGGGGGCCTTACCCACTGCCGTCCTTACCGCCGATACCACAACCGCTTCTCTCATTTCACAACCTCCATTTCCTAAAAATCATTGAAAATTGGTAACACTTTAGCGCTTTGAAAAAACTGTTCTAATCCCCCTTTATCCCCCTTTGTCAAAAGGGGGAAAGATTTCTCCTCCCTTTGGAAAAGGGAGGTTGGGAGGGATTTTACAAGACGATTTCAAACAGCTAAAGTGATACGAAAATTGTAAATTGCATAGTTAACCCCACCTCGCCTCCCCTTAATTTAAGGGGAGGGAGGAAGGGGTTACTATTTTGAATTGATCAGTTTCTAAGTGGTTTTCCTTTCTTCAGCATATGTTCGATTCGTTCCTGGGTTTTGACCTCGCCGCAGAGGCTCAAAAAGGCTTCCCTCTCGAGATCCAGGATATACTGTTCGGTCACTTCGGTCCCGTCTGGCAGGTTTCCTCCTGCCAAAATGTGGGCAACCTTCTTAGCCACATGCTCATCGTATTCGCTGATATAACCACCTTCTCTCATATAGAAGAGACCCATTTGAAGAAGGGCAAGCCCTCTCTCTCCCATGACTTTAATATTTTTTTTGGGCCGAGGTGACCGATAGCCTTCTTTGACAAGATCAAGAACGGTATTTTTAGCGTCATGGATGAGAAAATCTCGATTGACTGTCACTTTGTCCGTCATTCTCATATAACCCAATTGTTGCGCTTCTTTTGCGCTGGTCGCCACCTTGGCCATCGCGACTGTCTCAAAAGCCTTTCTAACGAACGGGAGTAATTCTACGTCCGTGACTCCTGGCGGAATACCCTCTATGCAACGGAGGAGCATCTCTTTTGTCCCGCCGCCTGCCGGAATGAGACCAACCCCTACTTCAACGAGGCCCATATAGGTCTCGGCAGCCGCTCGTATCCTGGCACAGGCAAGACAAATTTCACATCCTCCTGCAAGCGTCATCCCGAAAGGGGCAGCCACCACTGGCTTTTCGAAATATTTAACCGCCATCAGAACATCTTGAAAAGCCTTCACCATCATATCGATGTCATCCCAGTTCTCATCCTGGATTTCAAAGAGCATGAGCATCAGGTTCGCCCCGACGGAGAAGTTTTCGCTCTGGTTTCCTATGACTAAACCATCGAATTTTTCTTCCACCTCTTTCAGGGAGTCTCTGATCATCTGAACGGTATCCGCTCCGATGGAATTCATCTTCGAATGAAATTCAAGGCACGCGACCCCTTCTCCCAGATCGATGAGGCTGGCTCCAGGATTCGAAAGCAGAGTCTTCTTCCTTTCCTTCAGGCTGGGCAAAAGAATGATCTCTGGTTTTTCTTCGATCCCCTGGTATTGACTGGATCCAAGGTCAAAGAAGGAGACATGACCTTCCTTTCTTTCATAAAATGAGGAATACCCCTTGCTGAGGAGTTTCTCCACAAGCGGGGGAATAACCTCTCCTTCCTTTTCCATTCTTTGGACCGACGATTTCAAACCGATGGCATCCCATTGTTCGAACGGCCCCAGCTCCCAGTTATATCCCCACCTCATCGCCCGATCGATATTGAGGATATCATCAGAAACTTCGGGAATCCTCTCTGCTGCATAAAGGAGGGTTTTTTTCAAAATCTTCCAGGCAAGCTGGCCTCCTCGATCCGGACTCGTGACCATAGTCTTAATCCGTTCTCTGACATCCTCAATATTTTTGCTCGCTTCCACAGAAGGAAAATTCGCTTTCTTTTGGGTTCGGTATTCAACTTTTTCATAATCCAAAACCAGGGTTTCGTCTTTTCCTTCCCCTTTCGCCCGTTTATAAAAACCTTGCTTGGTCTTCTGACCCAACCACTGGTTTTTGATCATCTGTTCGATAAAAGGAGATGGCTTGAAATATTCTTTTTCTTTGCCCTCTGGTAGGCTGTCATAGAGATTTTTAGAAACATGGGCCATGACATCAAGTCCCACCAGATCAGCAAGCTTGAACGTAGCCAACTTCGTTCTTCCGATGGCAGGCCCGGTGATCTGATCGATCTCCTCAATCAGATAGCCATCCTCGATCGCTGTCCTCATGGTAACGGCCCCTGCAAATGCTCCAACCCGGTTTCCGATGAAGTTAGGTGTATCCTTGGCATAGACCACTCCTTTTCCTAAAACCTTCTCACCCACCTCAGCCATCTGTTTGACAACAGCCTTTGATGTGGATCGAGCAGGAATGATCTCCAGAAGTTTCATATACCTCGGTGGATTGAAAAAGTGAGTCCCTAAAAAACGTTCTTCAAAGTTTCCGGGGAAACCCTCGCACATCTTCTGAATGGAGATGCCCGAGGTATTCGAACTGACCACCGATCCTTCTTTCAAAAAGGGGATCAGCTTTTTGAATAGCTCCTTTTTGACATTCAAATTTTCAAGGACCACTTCAATTATCCAATCGGCCTCCGAGACCCAGGAGAGATGATCCTCGAAGTTTCCCACGGTAATCAGTTCCGCCTCCTCTTTCAGGTAGAGAGGAGCCGGGCGCGCCTCCTGAATATTTTTCTTGCCCTGAATGGCAAATCGGTTTTTGAATTCGAGACTCTCGGGAGTTAATCCCTTCTTTTTCTCTGCATCAGTCAGTCCCGATGGGACAATATCGAGTAGAAAGGAAGGAATCCCTACATTAGCCAGATGGGCCGCAATCGTACTCCCCATCACACCCGCTCCTAAAACTGCCGCTTTTCTGATTCTCTGGTTCATTGTTCCACCCCTTTTCTTTTAAGAAATGCTTGGATCGTATTTTTTTTGGAGATTTGACCTGAGGTGACAAAACGGAATCGGTCTCCGGATCCAAGGAGGTTCTTTTGAATTTCCTGAGAGGATAACCCCTGCCTCAATCCCTCCTCAACTTTTTCGCGGAGATTTTCCAGGAAATCGATTTTATTCCGAAGGGCCTCTCCGGGTCTCTCGATGACGCCGCCGAAAGAACAGAACATCTTGCGAATGTGGAGAGGAGCAATTTTTTTCAGAGAATCGAGAAGCGCATAGACATCTTCGTCCTCTCTCGTGTATCTCACCTCTTCGTCGAGAAACATATCTCCTGAAAACAACCAGCCCTCGTCAGGCTCATAGAGGCAGATATGGTCATCCGAGTGCCCGGGGGTAGGAATGACTAAAAATCTGTGATTTTTGGTCCGGACTTCAGAATCCACCTGAGCCATTTTAGAAGGAGGAGGCGTTCCCCAGACGAAGCGCCGGTAAAGTCTGATCCACCTGGAGGGAGATTTCATATAGGAAGTTGTTCCGGGATGGGCCTGGGGAAGGATCCCATATTTATCGGCAACCCAGAAATTGTTGCCCGTATGATCCTCATGGTGATGCGTATTGACCACGGCATCGATGCCGGGAAGCTCATCACAGACTTTCAGAAACCCCTTCCGGCAGCGTGAAAAACCTGTATCAACCAAAAGTCTATCGACATAAAAGGCGTAAACCTTAAAAATGGGGATGCCAAGAAACCGGCTGGTCATGTGAATTAAGCTCACCGAACCATTTCGTTCAAGGTGAATTGAAAATCGGCTCATAGACTATTCACTCAATGGAGACCTTCGCTTATCTGGCGACAACACTGCATAATGCCTCAGTTACTGGTACAAGCAATACAAATATATCTTTATACCCCTCTTTGGCAAAGAGGGGGAAGGGGAGATTTTCCAAGCATAATTTTAAAATCCCCCTTTATCCCCCTTTGCCAAAGGGGGATAAAAAGAACTATAACTGAGGGGTTACAACTCCACTCATAATAAAATTGATAAATTCATTCGTCTGGTTTGGTCCGGAGGGGTTGTGAGCATTCCGTCTGCCATAAGTAAAACCCTTAAATAATAAGAAAAGGCAGCGCCCAACGACCTTCTCATCCATCTTACGGAAGACGCCTTTCTCGATGCCCTCTTTTAAAATAGAAGTAAAAATCTCCTCTATCCCCGTTTCAATAACATGGGGCTTTTCCTTGAGAAATGGGGAAAAGAAGCCAGATTCGTCATTCAGGATATTGACGATAAATGGATTCTGTTCGAGATACTTGTTGGACAATCGAATGTAGTTCTGGAGTTTCTCTGCGGGTTCGGTGATTTTATTGATCTGGTTCAGGATGGCCTTTCTAACCGACAAAGCTTCAAACATCAGAAGCTCTTCGAGCATCTTCTCTTTATTTTCAAATTCCTGGTATAAGGTTCGTTTCGAAATGCCGGCGTCCCTGGCGATTTCATCAACGGTCGTTTTACTGAAGCCAAACCGTTCAAACCTCTTTTTGGCATGATTTAGAATCTGCGCTCTTTTTTCCGATTCCATGTCAACCAGAAAACTAATCAAGTTTTTGGTTTTCTACCATACTCCCTATCTCTTGTCAAGCACTTTTTTTGAATTCATGAACAAGCTCTGAGAAAGGGCATTGAAAGGGTCTTCAATAATGAAGCGGAAAAACTCTAAATGGTCACGGTAATACAATAATTTCAGGATGTTAATGGATTCATGATTCTTTTGAAGTAAACGGAGGTATTTTAAAAATATCGTTTTGAATTCCGATGTAACAAGGGCGCTAAAATGAAAACTAAAACCCTCAATTGGTTTTAATAAACCCCGTTAGAAATTCCAGTCGTTGCGACTCGAAACCGAGCGGGGCATTATTTCTAACGGGCTAAACATGCCTTCTTGCCTTTTCAGCATTACCTTGAACGCGTTTCTAATCGTTGTAATCATTTCATAATCCCTGCCTACCGACAGGCAGGTGTGTAATCAGAGATTTCTGGACTTTTTCAGAAATCTCACGAAAAACAATTGACATCTTCAATGGTTATGATAATTTGGATACGAAAACATAAGCATAAGCAGCAAGTACTTAATCAGACTATAGGGTCAAACCTTCATAATTCATTTTAAAAAGATTTGCCCGCAACGGCAGATACCAGTTTCAAAAGAAAAGGGGGCGGTTCTATTTTCGAATGCCTATAACGGACGGCTATCAACAGTATATCTAAAAAACATCCTTTTGAGTTAAAATAACTTATGCCAAATGATATAGAATTTAGCCCACATTCATTGCTGAAAATTGAGATATTGAGGTCTCATGGTATGGATGTGTCAAAAGAAATTGTTGAAAATGTTGTCAGAACGATAAATAGATAAAGGCTACAAAGAAAGACTAATTGCCCAAAAGGGGTTTGATGACACTCATGTTCTCAGAGTTATTTACGAAACATTGCCTGACATGATTTATGTTGTAACCCTTTATCCGGGGAGGAGGTCCCGATATGAGAAAGATTAGATATAGTAAAGATGTAGATGCCCTTCTCATTGAACTCTCGGATAAGCAGATAGACTATGCTGAAGAAGAAGGGCAGATGATTATCCATTTTTCAAAAGACGGGGAACCCGTTCTTCTCGAAATTCTCGACGCAAAGGATTTTGTCCTCAATTCTCTTTCCAGTTTAATGAAGGAAAAAGAAGTTACAATACCTTAAAGATTTATAAGAATGCCTGCAACGGACGGCTAACATGGTGCTTGAGGTTAACACCCAAAGGCTTTGCCCTTCTCAGGCACTCGAAACGTTAGGCAAAAGTGTCAATTATAAAGGGGTAATTTAGTGAAGATTTACCTTGATGCCTGTTGTTTAAATAGGCCTTTTGATGACCAGTCTCAAGATAGGATCAAAATAGACCTCACAGTTGCATAAAAATTATATAAAAAGGGGGCGGGTGTGCTGGGCGGACACGGGAAACCGCAGTTTCCAAAACCTTTACAGCGGCACCTTTAAACGTTTGGCTACCCAGTTTCCAAGCAAAATCCAAAGGCCACCTCAGGTGACATCGTATGTTCCCCATAAACGATAAAATAATCCGCAATTGTAAAGGTTTGTAAGCACACTTGCCTCCCTTTTTGTGCAACGTTAAGGTAAAGTCTTTAACCCTGCTTTAAAGATTCGTCCTACGTTATCAAACCCACTCTAAAAAATCAAATGGTTTGGTGGGGGCTCATAAAAATTGACAAAAAATTTGACTTTATTGTAAAAAATCCTATAATTTAGCGTTTAAATTAAAGGATGAAAGGAGGGAAAAGATGGATGCCAGACGTCAGGATTAAAGAGAATGAGTCCTTCGAAAATGCACTCCGGCGATTTAAGAAACAGGTTGAAAAAACAGGGGTCTTATCAGAAGTTCGGAAAAGAGAACATTATGAAAAGCCAAGCATCAAAAGGAAGAAAAAAGCGCTGGCCGCCCAGAAGAGGGCAATGAAAAGGATGCGGAAAACCATCGATCGAGGTTAAGGATGAACCTGGAAGAAAAATTACTCGAAGAGATGAAGCAGGCGATGAAGACGAATGATAAGATCCGGCTCTCTACCATCCGGATGATTCGTTCGTCTTCAAAGAACAAAGAGATCGAACTGAGAAGAAAGCTGGAGGACGAGGATATCTTCAAGGTCATCCAGGGGATGGTGAGAAAGGGCGAGGAATCCATCGAACAGTTTCAGGCCGGAGGTCGTAACGATCTGGCAGAGAAAGAGAAGATGGAAATAGAGATTCTGAAATCCTTTTTGCCTCAACCGATCAGCCAAGAAGAAATCATCAAGATCATCGATGAGACGATTCAGGAGACCCAGTCCTCGTCCCTGAAGGATTTGGGGAAAGTGATGAAAGCCCTCATGCCGAGATTGGGGGGGAAAGCAGACGGCAAAGTGATCAATCAACTGGTCAAGGAGAGGCTTTTCCCTTAACTTTCCTTCCCGTCAATAAAGCGGTTTCCTTTTTTTATGGATCATCGTTCCCTTAAGATTTTAGAGTTCCACTCCCTTTTAGACATTTTAAAAGATTTCTCAATCTCACCTCTTGGCAAGAAGCGGTGCCTGGCCCTGAGGCCCACCCCGGATCGCTTCCTCATCGAATCAAGATTAACCGAAGTCATCGAACTGAAAGAAATCCTTGAAACCGCAGGAGATCTCCCACTCAGGGGGCTGAAGGACATTGGGGACCTTCTGAAGAGATTAGAGATGGAGGGCGCGGTCCTCGAGGTTCAGGAGATACTAAATATTCACCAATTGATGGTGTTGGGAAAGGGGCTCAGAAAGTTCTTTCTTAAATCGGAGGTGAAAGCTCCCTCTCTTCAGGAGAAAATTTCGAAACTTTCCTCTCTCAAGGCTCTCGAAAAAGAGATCCTCCATGCCATCCATACGAAAGGCGAGATCCTCGATCGAGCCAGCCCGGGCCTTTCGGATATTCGCCATCGATTGGGAGCGGTCAGAGAGAAGGCAAAGGGAGTCCTTGAACGCCTCCTCCACCGGGAAGACCTCCAGCCGATCTTTCAGGAAGATTTTATCACTTTAAGAAACGGGAGGTATGTCCTCCTCATCAAATCCGATTTCAAACACCGGCTCGAGGGAATCATCCATGACCAGTCCCATAGCCGAATGAGCCTCTTTTTCGAACCCCTCCAGGTCGTGCCTTTCAACAATGAGATCAATATCCTCACATCAGAGGAGAAGGAGGAGGAATACCGGATTCTCGCAGACCTCTCTGAGAGGATGAGAGAAGAAGTTCAGTCTCTCCGGAGCGATTTTGAAATCTTCGGGGAGCTGGATCTCCTTTATGCCATGGCCAGACTGACCCTCCTTTTAAAAGGGATCAGGCCCGGGTTGAATGGGGATGGAAAGATCATGATGAGGGAGGCGAGAAGCCCTCTCCTCAGCCTCCAGAAAGGGGTTCAGGTCATCCCGATTGACCTCAGTATGGGAGAGTCGATCCGAACTCTGATCATCAGCGGAGCCAATGCGGGTGGAAAGACGGTCGGCCTTAAGACCCTGGGACTCCTGACGCTGATGGTCCAATCCGGTCTTCCCATCCCTGTTGCAGAGGGAAGCGAGGCGGCCATCTTCGATGAGGTCTTTGCCGTGATCGGCGATGAGCAGAGCATCGAGGAAAACCTGAGCACCTTTTCCGCTCACCTTCTCCATGTGAACGAAATCCTGGAAAAAGCAGGGCCTCATTCTCTCGTCCTTGTCGATGAACTGGGGGTGGGAACCAATAGCTCAGAGGGATCCGCTCTGGCCATGGGGTTTCTCGACCTGTTCAGGGAGAAAGGGTCCTCGGTCGTGGTCACCACTCACTTCGATGGCCTCAAGACCTATGGATACCTTCATCCGGACGTGGAGAATGTATCGGTCAAGTTTGATGAAAAAACTCTGGAGCCTCTCTATGTCCTGTCCTATGGGGTTTCGGGAGTGAGCAATGCCTTCCTCGTGGCTGAGAAATTAGGCGTCTCGGAAAAGGTCCTGGTCAGAGCCCGCCAGCATCGTAATGGGAGCGGACAGGAAATGGCTCAGGTCCTGGAGGGACTGGAAAGGCTGAAGGCGGATGCAGAGAGACAGAGGCTCCAGTGGATCAGCATGAGGGAAGAGGCGGATCAGGATCATCAGAGGCTGAAAGAGACTCTTGAGCGGATCAAGAGAGTGAGGGAGGAGATCTTCTCCCGCGCCGAGGAGAAAGCGAGGAAGGCGGCGCAGAAGGTAGAAGAGGAATTAACGGCATGGCTGAAACTGCAAAAGGAGAAAGCCCCTTCTCATGTTCGCCGGAAAGAGATTCAGGAGATCAGAGAGACGATTTTTCCCCACATCCGGAGGAGAGGGCCTCATGGGATGGCAGGTGGATTAAAGGTTGGGGATCGTGTTAAAATTGAAAGTCTTAAGAGAAGCGGAATTCTCCTGAAAGTGGAGGAATCGATCAACCGCGCCGAGGTGATGACGGAGAAGGCAAGAGTGATAATCCCCCTCAACGACATCATCAGGGCGGCCGGCGAAGAAGGGGAGGAAAACGCAGGGGGGGGAATTTTAGTCGGACCGGCGGGCCGATTAGGGGACCGGAGGGATGTTGAGGAAATTCCGGCAGAGTTGAATGTGATCGGCCTCACCGTGGATGAAGCCCTTCCGGTGGTGGATAAGTTCATCGATCAAGCCCTCTTGCACGGTCTGGAAAAGATTCAGATCATCCATGGCATCGGGTCAGGAAGATTGCGGACTGCGATCGGCAAATATTTAAACACACACCGGGGGGTGAAACAGGTTGCTCCGGCTGAGGTTCAGAGAGGCGGCGCCGGGGTGACGGTGGTTGAGCTGAGGTAAGCATCTTTGGCAAACGGGTTTCTCTCAGAGGAGAAGATTTCAGAGATCAGGGACCGCGCCAGCATCCTGGAGGTCGTCTCAGACTATGTCAGTTTGAAAAAGACCGGAAGGAACCATAAAGGGTTATGTCCATTCCATTCGGAAAAAACGCCCTCTTTTATGGTGAACGAGGAGAAACAGATCTTTCACTGCTTCGGGTGTGGAGAGGGAGGGGATGTCTTCGCCTTCTTAATGAAGACAGGCCATTTCTCATTTCCGGAAGCCGCCGAAGAGCTGGCAAAGCGATACGGGATTAAACTTCTGCGACGGGAACCCTCGCCCCTTGAGAAGAAGGAGATGGCCAAGAGGGAAGTCCTTTTCCGGATCAATCAGACGGCATCGGACTATTTCCACGACCTTTTGACCCAGAAGAGAGAAGGCGAGGCAGGGAGGAAATATCTCTCTCAGAGGAGCGTGAGCGAACAGATCATCAGGGAACACCGATTGGGCTACTCTCCCGAGCGGTGGGATGGACTGGTCCAGCGCCTGATAGAGAAGAAGGTCCCCCTGGAGCTGGCAAGGGAACTGGGGCTGATCCTTCCGAAAAAGAAGGTCGGAGACTCGACTCTACGAGAGAGTCGGAGACTCGACTCTACAAGCTGGTATGACGCTTTTCGAAAGAGGATCATCTTTCCGATCTTCGACCTCCATCAGCGAATCGTGGGGTTCGGAGGGAGATTGGTCGGAGAGGGAGAGCCCAAATATATCAACTCTTCGGAATCGAGCCTCTATCACAAAGGGGAAGTTCTCTATGGCCTCCAGGCGGCGAGGCGTTATGCCTCGGAGAGGGATGGAGTGATCATCGTCGAAGGTTATTTCGATCTTCTGACCCTCCACCAGTATGGATTGAAGCACAGCGTCGCCATGCTTGGGACCGCCCTGACGGCCAAGCATATCAGGACCCTGAGGCGATATACGAAAAATGTGATCACCGTCTTCGACCCTGATCCGGCGGGGATTCAAGCCGCTCTTCGCGCCCTGCCCCTCTTTTTAGAAGAGGAAGTGACAGGCAAGGCCGTCCTCCTTCCAGAAGGCGAAGACCCGGACACCTTTCTAAAAAAGGGGAATCTGGAGGGTTTTGAAAAGAGGCTGGCCGAAGCCATTCCGCTCATCGACTTTTTTTTCGAATGGTTGATGAAGACCCATGATCCGAAATCGATCGACGGCAAAGTGAGCATTGCGAAGGAAGGGATGGCCATGATCCGGAGAATCCCTGAAAAGATCCGGAAGGATTTCTATGTGAGAGCCATGGCCGAAAGACTGGATATTAAGGAATCGGGCTTATATGAGATGATCCGATCCACCCCCAGAGAACGGGCCAGACCCGCAGAAGATCTTAAAAAGAAACCGCCAGAAGAGAGTTTACCAAAGTCCGAGGAGATCGTGGTCCGCCTCATGGTCCACCACCCCGAACTGATTCCGACCATTTCAGGGGAGAGGATTCTGGATGAGTTTGAGAGCCCTCTCCTGAAGAGATTGGGCCAGGGACTGGAAGGGATTTTTCAGAAAAAGGGAAAGCTGGACTTCACAGAGGCGCTGGAGGGTTTTAATGAGGGTCTAAAGGAAAGGCTCTGCGAATACGCTTTTCAGGAGAGCGGCGTAGAAGGAGATCAACGGGAACGGATTTTAAAAGACTGCATTGAGAAGATTCGGAGAAGGAAATCAAAGAAGGATGAGAGCGATTTGCTCAGGAGGATTAAGGAAGCTGAAAGACAGAAGGGAGGGGGAGGGATCGAAGCCCTCTTGATGGAGAGGCAGGAAATGGCGAAGAGGGAGAAGGGGCGCTTGAAGGGCAGCCTCCCAAAGGGTTAAGGAGCAAGGGATGGGAAGAGAGACAAAGGCGAAGGAGATGGATGAGATGATTTCCCTGGGGGACGAGAAGGAGTTCGTCCATTTTAATGAGGCAAACGAAATTCCCCCGAATGAGATCGTCTCTTCCGATCAGATCGACGATGTCCTCATGATGTTTGATGAGATGGACCTTGATGTGGAAGAGGACCTCAATGGCCTGAAGGTTGAGGCCGAGAAGATACTGGACAAAGAAGAGGATGAGGAGGAGTTGGTGTTAGAAGGGTTCGGCAGGGCAACGGATCCTGTCCGGATGTATCTTCGTGAGATGGGATCGGTTTCTCTTCTCACCCGTGAGGGTGAAGTGGAGATTGCCAAGAGGATCGAGAACGGCAACAGGGAAGTGTTGAGCATTGTGTTGACCTGTCCCATAGCCGTCAAAGAGATCCTCAATCTGGGCAACGCCATCAAAGCCGGAAGGATCGAAATCCGGGAAGTGACGAATGAGATTGACGAAGAGGAGACGAGCGTTGAAGAGGAGCAGATTCAGAAGAAAAGAATTCTGGATCTGATCGAACGGATCCAGCGCAATGAAGAGGGGATCCGGCGGACTTTGAAAAAGAAGGGTGTTTCAAAGAAGGAGATTCAGGCTCAGGCGAAGAAAAAACAGGAGGAGATCATCGATTTTCTCAAACAGATCAATTTGAGAGATGGCCAGATCCACCGGATTGTTCAGAAGATGAAACAGTCGCTCGTCCGGATGGAGAAGGCGGAGAACGGGATCAAAAAAGCCGAAGACGCCACAGGGGTCTCTTTCCAGGAAGCACGAGCCCTTTTACGGAAGATCAAGGCGACAAAGTCCAGGGCGAAGATCTTCCTCCGGGATCAAGGTTTCAACAAGGCCGATCTCCAGGAGATCGACCGATTGGCAAAACAGAACCAGAAGAAGATCGGCCGGGTGGAAACGGAGAGTGGTTTAACCGCCCAGAAGTTGAAGTCCGCCGTGAAGGCCATTGTGGTCGGAGAGGCGAAGGCCAGGGAGGCCAAGGGCGAACTGGTGAAGGCGAATCTGAGGCTGGTCGTTTCCATCGCCAAGAAATATACGAATCGAGGACTTCAGTTTCTCGACCTGATCCAGGAGGGGAATATCGGCTTGATGAAGGCGGTGGATAAATTCGAATACCAGCGGGGTTATAAGTTCAGCACCTATGCGACCTGGTGGATTCGCCAGGCCATCACCCGAGCCATTGCGGATCATGCCCGGACGATTCGTATCCCTGTTCATATGATTGAGACGATCAATAAACTGATCCGGACCTCAAGGGTTCTCGTTCAGGAGATCGGGCGAGAGCCCACACCGGAAGAGATTGCCGATAAGATGGAGATGCCCCTGGATAAGGTGAGGAAGGTGTTAAAGATCGCCAAGGAGCCCATCTCCCTGGAGACCCCCATCGGAGAAGAGGAGGACAGCCATCTAGGAGATTTCATCGAGGACAAGGCCATCGTCTCTCCCATGGATGCGGTGATCAATACCAATCTGGTGGAGCAGACCCGGAAGATTCTTTCGACTCTTACGGCCAGAGAGGAGAAGATCCTGAGGATGAGATTCGGCATCGGAGAGAAGTACGACAGAACGCTCGAGGAGGTGGGGCAGGATTTCGAGGTCACACGGGAAAGAATCAGACAGATTGAGGCCAAAGCGTTGCGGAAACTCCGACATCCCAGCCGGGCGAAGAAATTGAAGAGTTTTCTTGAGGCTTGATATCAAATGCGGATTTCGGAATTCGGAATGCGGAGATACCAGTCCCGTAGTTCCTTTGTCAGATGGTCTCATGGTCTTTGACTATTAGACTAATAGACTATGCGACTAACGACTCATGAGGGGTTGACACCCTGAAGGGATAGAATATAATGATCCTAGGGCCCATAGCTCAGTTGGTAGAGCCACCGGCTCATAACCGGAAGGTCCCTGGTTCGAACCCAGGTGGGCCCATTAGTTCCTTGGAAATAAAATTGTGCGCAAAATGGCAACAATAGTTTGGTTACGCAGTAGAAGCACCAAATTACAAGC
>JAGXSW010000167.1 GCA_018333715.1 Syntrophaceae bacterium | reverse complement strand
CTCTCGGGATTTTTCAGCAAGGACGAAATCCTCTGGATGGCCTTCTCCAGCGGACGCGGACATTTCCTGCTCTGGCTGGTGGCCGCCATAGCCGCGGGGATGACCGCCTTCTATATGTTCAGGGCGCTCTTTATGACCTTCTTCGGAGAGTCGAGGGTCGATCGCCACGTGGCGCACCATATCCATGAATCGCCGAAGATCATGACCGTTCCTCTGATGGTCCTGGCTGTGGCTTCCATCATCGGAGGTTATGTGGGCATCCCCTATGTCCTGGGCGGAGCCAATCATATCCATGAGTTTTTAGCGCCGGTGGTGGGCGGAGGCGCGGAGCCTGTAAAAGCGCAGGCCATGTTCTCCCTCATCTCCGAGGCCTGGGCCGCAGGAGGAGGGGCCGGAGGACATTCCGCCGCGCTCGAACTCTTTCTGATGGCTGTTTCCGTGGTCATTGCCCTCATCGGGATTGGAATCGCCTACTTCTTATATTTGAAGAACCCTCAACTGCCAAAGGCATTAGCTGAGAGATGGAAAGGATTATACAGGCTGGTTTCCAATAAATATTATGTGGACGAACTCTACCAGGTCCTCTTTGTTAACTCCTTCAAGAAGTTTGGCACAGGGCTCTGGAAGGGGTTCGATGAGTTCGTGATCGATGGAACGGTCAATGGCGCTGCCTATTTCATCGGATGGCTGTCCGGCGTGATGAGGAAGATGCAGACAGGATTTGTTCAGAACTACGCCTTTTCGATCGTTCTCGGCGGACTGATCCTGGCGGTCTACTATATCATGCGGGGCATCTTCTTTTAAGGAAAAAGGAGTCAATTTCATGGACATCTTGGGAATTCCCATTCTATCCTTTTTGATCTTCTTCCCGCTGGCAGGGGCGGTCCTTCTCCTCTTCATTAAAAAAGAGGAGACCATCCGATGGACGACCCTGGCCATCGCGCTGGTCGAATTTGCGGCCTCCCTGCCCCTGTTCTTTAAATTCGAATCCGCGACTGCGGCCATGCAGTTTTTAGAGGACTGGTGGTGGGTGGAGGCCTACGGGATCAGTTATAAAATCGGGATCGATGGGATCAGCCTTCTTCTCGTACTGCTTACTACCTTCCTGACCGTCCTCTGTATCCTCTGTTCCTGGACAGCGATCACCTTCAGGGTGAAGGAGTATATGATCTCCTTCCTCTTTCTCGAGACCGGAATGATCGGCGCGCTCGTGGCTCTGGACCTCATCCTCTTCTATGTTTTCTGGGAAGTGATGCTCATCCCGATGTACCTCCTCATCGGCGTCTGGGGAAATCCGCAGAGGCGGATCTATGCGGCGATCAAGTTCTTCCTCTTTACCATGGCCGGAAGCGTGCTGATGCTGGTTGCCATTCTGGTCCTCTATTTCATCAACCTGAAGGCAACAGGGAGGGCCACCTTCGATGTGCTTGAACTTTACAAGTTGGGAATTCCCATGGGCGCCCAACACTGGCTCTTCGGAGCCTTTGCCCTGGCCTTTGCCATCAAGGTGCCGATGTTTCCCTTTCATACCTGGTTGCCCGATGCGCACACCGAGGCGCCCACCGCGGGCAGCGTGATTTTGGCCGGCGTTCTTCTGAAGATGGGAACCTATGGTTTCATCCGGTTTGCCATGCCCCTTTTTCCGAATGCGGCCCTTGACCTGATGCCGTTGATCTCCATCTTGGCGCTCATCGGGATCATTTACGGAGCGCTGGTCTCGATGATGCAGCCCGACTTGAAGAGGCTGGTTGCCTTCTCGAGCGTCAGCCACCTGGGCTATGTCATGCTCGGCATGTTTGCCCTGAACACGCAGGGCGTTCAGGGATCGATCTATCAGATGCTCAACCACGGGATCAGCACAGGCTCTCTCTTCTTGATCGTTGGAATGCTCTATGAACGGAGACACACCCGGATGATCTCCGATTTCGGAGGCATCTCGAAGGTGATGCCGGTCTTTGCGGTCTTCTTTATGATCGTCACCCTCTCCTCCATCGGACTTCCCGGGACGAATGGCTTTGTGGGAGAATTTCTGATCCTCTTGGGGGCCTTTCAGGCCAATATCGTCTATGGCGTCCTGGCTGCGGCCGGAGTTATTCTGGGCGCGGCCTACATGCTCTGGATGTTCCAGAGGGTGATGTTCGGAAAAATCACCAATCCAAAAAACGAAGGGCTGAAGGACCTCAATGCGCGGGAGGTCATTACGCTCATTCCCATGGTGGCCCTCATCTTTCTCATGGGGATCTATCCCAAACTCTTCTTCAGCAAGATGGATGTGAGCGTGGAGAAGTTCCTGAAGGACTTCAGAGGGAAGGTCGAGATGAAAGTGGAACTAACCTCCCCGCCGAGAGTGGCAGAAGTGAAGAGTCAATTAAATTCCAAATCCCAAGCACCAATACCCAAATAAATTCCAATAATCAATATCAAAAAATTTTGGTTATTGGAATTTGGTCATTGAATATTATTTGGAATTTGATATTTGGATTTTGAAATTTGACAATTGATTCTCAATTGTCAGGAGGATTTTTAATGAAACTGCCAGAAATTGATCTTTATCTCATTGCGCCGGAAATCATCATCGCCGCCTTTGGGTTTTTAGTCCTTCTTGTCGATGTCTTCTCGCCGAAGGGGGAGAAGAAGGGATATCTCGGAGTCCTCAGTCTGATCGGTCTGGTCATCGCCTTCATCTATACACTTCCCCTGATGGGAGCGGGGAAGACCGGGTTTGAAGGGATGTTCACCTCCGATGGATTTGCCATCTTCTTCAAAATCACGATCCTCATCATCGCTTTTCTGACCGTCCTGATCTCGATGGGCTATGCCTCCAGGGAAGGGATCGGGTTCGGGGAATACTATGCCCTCATCCTTTTTGCCACACTCGGGATGATGCTCATGGCCGCCGGGACCCATCTGATCGTCATTTTCCTCGGTCTGGAGACGATGTCCATCTCCATCTACATCCTGGCCGGAATGCTGAGGGAGGACCGGAAGTCGGTGGAGTCGGCCTTCAAATACTTTCTCCTCGGCGCCTTTGCCACCGGTTTTCTCCTCTATGGAATCGCTTTCCTCTACGGAGCCACAGGGTCTCTCTATCTGAAGGATATCGCCTCTTACATCGCCGCGAAAAAACTTCTTGACAATCCGATGCTCCTGATGAGTTTGGTTTTCCTCACCATTGGCTTCGGGTTCAAGATTGCCTCCGTTCCTTTTCACATGTGGACGCCCGATGTTTATGAAGGGGCTCCGACTTCGATCACCGCCTTTATGGCAACGGGCGTGAAGGCCGCGGGGTTTTCAGCCATGATCCGGGTCTTTTTTACCGCTCTTCCGGATTTCCGTCCGGACTGGACTTCGATCATGTGGCTCATCTCGGTCGCGACCATGACGGTCGGAAACATCATCGCCATCTCCCAGAACAACATCAAGAGGATGCTGGCCTATTCGAGCATCGCCCATGCCGGATATATCCTGGTCGCTTTTGTAGCCGGAAACAAGTCAGGGACTTCCGGAATTCTCTTCTACCTCATGGCTTATGCCTTTATGAATCTCGGGGCCTTCACCTGCGTGATCCTCCTCGGCAAGAAAGGGGAGGAGAACATCCTGGTCACCGATTATGCAGGAGTGGGTTTCAAGTATCCTCTTCTGGCCGCCTCGATGACCGTCTTTCTCCTCTCCATGGCAGGGATTCCTCCTCTGGGCGGATTCATGGCCAAACTTTATATCTTCAGCGCTGCGGTAGAAGCAAAATTTTACTGGCTGACCATTCTCGGCGTTCTCAACAGCGCCATCTCCGTCTACTACTACCTGCGGGTGACGGTGTTGATGTATTTCAGGGAATCGGAGCGGGAGATCACAGGCCTTCAGTTTTCACCGGCGCCGGTGATCGCCCTGATCCTGGCCCTGATCGGGACCTTTTACATGGGACTCTTTCCTGCGAATATCCTCTCCTTCGCCCAGAAATCGATCGCAGGATTGATGTAAGAAGTTAGGGAAGGTTTGGAAAATAGAAGGGGGCGTTGACTGATGCAGCCCGACGCTCCTTTTTTTTTGCAATCCCCGAAATGCCCTTTTACAATTTAACGGGATGCTGAAAAACGCCCATCTACTTTGAAAAAAATATTTTAACAGGAAGGGGTCAATATGAGATACCAATGGATCGTCGTTTTAGGGCTTCTCTTTTTTACAAGTCAGGTTTTTGGAGAAGAAAAAGGGGCGCCTAAAAACCAGAAGGATAAGGTGAGCTACATCATCGGGATGGATATCGGGGCGAACCTGAAAAAACAGGCCATCGATATTAATCCGGATATCCTGTTCAAGGGGTTGAAGGATGGACTCTCCGGCAATAAACCCTTATTGGCAGAGAAGGAGATGCAAGACACGATCGCCGCATTTCAGAAGGAGATGAAGACCAAACAGGAGGAGATGATGAAAAAAACAGGAGAGATGAATAAGAAGGAGGGAGAAACCTTTCTTGCCGGGAACAAGAAGAAGGAGGGGGTTGTGACCTTGCCCAGCGGCCTGCAATATAAGGTAATGAAGCAGGGCAGTGGGAAAAAACCAAAATCGACCGATACCGTGACCACTCACTACAAGGGAACGTTGATTGATGGAACCGAATTCGACAGCTCTTACCGTCGCGGGCAACCGGTCAGTTTTCCCGTGAATGGCGTGATTGCGGGCTGGACCGAAGCCCTCCAATTGATGGAGGAGGGAGCGAAGTGGCAGATCTTCATTCCCTCTCCGCTCGCCTACGGGGAAAAGGGAGCAGGACCCCAGATCGGACCCCATGCCACCCTGATCTTCGAGGTTGAACTGATTTCCATCCAGGAGAAAAAGTGAGGCCTTCCAAGGCTCCTTCAAAGTCGTAGTAATAGGAGTTATATAAATCCCTTTCCCCTTACAAAAGGGAGATTTCTCCTTCCTCTCCCCTTTTTCAAAAAAGGGGGAGGAAGGATTTTTTAGTTGAAAGGCATTTCAAAAAAGATTCAAAAGGATAGCACTGACTTTTGCATTACCCTGCCCTCCAATCATTCCCGTTTGACTTCTTCATCTAAATTTAATAAACTCTAGCCAAAGCAAATTGAGGCCATTGCGGTAGCCCTTTTTTCAGACCTCACCAGGCAAGCAAAAAAGCCAGACGTTATCTGGTGAATTTGAGCCGACGTTATCCTGGCCGCATTATTGTGAATTGTTAAAGGTAGAAGAATCCCGTGCCCGTTCCCTATAAAGACACATTTATTGAAAGGATATACCTTCTTGTTTGAGTCAGACCGGGTTGTCAGGAGGATATGCTTCATCAAATAATCGAATAGAAAAGAAAGGATAAGACCATGGAAGAGAAAAAATTTCAACCCAAGAAGATTACTGTATCAAATACCAAGCAGGAGATGTTAGAAGCCTACAATGCAGTTTTAAAGCAATTGGAAGCTCAGAGAGAGGCGGAGCTAAAGCCGGAAAAGAGACTTGAAGAGAAAAAGGCAAAAGAGGTGATTCAGGTCGCAGACTCCCTGTCTTCGGAAGGGGTTGCCAGGGAAATCAGCAATCTGAAGATAGAAACCGGGAAGGTGCTTGCACAAATTTCAGACCGGTTGGAGGAGGAGATCGGAAAGTTTAAAGCCGTGCAGAACGCGATCGTATTAAAGGGAAAAGAGCTCCAGGAACTTTATGAGATTGAGAAATCGGCAATGACTCTGGCGTCTTTAATCGAATCCCAGAACCAGAAGCGTCAGGTATTTGAATCGGAGATGGCTGAAAAGAAGGAGGCGCTGAGCCAGGAGATTGAAACCCTCCGCGCCGAACGAGAAAATGAGAAAAAGGATTATGAGGAAGGAGTTAAAGAAAGGGATGTGGCGGAAAAGAAGAAGCGCGAAAGAGAAAAAGAGGAATATGAATACTCTTTCAAAAGGGAGCAAAAGTTAGCAAAAGATAAATTTGAAGACGAAAAAGCGAAACTGGAAAAAGAAATCCAGATCAAAAAAGAGCAGATGCAAAGTGAGTTGAAAGAGAGAGAAAAAGTGGTTGCCGAAAAGGAAGAGGAATTAAATGAATTAAGGAAGAAGGTTAACGCCTTTCCTAAAGAATTGGAAACCGCTGTTGCCAAAGCCATCAAAGAAACCACAGACAGATTAAATCTTGAAGCCAAAAATAGAGAAGAGTTGGTGAAGAAAGAATTTATTGGTGAGCGGAATGTTCTTACTACCCGAATTGAATCTCTTGAAAAAATTGTAAAAGAACAGAGTGAACAAATTGCTAAGTTTTCTCAACAACTGGAGAAGGCCTATCAACAGGTACAGGATATCGCTGTTAAAACGATTGAGGGTTCTTCAAACATAAAGTCCTTTGCCAATCTTCAACAATGGGTCAGCGAGCAGATGAGAAAGTCCCCTCAGGAGAAATAATTATTCAGTGTAGTTTGTAAACAACAGATAGGGTGAGAATCAAAAGGTCTTGGGTTTACCTTTAAAATTCGATGAGACAAAAGATGTGGGTTTACAGCCCACCAAAGCCCAAAGCGCCTGATGCCGTCAAGGCAGGAGTGGAAATAAAGGCAATAGAACTGGTAGGCGCTGTCCTGAAGCCGGAACACGTTAAGCCCCCACCCAAGAATGCGAAGCGGAACTATATTGTTGACATCTACACCAAATGGCATCGTAACTACTTCTATTTCTGTGCCAAGTATGCCTGTCCGGGTCCAAATGCACTGTCGCCTTTTTTTGACACAGGGTTTGCTCGCATGGAATACTCCGGCGGCGTAGGGCGACAAAGCCAGTTCAACTTGTCCTACATGCGCCATACGGGCAGGTGGTGGGAGATTCGGCGTGGCCTGTCACTTGAGCAATGCTTGGCGGAAATCAGAGAAGGTGGGCTCTTCCACCCCTGAGCTTGTGCCGGTCTTTCAGTATAAGAAAGGTTCTATTAAATTTCAAAAGGCGCGGGGTGTTAAGAGCTGGATATGAGCAATAAAGTTTTTGCTTCCCAATATAGACTGGCGTTGCCTTCGGAGAAAGAATTAAGACTTAAACTAAAATCAATACCAAAATTATTGGGAAGCAAGAGATGATCACTTATGAAGACCTTCAAACTCAACTTCAAAAGGCATTAGAAGAGTGTACCTCCCTAAAAGAGGAAAATAAACAATTAAAGAAGCTACTGGGCCTGCCTTCTGAAGAAATTGTTTCATCTCACGAACTTATCATTTCAGAACCACCGAGCCTATATTCCGCCACCGGCGCTTCGGTTACTAATAACTCCTCAATAGAAGAGCAGGTTACTCTTTTCCGGTCTTTGTTCCGTGGTCGGGGAGACGTCTATCCAGTTAGATGGGAAGGGAAATATGAAAATTCCGGATATTCTCCTGCATGTGCAAACGAATGGAAACGTCCCTTATGTGGCAAACCTAAGACGAAATGTGCGGATTGTGAAAACCGAAATCTCATGCCAGTAACGGATGAAGTAATCCGGAACCATCTAACCGGAAAACATATCATCGGTGTCTACCCACTTTTATCGGATGAAACTTGTTGGTTTCTTGCCATCGATTTTGATAAGAAAACTTGGCAGGAGGATATAATCGCTTTTCTTGAGGTCTGCCGGGAAATGAGTGTGCCTGCAGCGCTTGAGCGTTCTCGGTCAGGGCAGGGTGGTCATGTTTGGATGTTCTTTGATCGACCGATTGAGGCTTCCATGGCCCGAAAATTTGGCTGTGCGATCCTGACCCGTGCCATGGAACGGAGGCATCAAATTGGTTTAGATTCTTATGACCGGTTTTTCCCCAGCCAAGATACGCTGCCCAAAGGTGGGTTTGGGAACCTCATTGCCCTTCCCCTGCAATTTGTTCCTCGAAAGAAGGGCAATAGCGTTTTTGTGGACAAAGGCTTCGAAGCCTACCCTGACCAGTGGCTATTCCTTTCAACAATCAAGAGAATCCAATGGGATGAAGTAGAATCTATCGTCCGGGAGGCATCGAGAAATGGAACCATTCTTGACATCCGAATAAGCCTAACCGATGGAGATTCTTCTGAAGATCCTTGGACTTTGCCGCCGTCTAAGAAAAGAATTGAAAAACCTATTCAAGGGCCGCTCCCCCAAACTGTTCAGTTGGTGCAAAGTAACCTGGTCTATATAGAAAAGAAGGGGTTACCCCCTGCTATGCTAAACCGATTAATTCGTCTTGCTGCTTTCCAGAACCCCGATTTCTACAGGGCTCAGGCCATGCGATTGTCCACATTCGGCAAACCGCGAGTCATTGCTTGCGCTGAAAATTTTGCAGACCATATCGGTCTTCCGAGAGGCTGTCTCGATGAAACGCTGACATTGTTTAAGGCCCTCAACATCAAAACAGAAATCGACAACAAACTTTTTAATGGCGCCTTAATAGACGTAACTTTTCATGGTGAACTCCATCCTTCTCAACAAGAAGCTGGTAACAAAATGTTAGCTTATGACAATGGCATTTTGTCTGCTCCCACTGCTTTTGGTAAGACAGTGGTAGCGGCATGGCTTATTGCCCAAAGAAAAGTGAATACCCTAATCTTAGTGCATCGCAGGCAACTGATGGACCAGTGGAGAGAACGGTTAGCGCTATTTTTTGATAAACCCATAGAAGATCTTGGTCAGATAGGCGGGGGCAAGACGAAAGTGACCGGTCATATCGACGTTGGTTTAATACAAAGCCTCATCCGGAAGGGCGAGGTCAAGGACATGGTGGGTGAATACGGTCAAGTCATCGTTGATGAATGCCATCATATTCCCGCTTTTACCTTTGAACAGGTTCTCAAACAGGCGAAGGCCAGGCATGTTGCCGGCCTTACCGCCACCCCGATTCGTAAGGATGGCCATCATCCGATCATCATGATGCAGTGCGGTCCGATTCGTTTCAGGGAAAGCGCTAAGAAACAAGCAGCCGCAAGCCCATTTGAACACGCGGTCTTGACCAGGTTCACAGATTTCAGATTGCCTCCTGAATTAACCGATCCAAAAATACAGGACATCTATTCAGCCCTTGTATTGGACAGGCATCGCAATGAATTAATCTTCAACGATCTATTGAAGGCGTTAGAGATGGGGAGGTCGCCCTTGCTTCTTACCGAGCGCACGGAGCATTTAGAATGGTTTGCAGAACATCTTAAGGGGTTTGCTCAGAATATCATTATTCTGAGAGGCGGCATGGGCGTAAAAAAACGCAAGGCGCTGGCCGAACAGATTAAAGCGGTTCCCGACTCAAAGGAAAGGGTGATCATTGCCACAGGGCGGTATATTGGAGAGGGTTTTGATGATGCCAGACTGGACACATTATTTTTAGCGATGCCCATCTCCTGGCGGGGCACGCTCCAGCAATATGTAGGGCGTCTGCATCGACTTCACGATAATAAGCAAGTGGTGCAGGTTTACGATTATGTGGATACCCATGTCCCGACCCTAATGCGCATGTATAAAAAACGACTTAAGGGATATGAAGCAATCGGCTATACGGCACAAAAAGAGAACAAGAACTTAACCCAGCAGCAAATCGAATATGAATATATCCAAAGTGAGAATCTTTAGGCTATGACCCTTCATCTCCGATTTGCTGCTATATTATCCCCCTGTACCAATAATTGACAAGGTCTACTAAAGGATGTAAATTTAGTGTAGTAATATAGGCTAATCAATTTCAGTAAGTGGCCCTCAACCTCAGCGTTTTACAAAAGTAAATATATAGCTATAATGTTATAAGTAATGAGTTAGGTTAAAAAAGGATCAAAAATAGGGGAACAGAGTGGTTGAAATACTGATTAAGATAAAGCGTGCGATCCTTGCAGGACGATATGCATTCAGTGAGAAGGCACGGATAGAAATGGAGATGGATGGCATAGCAGAAATGGACGTAGCTGAATCTATACTGAATGCCGTTGCCATTTATAAAATTATTCGTTCAAGGAGTTCATATCGAAGAGGCCGACGAGAGAATCTTTACGTTATCCAAAGCACTAATCTTGAAGGGCTACCGATATATTCGAAAGGGAAACTCGTAAAAGAAGAAGGTCAAGATGTTTATTACTTCCTAATTTCATCCAAGAGAGCAATGTGAGGTCTTATGAATATCGAGTTAGAAATTAAGACATGTCCGACATGTGGAAGTGGCGGGATCAAAAGAGTGAAGAAAGTCTGGAGAGGTGAGTACCAAGGCAAGGCGTACTCTGTGCCTTCCTTATCCTTCTACGAGTGCCCGGACTGTGGTGAGAAGGTATACGACAGAGATGCCATGCATAGAATTGAGGAGAAGTCTCCGGCACTTCGAAGGACAAGAAATAAGGCGGCCTAACGAGATCACACAGCCCAGACAAGCCTTTCCACTCCCCTTCCATGCAAGGTTCACGGCTGGTCCATTGTTATCATGAGGTTTAGCCCGAAGAAGTTTATGAGATCTGTTCTCTGCAGATGAATAAGAAGCGCATCAAAGGTTTTGAGACAATCGGCTTTACAGTTCAAAAAAAACACAGAGAGTTAAATCACCCTAAAGAATATGAATATGTCTAAAGGGAAAACCTTTAAGATACGGTTCTTCTATTCCAGTTTGTTTCCTAACAATATTAGTTATAAGAGCAAAGGTTTGATCTGACGAATACTGTTCAGCCCTTTGTCAACCGCTTCCTGTACTAAAGGACTGTACTAAAGGAATTGACACTTTCTTCCGAAAAAATGTAGATTTCGAATAGTAACAGAGAGCCGCATGAACAATGAATCTGGAAAAGATATCACCTGATTTGTATCCTATTCTTCTTCGCAGCATAAAGGATCCTCTTAATATTCTTGACCTGAATTTTCGAATTCTCTGGGCTAACGAAGCACGGGCTCAGATTCACCAACGAAGTGTGGCGGAAATGATCGGGAAGTTTTGCTACGAAATGTTTCAAAGGAGGAACGAAACTTGCCCAGCATGCCCAGTGAAGAATGTCTTCCGGTCATGGAAACCTTCTGTCATGGACCGATGGGTTGACCTGCCGAATGGCTCACGTAAATGGGGTGAGGTCAGAGCGTATCCCGTCTTCGATAAAAGCGGGAATATTGTCTATGCGATTGAAATTGCCGTGGATATAACCGAGAAAAAATTCAACGCCGAGAGGCAAAGAAGATACGTTGAGTCTTTAGAAAACACCATGAAAGAAATGACAAAAGGAAGGACAGAAGCACTTCTTGGCCATCCGACTGAAAAAGATCAAGTCAGCTTAACCGAGCGAGAGATTGAGGTTCTCATGCTGTTGGCCAATGGATTCTCAAACATTGAAATTGGCAAGGTTCTTGCTATAAGCCCCCATACAGTTAAAAGTCATGTCATCCACATATATAACAAACTCGGAGTTAAAGACCGCATCAAAGCAGCTATTTGGGCCTCTCAACATAAGTTAACCTAATCATCTGTCCCTTTTGCTTTCTATCCCCCAAATGGGGGATTGCCTAATTTTGATTAACCCATTATTTTATTTATAGTTCCCCTTAGAAGGAGGAGTGCAATGAAAAGATTCGGAAAGTGTATCTTTAATCCCAAAATGGTTTCTGAATTACCCTACCACAGCACCATGCGAAATGTTCCCGTCTTTATTGATAAAGAGCTGTATCAGGATGCCAACGTATGGGTGATGATCCCCAAGCTCCCTAAATCATTAAAAGTGAAAATGGGGGCTGCGGAGGAGCCTCATACCCATGATGTCGCTCAAATATATTGCTTCAGCCAGGACATCAAGGCAGAGGTGAATCTCGGAGAAAACGCTGATGAGATGGAAACCTATTTAATAGAAGCCCCAGTTACCGTATACATTCCTCCAAACATCTTCCATACCTTGGCTTTGTTAGAAACGGGTGATAATCCATTCGGTATTTCGATTCTACTCAAAGGGTTATATGAAAAATAACATGAAGGACAAAATGGATGACGATTGCATCGATGGACCCGGAGGGAGATGGAGAAGGGTTGGCAAGCTAATTGTAGATTTGTGCAGCTTAGAGAAAGGCTTTTGTGAAATGGAGAAGCATAGGCGGGAGATTTGGGAATATGTGAAATACCGTGAAAGTTTAATCATGTGGCCATCGTCCAAGTGTGGACTTGGTCTATCCTCTTCGGCTTGAAATGAAATAGACCTTGTAAGTTTCAGTTCCATAATTTTCTCGTTTTCTAATCAAAATCGTCAACTTTTGTCCTCACCTAAAGATGAAGGTAGGTGAAATCCTTATTCTGCCACGCAGTCCAGGAAAAGTTGGCAGGTAATTTTTGATAAAAGCGGCCCGTCTTTTTGGGGGACATTAAGGGATTGATAAAGATTTTGTAGTATGCTAATAGTATAGTACGAAAGGGATTGAGCATGCCACGAGCAAGCACACTTGGAAAAATCGAAAAAGAGATCGAACGACTTTCTCCAAAGGACCAGCTGAAACTGGCGGAAAAACTCGCCCATCAGTTGAGAAAGTCCGGAATAGCAGTGAAAAAGGAGATCGACTGGAAGAGTCTCTATGGGCTCGGGAAGGGTCTTTGGAAGGGCGAGGACGCTCAGGAGTATGTGGATCGCCTGAGAGAGGACAGGATGTGACTCTTTCGGAAGAGATTGCCCGGATAAACAGCATCTTTGTTGATACAGCTCCCATTATCTACTACATAGAAGCCCACCCACAGTTCGGACTTCTCGCAAAAGAAGTCGTAAGCGCCTTTCAATCGGAGAATCTGACTGCGTATTCTTCCGTTATAACCCTTGCCGAGGTCCTTCCTAAGCCGATCGAATGTGGAGATGAAAAGCTCGCCGGGAAGTTCGCTGAATTTTTGAAGCATGGCAGGAATCTCACCATGATCGAGGTCTCAGAAGGAATGGCGGAAGCTGCCGGCAAGTTAAGAGGCCATTACTCCTTTCTAAAGACCGTTGATGCAATACAGTTGGCCACCGCCCTCGACGTTGGAGCGGAGGCATTTCTCACTAATGATGCGAAGCTTAAACAATTCAAGGAGTTGAAGGTTCTGGTTTTAAAAGATTACCTATAGGAACCCAAGAAAAGGGGACAGGCAATTTGATGGAGGCAGCCTTTCCCCCTCTGATGTATTTTGCCCCTCCTAATCGGCCCCGCCTTTTTGTATAGCACCCAGTAATCTTTGCACCTCTGAAATGTCTGGGAATCAACATAAGGCAGGTATAATCTTCGTTCGGGGATTTTCCTCAGATTGTCTGTCGGATCAAGCCTTTTCTAATGCAAACCCCGTTAGAAAGGGCAGAGTTTTGACCCCACCCTCAATAAGAAGCTAATGCTTTCTATTTCTAACATCCCCAGTATAAATGCGGGGGTTTTCTAACGGGGTAAATGAGTTTGTTTTTTGATCTGAGGGATCAGCCTCTTTTTGCAGTTTTTTTTTCTTTCGTTGTTCTTCTTTCTTTTTCTCCTTTGTTCTGGAGACTTCTTCAATGGATTTCACTTCAGCAGGTTTTTCCCTCCTCAAAGGGAGTGGGCACAGACACTTTCTAAGATGTTTAGAAAAAGTTATAATGGGTTATCTTAAGGGTGTGAGGAAGAAAAAATGACAGAAAAAGAGATGAATGAAGAGATCAGTTTCGAGGAGCTTTTGAAGGCCAGCTCCGAAGCTCCGGGTCGCCGGGTGCGTCCGGGAGAAAGAGTATCTGGAAGGGTGGCGAAGATCGGCAAGGATACGGTCTTTGTTGATCTGGGAGGCAAGAGCGAGGGCCTTGCGGATATTGGGGAATTTTTGGACGGGAAGGGGAACCTGACGATCAAACAGGGAGACCGGGTCGAGATGCGAGTGGCCTCGGTCAAAGATGGCATCCATCTCACCAAAGGGATGAAGGTTCAGGGTGCGGATGCCCTCGACATCTTACGCGAGGCGAAAGAAAATTTGATCCCCGTTGAAGGGAGAGTCTCAAGCGTCATCAAGGGAGGTTTTGAAATCGACCTTTCAGGCATTCGCGCCTTCTGCCCTTTAAGCCAGATCGATCTGATCTTCACAGAAAAACCGGAGGACCATCTCGGAGCGAGATACCCGTTCCGTATTATGGAGATCAAGGAGAGGGGGAAAAATATCATCGTATCGCGGCGCATGCTCCTGGAGGAAGAACGGGAGAAGATATCGAAGGAGACATTAGAGAGGCTGAAGCCTGACCTGGAATGCGAGGGAAAGGTGACGAAGTTGACCAACTTCGGGGCCTTCGTGGATTTAGGGGGGATTGAAGGGATGGTCCACATTTCAGAGATCTTGCACGGGAGAATCGATCATCCCTCAGGAGCGCTCAAACCCGGACAGCAGGTGAAAGTGAAAGTGTTAAAGATCGAGCCGGACAAGGAAGGAAGGCCTAAAATATCTCTCTCCATCAAAGCCCTCGAACCTGACTCATGGGAGAAGGGGCTCGGATTTGAGGAAGGAGAGATCATTCGCGGAAAAGTTTCCAGAATCACAGACTTTGGAGCATTCGTGGAAGTGGCGCCGGGCGTCGATGGCCTGGTTCACATCTCCGAAATCAGCTATGAGCGTCTCTCCCATCCCAGCCGGTTGCTTAAGGAAGGGGATGAGGTCGAAGCGCTCGTTTTGGGAATTGATTCCGAAGCGCATCGAATCTCGCTGTCGATCAAAGAAGCGGGTGTAAAGAAAAAGATCTCGGAAGAGGAAGGGCCGGATAAGGCGCGTCTGGAGGCGGGACAGGTCCTGAAGGGAATCGTCGAAGACGTCAAGCCTTACGGCCTCTTTATTCGCCTTCCCCAGTTTGGAAGAAAGATGAGAGGGTTGCTTCCCAATGAGGAGTTGAGAGCTTCCGAAAAGGGAGATGTCAAAAAGAAGTTCCCAAGGGGGAGAGAGATTCAGGTGGAGATCGTCTCGATCGATGAAAAGGGAAAGATAAGGCTATCTCAGAGAGCGATGGAGGAGAGGGAGGACCGGGAGGACTACGAAAAGTTTCTGAAGAAGGAGGATCGGAGCGAAAAGCTCGGAACCCTCGGAGATGTTTTTAAGAATTTGAAGCTAAAAAAGGAATAAAAAGGACTTATCATCTTTTCTTTTTTCAAAATAAGACTACTCATCAGGCTCAGACTATCACTTCTATTACATTTATATTCGGTTAGCTCTCGGACATCAATCCTCCTGTTTTCTTGAAAAAAAAGAGGGTTCGTGTTAGTTTGGACTTAATGATACAGATGTTTTCTGTTTCGAAGACTTATCCCAGTCAGATCACTGCCCTTTCGGATATCTATATCGAGGTCACGGCAGGGGAGTTCGTCTTCATCGCCGGCCCGAGCGGGTCGGGGAAGAGCAGCCTGCTTCGCATTCTTTTCGGCGCTGAAAAGCCGAGCAGCGGAGAAGTGATCGTCAACGGGATTCGTCTCACCCATCCCAGCTTTAAAAAAGTCTATCAACTGAGAAGGACGATGGGTATCGTTTCTCCGGATTTTAAACTCCTAAGGGATCGAAATGTAAGAGAGAATATTGCCTTTGCCCTTGAGGTGACAGGTCATCCGCCGAAAAAGATCAGGGAAAAGGTCTCTGAGACTCTGAGACAGGTAGGCCTTCAGGAGAGGGAGAAGGATTCGATTCTCTCTCTTTCCGCCGGAGAACAACAGCGGGTGGCCATTGCCCGGGCTCTGGTGAAGGAATCTTCCCTGATCCTGGCCGATGAACCCATGGGCATTCTGGATGATGAGATGACCGGAAAGGTGATGGAGATCTTTTCGGAACTCCATCAGAAGGGAACGACCATCGTCCTCGCCACTCAGGATGGACACTTGATTCAACGCCATCCCCATCGGGTGATTCCACTCATGGCAGGGAAGAGAGGGAATGCGGAAAGCAATGAAGGGGGGAGAGCCGAGGAATGATCTCTTTTCTGGGCTATGCGATGAGACGGACTCTCCGAAACATGAAGGGAAATCTCTTTCCCAATCTGACCACCATTGCCGTCATCGGAATCTCCCTGCTCATCTTTTTGTCCTTTTCGCTGATCGCCTTTAACCTGACCTCCCTTCTGAAGATCTGGGAAGAGAAATTCGAGGTGATCGCCTATCTGAAGAAAGGGACCTCGTTGGGCGAGGTGGAAGGCCTTTTGAAACAGATTCGGCAACTCGACGGAGTCGAGACCGTCAATTATATATCGCCCTTTGATGCCATGACTTTTATGGAGTCAAGGCTGGGGAGGCAGAAGAATCTCCTCGAAGGCGTTCAGCCGGCCATCCTCCCCGCTTCCATCGAGATTCGATTGAAGAAAGACTACTGGGGCCAGACGAAAATCGATGAAGTGGCGGCTCATTTGAAACGGGTTTCACAGATTGAAGAGATCCAGTATGGTCAGGAGTGGATTGAGACATTCTCTGTGCTGGTCCACCTGGTCCGGCTCACCCAGTGGATTTTGGGAGGCCTCCTTCTTGCCGCTATCATCTTCATCGTCTCCAATACGCTCCAGCTCACCATCTCTTCCCGCAGGGAGGAGATTGAGGCGATGCAGATGGTAGGAGCCAATCCGGCCTTTATTCAGGTCCCGTTCTATTTGGAAGGGCTGATTCAGGGACTGCTTGGGGCGGGGATGGCAATGGGGCTCCTTTTTTTATTATATAAGGTCGTCCTCATCACGATCACACCCCTGATGAAGGGATGGATGGCAGGCATTCCCATTCTCTTTCTGCCGTGGGAGACGATTACATGGATGCTATCGGGAGGGATGGTTCTCGGTCTTTTCGGTAGTTTTGTGGCTTCGATGAGGTTTTTGAGATACGGCAGGTGAAGGGATGGCAAAAAGAGGAAGGAAGGTTTTGATCATTGGGATCGCCACGGGATTGATCCTCACCCTTGTCCTTCCCGGCCTTCAGGCCAGTCGCAAAGATCAGATTGAGAAGGATATCACTCAGAAGAAGAAAGACCTCAGGGAGATTCGAAAAGAGATTTCTGTGACCAGGGAGAAAGCGAAGAAGATCCGGGGAAGAGAATCTTCCATCCTTGGAAGCCTCAATGCCCTTGAGATCGAACTCTATCAGAACGAGAGGGAATTGCGACAGATGGATGGTCAACTGTCTCAGATCAAAGGAAGGCTCCTCCAGACGAAAACCCAGATCGCCGCGCTCAACAGCGGACTGGAGCGGACCAGGGGAGAGCTCTTTTTAAGATTGACGGCCCTCTATAAAATGGGAAGAACGCCCCCGGAGACGATACTCCTGACCTCCCAGTCCTTTACCGATCTAGTGAAGATCGATAAATATTTCAGGGTCATCATCAACTCGGATGCCCGTCTGGTTGAAACCTACCAGTATCAGGTGGCCCTGAAGGAGCGATATCAGGAAGAGCTGACGCGGGATCAGCGCCAGTGGGAACGAAGCATCACAGAGGTGGAAAAGAAGAAGGCCGAGATTCAGAGCATCAAGAAGAAGAGGCAAGTCCTCCTCAAATCGATCCAAAACCAGAAGGTGGTCTATCAGAAACTGATCAAGGAACTGGAGGAGAGAACAAAAAATCTCCAGACGCTTGTTCAGAAATTAGAGCGGGAGAAGAGCCTTCTCTCCTATGGGAAGGCAAAACCTGAAAATTTCAAGGGGAGGCTAACCCCCCCGGTTCATGGAAAGGTAATCAGCCTTTTCAAGGAGAGAGGGCAGAACGGGATCGAGATTCAGGCGGCGATGGGAACGGAGATTCGGGCGGTCCTTCCCGGGAAAGTTCTCTATGCCGATTGGTTCAAGGGGTTCGGGAATATTGTGATCATCGATCACGGAAACCACGTCTTTACGGTCTCGGGGTACCTCTCCCAGTTGCTGAAGAAGGCAGGAGAAGAAGTGGACCAGGGTGAGGCGATCGGCCTGGTGGGCGGCGCCGGGGCGCTGAAGGGCCCCTCGCTTTACTTCGAAATCCGTCATCAGGGGAAACCACAGAACCCCATGGATTGGATTTCACAACCGGATAAATTGGCGTTGCTTCCGGAAGCAGATGAGTCGAAAAAGAAATGATTCACAAGGAGGATGATATGTCACAAGGAAAGAGCATGAGAAGTTTTAAAATCATCTCAGCGATCTTGCTGGTCTTTATTCTGGGCGTGACCGTGGGACTGGGTCGGTTCCATAAGGTCTCCGCCCTCTCCAATCCCATCTATGAAGACCTGAAAGTGTTTACCGATGTCCTCGGTCTTCTTCAGAAGGAGTATGTGGAGGAGACGAAATCGAAGGATGTGATCTACGGAGCGATCAAGGGGATGCTGGAAACCTTAGATCCCCACTCGGCCTTCATGCCTCCCAATATGTATAAGGAGATGCAAGAGGAGACCAAGGGGCGGTTCGAAGGATTGGGGATTGAGATCACCGTGAAAGAGGGTGTGCTCACCGTAGTCTCTCCGATCGAGGATACGCCGGCATTTAAAGCCGGCATTCAGGCGAAGGATCAGATCCTCAAGATCGATGGGGCGCTGACAAAGACCCTTACCCTGATGGAGAGCGTGAAACGAATGAGAGGCCCAAAAGGTTCGAAGGTGACCCTCACCATCATGAGGGAGGGATTTCCCAATCCCAGGGATTACACTCTGATCCGCGATGTGATTCCGATTCGAAGCGTTCGTTATGAAATTCTGGAGAAACATTACGGTTATATCCGACTCTCTCAGTTCCAGGAGAAGACGGACAGCGAATTTCAGAAAGCGGTTAAAGCAGTGGAAGAGGAGACAAAGGGGGGGCTGAAGGGCTTGATCCTCGATTTGCGGAACAACCCTGGAGGTCTTCTGGATCAGGCGGTGAAGGTGTCGGACCGTTTCATTGAATCAGGCGTCATTGTCTCCATTGAGGGGAGAAGAGAAGAACATAAGATGAAATTTAATGCCCATCCGCAGGAGGATAACCTCACGCGTTATCCCCTCGTCGTCCTGGTCAATGGAGGGAGCGCCAGCGGCGCTGAGATCGTGGCGGGGGCCATTCAGGACCACGGTCGCGGGATTATCATAGGGACGCAGACCTTTGGAAAGGGATCCGTCCAGACGATCTTTTCTTTGAAAGATGGCTCGGGACTCCGGCTGACCACAGCCCGCTACTACACGCCCGGCGGCCGTAGCATCCAGGCCAAGGGAATTGTGCCTGACATCATCGTCAAACCATTACCCATTGATGAGGAGAAGGCGGCGCCACAGAAACAGCCCACGGAGAAGGATCTGGAGCGTCATCTAATCGATGCCAAAGAGAAGGAGAAGCCAAAGGTAGAGGTGAAGGAGAAGGAGAAGGAGAAGAAACCGGTTGACAACCAGCTCGATCGGGCCCTTGAACTTCTGAAGAGCTGGGAGATCTTTAAGAATATCGCCACAAAGAAAGCGAGTTGATTTGTTCATGAAACCCTAACCAAAAATATTTAAAATTTCCCCAGTATGCCCCCTCCCCCTTTCGATGGGGGAGGGTGGGGGTGGGGGTGGACAAAAACGATTCTTCCCCCTCCCCTTCATCCCCTCCCACCAAGGGAGTGGAGAGTTTTGGTAAGCATAAATCATCGTTAAATGGATGGAGGACGAACATGCCGAAATTCAGCGCCAATCTTACCATGCTGTTTAATGAAGCCGATTTTATAGATCGTTTTGAGCGGGCGGCCAGGGCAGGGTTTAAAGGGGTCGAATATCTGTTTCCCTACGGATGGAGCAAGGAAGAATTGAAAGAACAGTTGAACAAATATGGCTTTGTCCAGGTGTTGCACAATCTTCCTGCAGGCAACTGGCAGGCAGGGGAGCGGGGGATTGCATGCCTGCCCGGGAGAGAGGGAGAGTTTCAGGATGGAGTGGGGAAGGCGATTGAATATGCAAAGGCATTGGAATGTTCGCGCCTCAACTGTCTGGTGGGAAAGAAACCTCAGGGAGTCTCTTCTGAAAAAGTTCGCCAGACCCTGGTCGATAATCTCCGGTTTGCCGCAGATGCCCTCGAGAAAGAGGGAATTCGTTTCCTCATCGAGCCCCTCAACGATCAGGACATGCCCGGATTCTATCTGGTACGAACAAGGGATGCTTTTCAATTAATGGAGGAAGTGAATCATCCCAATCTCTTTCTTCAATACGACATCTACCATATGCAGATTATGGAAGGAAATCTGACGAAGACGATCTTGAGCAACCTTGCCAGGATCGGCCATATTCAGTTAGCCGACATTCCGGGACGCCATGAACCTGGAACAGGAGAGATCAACTTTGCCAATCTGTTCCGGTTCATTGACGAGGCGGGTTATAATGGATGGGTCGGGTGTGAATATATTCCGGCAGGAAAGACGGAGGACGGACTGAAGTGGATTGAACCTTATCTTAAATCATGAGGAGGAAAAACATGGCAGAAATTGGATTTATCGGTCTGGGGATCATGGGCAAACCCATGGCAGGTCATCTGGTCAAAGCGGGGCACACTGTTCACGTGTGCGATCTCGTTGAGGCGTCGGTGAAACACCTGTGCAGCCTGGGTGCGGGGAGATGCTCCTGCGCCAAAGAGGTGGCGCAGAAATCAAAGATCATCTTCATCAT
>JAGXSW010000166.1 GCA_018333715.1 Syntrophaceae bacterium | reverse complement strand
TCTCCGTATCGGCCATCGGTGGGGCGACGGGAGGGCTCCACATAGGCGACCTTCCAGGGTTCGGGTCCTAGGACTCTGAGAAAGGTGGCGGGGTTAAAAGTCCCTGCGCCCACTTCGATATCATAGGGTTGCTGAATCACACAGCCCTGATCCGCCCAGAACCTCTGCAGGGAGAAGATCAATTCCTGAAAATCCATTGTTTCTCCTTCAATCCCCGTAACGGAGTAGGATGTAGATTGATAAATGTCAAATATCAAAACTTAAATGTCAAATCAAGCTCAAAAGGGCTCTGAAAAACTACTTTACGCTCTCTGATTACGCAGATTTCAAAAAAGTTTTTTAATTTAGCATTTTGAAAATGGTTAAGAAATAAGGGTCATTCCTGCGGAAGCAGGAATCCAGATGTTCCTATTGGCTCTGGATTCCGGTTTTCACCGGAATGACGACAAAAGCAAATTGTCAAAAAGCTCTATTTCAAGGCGCTAAAGTATTACGAATTTTGAAATTTGGAATTAAACGGAAGAATCCCCCTTAGCCCTTTGAGCGACTTCAACTCCTTCCCCAACTGGTGGGTGATAAATCTGGGAAGGAGTCCCCGGCTCTCTGCGAGGGCCTGAGCTGTGAACCTGAGCCTGTGGAGCATGGCCAATTCCATCTGCGAGACCTGGTCGATTAACCGGGCCGTCCCAAGCGAGAGGGGAACGAGCCCTTCTCCATTTTTCGCACACCTGCCACAGACCAGCGTCCCTTTTTCAAAGGAGAAGAAGGCGGCCGGGATCTCCTTGAGCTCCTCCCAGTCCCGCTTACATAAACCGCACCGGATCAGATGGGGACGGTAACCGAAGAGAGAGAGCATCCTTATCTCAAACATCCTCAATCGTTCCTCTTCCGGGGCCATCCCATCAAGATCGCTTAAAAAGGAAAAGAGGAGATCAAAAGCCTCCGGGTTGGCCTCTCGTTCCCCGGCCATCTCATTGACCAATTCGAGATAGTAGTTTCCGCAATAGATTTTTTTCAGATCCTCTCGGATTTTAGGGAAGATGTGTAGGAGATCGCCGCTCTCCACTCTGACCAGACCCATGCCTTCCCGATCGAAAAAGATGAGACGGAGGTGTGAAAAGAGGCCAAGGACATTCTGAAACCGTTTCTTGCTCCTTCTCGCCCCTTTGGCGATTCCTTTCAGTTTTCCGAAATCCCTGGTAAAGAAGGTGATGATCTTATCGGACTCTCCATAATTGAGGGAGCGAATGACAATGGCATGGGTTGTGTGGAGCGGCATAAAAGAACCGGGGCAAATCCGAAATCCGAATATCGGGCGAAGCTTCCCGAAGGAATCAATGTGAAACAAAGCTTGGCGGTTATCAGGATATCAGGTGATCAGGTTGTGGATATCAGGATATCCGGGTATTAGGTTAAACAATTTCTTCTCTTTTGTTTCCCTGATATTCTGATGCTCTGGTACCCTGCCTCCTGGTTTCCTGGTAGCCTGATCTCCCTTTGAGATCCATTCCTGAGGCCGTGCTTCGAGTTTAAAGCGCCCTCTAATCATATTCTGACCAGACTATTTGGGTCTCTTTCCGCCCGGAGAAGACGATTCCGGCATCCTGATGATTTCTGCGCCGGGTGGAACTTTAAACTGGAAGAAGGAGCCGGAGAGGCTTATATTCGTCTTGATATCGGTAAAGCGGGTTCGCGTCACATTTCCCAGACCATCAAAAACATCCACCTGGATCACAAAATAGGTCTTTCTGTCAACGGTCAATGACAACTTCGATACGGCCGGATGGGATTCCTTCGGAGCAATTTCTATGATGATATGATCTTCCTTCTGGGCAGGGGATTCGTTGATATTGATCAGATTGAAGTCCCGTCTCAGATCTCCCTCCCCGACCAGAAATCCAAACTCTTTGATCATCTTATCGGCATGAGAGATTAAAACCTGATTCTCCTCGGGCTGATAGAACCAGAGGGTCTGTCCGTCCGAGATGATTTTCTGGTTTGGAACGCGATAGTCCCAGCGCATCATCCCCTTCTTTTTAAAAAAGACCTTCCCCTCCCCTTTCTGCGACTGCCGCATCACCTTCCCGATATACTCTTGAGCAAAATTGGCTTCGAATTCATTCGTCTTTTCATATTGATTCTGGATATCTGTCAAAACAGCCTGGCTGGTTTGGCCAAAACCCATAGGAATGAAGATCAGATGAAATAGAAATGTCGAAAAGATCAATTGGGATATTTTTTTCATCTTCGTCAACCTCCCGTTTCCCAACATGATGGCGATGAACGATAAACCCTCAACGATGAACGGCTCGTTGCTCACCTGTCATTGTCCATCGTTCATTGTTCATCATTTGCGGTTTATTGTTTAAGGCTCAATTTTTTTAACCAGGACCTCTCTTGGCTTGACCCCGTCTGAGGGCCCCACGACCCTCTCCTCTTCCATCTTTTCAATGATGCGGGCCGCCCGGTTATAACCGATTCGAAACCGCCTCTGTATTAGCGAGATCGAAGCCTGGCCGGTCTCAGCCACAAAGGCGAGGGCCTCATCATACTTCTCGTCATATTCATCCTCGTTCCCCGTCGCCCCTTTCTCCTTCTTCACCTCCGTGAGGATCGAGGTTTCATAGTTAGGTTTTCCCTGTTTCCTCAGAAATTCGACGACCCGTTTGGTTTCCGCGCTGGAGATGAAGGCGCCGTGGATGCGTATCAATTTAGCGCTGCCGGGGGGAAGAAAGAGCATATCCCCCGACCCAAGAAGATGTTCCGCGCCGATGGTGTCCAGAATCGTCCTCGAATCGACCTTTGAAGTGACCTGGAAAGAGATCCGTGCGGGGAAATTGGCTTTGATGAGACCGGTGAGCACATCGACCGAGGGTCTCTGTGTGGCCAGAATAAGATGGATGCCTACCGCTCTCGCCATCTGGGCAAGCCGGGTGATCGACTCCTCCACCTCCTTCGATGAGATCATCATCAGGTCAGCCAGTTCATCGATCACTACGACGATATAGGGGAGCCTCTCTATCCTCTCTTCCCCCTTATTTTCATCTCCCTCCAGAGTATCCCCCCTTCGTTTATAGACCCTTCCTTTCTCCTTCAATTCCTTATCCATCTTCTGATGATAATGTTCGATATTTCTGACCGCCTTCTCTGCCAGGATCGTATATCTCCGTTCCATCTCATCGACCAGCCATTTGAGGGCAATGGCCGCCTTCTTGGGGTTGGTGACGACAGGGAGGAGGAGATGGGGGATGCCTTCGTAATCGGAGAGCTCCAGCATCTTGGGGTCGATCATGAGGAACCGGACCTCTTCCGCAGTAGCTTTGAAGAGAATGCTGCTGATCATCGAATTGACGGAGACGCTCTTGCCTGACCCGGTTGATCCGGCCACCAGGAGATGGGGCATTCTGGCCAGATCAAAGATAAAGGGTTCTCCTGAAATATCTTTTCCGATTCCAAAGGAGAGCTTCGATTTCGAGTTCCTGAACGGATCGGAATCGATGATCTCTTTGAGGTAAACCGTTTCCCTGACCGCATTGGGGACTTCGATTCCGACGACCGATTTCCCGGGGATGGGGGCGACGATTCGAATCGTCACCGCGCTCAGGGCCAGCGCCAGATCATCCGCGAGGTTGACGATCCGGCTGACTTTCACTCCGGGAGCCGGTTCAAACTCATAGACCGTGATGACCGGGCCGGGTCTCACCTCCACGACCCGCCCCTCAACCCCGTAATCCAGAAGCTTTTTCTCCAGGATACGTGAGTTCATCACCAGACTGTCCCGGTCGATCTTGTGCCTCTTCTCCGTTTCAACGTCGAGAAGGGAGACGGGCGGAAGTTGGAACTCCTTCCTGGGCTCTGCAAATTCAAAGGCTTCCTGCTCGATGATTTCCTCCCGTTTCTTTGAAGGCGTTGCCCTGTCAACGACCACAACCGGGGGAGCTTCCCACGGTTCCTCTCCCGCCCCTTTGATCTCTCCTTTAACCTCGCCTTTCTCCTGTTTCCGCTTCACTAACTTCTTTGCCCTCTCGGTCTGCTCCCTTTTGACCATCTTCATCGTACTGATCTTATCGATGAGCTTGGCCATCCCGCTGACCAGACGACGTAGGACGCCAATAAAGGATATTCCTGTCCCCAAAACGAAACCGAGAATCAAAATCGCGACAAAAATGATCGTGGCTCCTGGAAGGTTAAAATACCGGACCAGGTTTCTCGAAAGGATCTCCCCGATAAACCCTCCCACCAGGAGATCCTGCGCGTAAATCCGGAGGGGCTTCATCCACAAACTGAAGAGAGATGAAGTGGTCAGGAGGATGATTGCCCAGCCCCCCAATTTGACCAGCGGATACTTCCACTCCCAGCGAAGGATGAAGCCGAAGGCATAGAAACCGAGGACAAAGGGAATGAGAAAGGAAGGAAAACCGAACCCCTGGAAGAGAAGGCCTGACACATAGGCCCCGACAATTCCCATCCAGTTGCCGATCACTTTCACTTTTTGAGAGGAGTAGGAGAAAAGGGACGGATCTGCCGGATCGTATGAGATCAGGCTGAGGAAGAGGAAGACAGCGATGGCGACCAGTAAAATCCCGATGATCTCCCGTTTCAACTTCTCTTTGATGGAATCCTCGATCACAGCCCCCCCATTTTATCCCTTGGAGATCAACTCAAAATTTTTTGAAATCGTCTCACTCACCCTCTCCATCAGGGCAGTCCTATCTTTTAACGAATAAGGCTCCGTCTCGATGGGGTCTCCCACCCTTATCCGGATCTCGCCGGAAGAAGCGGTCAACCGGTCTTTTGGCATGATCTCCCGGCTTCCGGCAATCGAAATTGGAATGATGGGAACTTTCGACTTCATGGCCAGGGTAAATCCTCCCTTTTTAAAAGGCTGGATTGAACCGTCCGGGCTCCTCGACCCCTCCGGGAAGATGGCCACCGACATCCCTTCCCGGATCTTTTGAGCGGCTTGATTCATCGCCTCCACGGTCTCCCGTGTTCCCTGCCGGTCGATGCTGATATAGCCTGCTGCGGCCATAGCCCAGCCGAAGAAAGGGATGGAGAAGAGCTCCTTTTTCACCAGCCATTTGAATTGGAAAGGGAGATGGCCGAGGAGGACAAAGATATCGTAACTTCCCTGGTGGTTCGACATAAAGATGAAAGGCCCCTTCCCTCTGATATTCTCCAGCCCCTCGACTTTCACCTTCACACGATTGGCGAGCAGGGCGATCCTTCCCCAGAGCCGCGCACAATGGTGGCCCGCCCTTCCTTTCCGGTCCAAAGGATAGGTGAGCAGGGTCAAAACCCCCAGGACCAATGTAGCAATCACAATAGAAGACCAAACAAAGATAGTGCGTATCATAAATAAACGTAACACTTTAGTTTTTTGAAAAAAAGCCTGATCAAGGCATCGAGATATCGCAAATCCCCCTCAATCCCCCTTTTTCAAAGGGGGAAGCATTTCTCCTCCCTTTGGCAAAGGGAGGCGGGGAGGGATTTTATGAAGCCTTTTTCAAAGCGCTAAATTATTACAAATAAACGAAATTCCAATCATCAAATTCCAAGCTCCAAATAATTTCCAATACCCAATGTTCAAATAACCAATCCGAAGTCGCCCTTTAAATTATTTTGGTCATTGGGAGTTGGTTATTATTTGGTTATTGGCCTGCCTGCGCGAAGCCGCTTCGGCGAAGGCAGGCGCTTGGAGTTTGGTGATTGCCTATATCCTCTTCTCCAATTCCTTTAGGATGGCCTCAACCTCTTCTCTGATCTTATCATCAATGTCATAGGGAGACTTCCCTTCCCGGTCTGCCTGAAGGATTTTCGGATTGAAACTCATATAGCCTAAGACCGGAAAGTCTGAAAGGTTTTCTTCGATTACCTTGCGGTCTTCCTCAGAATTGACCTTATTGCCAACGATCATCATATTCTTGATCTTCAGGTCCTCTCCCAATTTTCTAATCTGTCTGGCTGTTTGGATGGCCCTCTGTCCGGGTTCAACGACGATGATGAGTCCATCCACATAGCCTGTGCTTCCCCTTCCCAGATGCTCCAGCCCCGCCTCCATGTCAATGATAAGCGCCTCCTCTCTCAGAACGAAGACATGGCGAACCAGATTTTTCAGGAGCACATTTTCAGGGCAGAAACAACCTCCGCCTCCCTGTGGAATACAGCCCAGGAGGAGGAGTTTGACGCCCTGATGGGTCACCCCCAGATTATCGGGAATATCGTCCACTTTGGGATTGAGTTTAAACATTGAACCAAAGGTTCCTTTTTTCGATCCGGTCCTCTCTTCGATCAGAGAGGTCATGGAAGCAATCGGAGAAAGTTTATCCAAAGACTCCTTCGGGAGGCCGATGGCAGAGGCCAGGTTCGAATCCGGGTCGGCGTCAATGGCAAGAACCTTCTTCCCCTTCGCCGCTAAAATGCGGGCCATCACGCCTGCAAGCGTCGTCTTCCCAACCCCGCCCTTTCCTGAAATTGCAATTTTCATCGGATCCCCTCCAATAAAAGGTTTTTAGGTTAGGGCTACGAAGCCCGTCTAAGTAAATCATCAAATGGTTATGGGTGACGACGCTGGTATCAAAGCAGGATGCTCGTACAATAAAGAAGCTCTAATATCCAGCATCGGTAGACGAGCATCGATACGAGTATCGACAACGACAAACGTTATTTCCCTGAAGAATTTTTTAGGGCGTAAGGCATAACCAAATGACGAAACGGGCGTCCCTGCCTGCGGTAGGCAGGTTAACCTTTACCTTTTTACCCTTGACATTTATTTTTGACACTATCATATCCAAAAATTCTTCAAATGTCTAATATATTGGACTGCATACTGCAATTAAACTTTTTGATACTGTTTAGCCAAATCAAGCACAAAATCGTATCACGGGGCTGGACATGCCGTTCGGAAAGGCTTCGAGGCGCGCCTTTCAGAGAATGAGCACAGGCATTTATCCTGATCGATGGGGCTCGATCAGATAACATCCTACGTTTCCCATTCAATTCAAAAATCGCCATTCGAAGCCTTGGAGAGCGGCGTGTCCAGCCCCGACTCCATGGGAATCTCTATTTGGCTAAACAGTTGCCAAGCTTTACGCTTAAATAGCGCATGAGGATCGGCGCGATCACGACAGCCAGGGCCGCGATTAAGATGATGGCGGAGAGAGGGGATTCCCACAGACCGCCAATGTCGCCCCTCGAAATGATCAAAACCTGCCGGAGGGATCTCTCCATCACCGTTCCCAATACCAGACCCACCACCAGTGGCGCAGGTTCATAGTCATATTTCCGCATGAGGTAGCCCACAGCCCCTGCCCCCAGCATCACCCAAACATCAAAAAGGTTGCTATTATCCCCGTAAGCCCCGATGACACACAGCGCCAGCACCGCAGGCATCAGGTAGTTGGGGGAGATCCTTACAATTCTGGCAAAAATTCCCACAAGCGGCAGGTTCAAGATCAGCAGCATTACATTCCCAAGATAAAAGCTTCCAATCACTCCCCAGAAGACATCCGGCCGGTCGCTCAGGAGAAAAGGGCCAGGCGTGATCCCGTGAAAAAGCATTCCTCCCAATAAGACAGCCGTGGCTGGAGTGAAAGGCAGTCCCAGGGAGAGCAGAGGAATCATCGCACCCCCTGCAGCGGCATTATTTGCCGCCTCGGGGCCAGCTACCCCTTCAATAGCCCCCTGGCCAAACTCCTCTTTATGTTTGGAAACCCGACGTTCCAGGCCATAGGATGCGAACGAGGCGATCGTGGCCGCAGGTCCCGGCAAGAGGCCGATCAGAAATCCCAGAACCGATCCTCGCGCTATGGGCGCCACGGAGCGTTTGAGCTCCTTGCGGTTGGGATAGAGTTCGCGGAATCTGACAGGCGTCATTTCCATCTCCTTCCCCTTTTCCTTCATGAAGGAGATCACCTCCGCAACTCCAAAAAGGCCTGCGGTGATGGCAATAAAACTGATTCCCCCCTGGGCGGAGAGAATCCCGAAAGAGAAACGTTCAACGGCTCCTACAGGGTCCGTTCCAACAGTAGCCAGCATTAGACCGACCATCATCATGAGCAGGGATTTGATGCGGGATTTCCCGGACAAGTTGGATAATAAGACGATTCCCAGAACGGTCAGGGCAAAATATTCAGCAGGTCCAAAGGCAAGGGCCGTTCGCGCAAGGAGAGGAGCAAATAGTTGCAATGCAATCACGCTGAAGGTCCCGGCAACAAACGAACCCACGGCAGCAATAGCCAGCGCGGCTCCGGCGCGACCCTTGCGGGCCATCGCATAGCCTTCCAATGTTGTGACGACACTGGCAGGTTCTCCAGGGACATTGACCAGAATCGAGGTGGTGGACCCGCCATACATTGACCCATAATATATCCCTGCCAGCATGATCAATCCTGCGGTTGGACCAAGATTCAAGGTCAGGGGCAAGACCAAAGCCATGGCGGCGGCAGGCCCTAAACCGGGCAGGATTCCCACAAGTGTGCCAATAACCGCGCCGACAAAACAGGCCAAGAAATTGACAGGCTGAAAGGCGATGAGAAGCGAGCTGATCATTCCGGATTCGACCATGTCTGGCGACTTCCCTTTAAACGAGGACTCCTCTAGGCAAAGACAGTTTTAACCAAATCTCAAAGAGGAGATAGCAGAAGAGGTTGATTCCAATGGCAAGGGACACCGGCCTTTTCCAGTCCCGAGATCCCAGGAGTCTGCTGGAGATCACCACAAATAAAAAATTGGAGGCAAAAAAACCCGCCCATGGAATCAGAAAAAGATAAATGGCAAAAACGACCATGAGGAGGAGAGGGCCTGTTTCGTCTTTCCATTTCTGGAAAATTCCTTTGATTGATGGAAGTTTCTCCTTCTTATGATCATCCTTTCCTCTGGGTTTTTGGAAAGCCTCAATCCATTGGTAGATGGCTAAGAGGGTCAATAGCCCCCCCACGATCAGGGGAAACAGGCCCGGGCCGGGATTATTCAATGTATCCAGGGGGTATTGCGTGTTGTAGACCAGATAACCCACGCCGAACAGAATGAATACAAGACTGCTCGTAATTTCTTTCCGGGAGATCACGTTTATCCTTTTGTGAACAGCCTTACGGTTCGCATATGTAACTCAGGGCTTTAGCCCTGAAAAATCAGCCCTGAAGGGCTGAGTTACAGGTTGTAGTTAATTTAAACAACCTATAACTGAGAAGCTGTGAAAAAATCACATTTCCAGAATCGGCATCCTTCCGGCGCACAGGGTTGGAGGGATTGGAGAAGCTTTAGGGCGGAACCTCTAATATTAAAC
>JAGXSW010000165.1 GCA_018333715.1 Syntrophaceae bacterium | reverse complement strand
GTACAGGACGGGGTTTTCCGAGGAAAGTTTATTGACTTGTCAGCTCTTCATGGTGTTGATCTCATTCTCCTCGGCGAGGCTTCTTCGGAATGGGAAACGCTTCTGGATGAATGGGAACAAGCCGAGAGTCATCTTGCACGCAAGAGCTGTCTCGAACGTTCCCTGGAACTAAAGATCCGGGTCCCCGTTCCGCCTTCTTTGGGCTACCGAGAGGTGCGTCTGCGTGAACAAGCGTCGGTGTCCATAGAAGCAATGCAAAAGATGGAGAGGGCGGAGGATGAGGCTATATCAAAACTGGGACAAGGGGCGGAACGTCGTGATGTGGGCCAGTTGACGTGGGGAGCTGTGGGCCTCAAAGATATCTGTGACAAGATGGCCATGGAGAAACCGCTCTGGACGGACTCTCAGATTGCTGAAGTTCAACCGCACTACGAGAAGGGTCGGCAGGGGGCCATCCTGTTCTTCCCGGACTGGCTCGCCCGACAGGCACCTAAGAGCGATACCCCTGAAGCTGTGGGTGATTTCAAGCACAAAATGCTCTACGTGGTAGGAGGAAACCTCAAGAAACTGGGGTTGGAGCCACAGTTTCAACAGTTGGAGACGCACACAATTCAGGTGATCCGCAAAGCAGAAACGATAGCAGAAGCCCATCAGCTTCTACGGGATGTCAAGTCATGGCTTACAGCACATGGCGATGCCGTTCGCATTGTGCGAGTAGCGGAGATCCGAGGCCTTCTTGAGGTCGGCAATGACTATTCTAAGAAATTGCAGGGTATGGCGGTGCGAATCCAGATCCCTGAGATTGTTGAGACACGTACGCAACTTTCAGGGTTCTTAGCGAAACTTAAGGATGCAGAAACCGACACCGTCAAACGTGCGTCTCGCTTGTGGCAGACAAGAATTCGAACCGAGGCAGATATGGACCTTACCCTCGGAGAAGTGGAGGCCTTGATTAGTGCATTTGAGAACCTCCCCAAAGATCTTGAAGACCTTCAACTCATGCGGCGTGCGCTCAGGCTCTACCAGAAGGACTACACGCGCCTCTCCGACGAGAACTTGAGTTGGGGGGAGTTTGATACTCTATCTGAAGAGATGCAGAAAGAATGGGCTACTACTTTTGGGGATGAAGAGCCACCCTGGCCCCCTGGCGAGACAATGGATGGATTTAAACAAGACATTTCAAAACGTCGCAAGGAAGGCAGTACAGCATGGATTGATTCGATCGAAGCCCAGGGAAAAGGTATTCCGTCCATGGCGGCAGACGAAGCCAATCGTTTTCACAACCGAGTGAGCAACCCTCCTCCAGTCGTCACAGAGGCGCATCTTAAGCGTGCGACAGTCGTAGCTAAGAAGGTCGAAGCGCGGTTGGATACCTTAAGTGTTGAGTGGTTACTTGAAAAATTCAAGGAACTGCCGCCAAAGGCCAAGAAGGATTTTCTACAGCGAGCGCAGAAACTTGGTGACGGGGAATAAATAGCGGTGTGATAACAGGTATAACATCATGCCGGGGTATAGGATAACTGGAAAATCGGCCCTGACACCGCTTCCCGAAACACATAAGAGCGCGGTACTTTTCCCCAGGTTAGCTAGCCAAACAAAGCATCCTAAGGAGGTGAGAACGTGCCAATAATAAGAGATATATTAGATTGGATACAAAAACAAAATCCGGAGATAGTAAAAGCCTGGGGACCTGTTTTGGTTGGCCTGGGCACTATGGTAATTAGTTTTATAGCCCTCCTAGCTAGTCTGGTTATTAATATGTGTCTTTTATGGTTTCAGAGAAGTCAAAACAAGCGCCAAAATGCATTTAATGAACGCCAATTATCTCTTTCTAAGTCCAAAGAAGAACGTGATGACATTTTGAAACGACTTAATACGTTCTACGGTCCATTTATAGAATTGAGAACACAATCCAAATTGCTTTACAGTAAATTTGAGGATGAACTTGTAAAAAAGAGTGCTGGTACTGGAAAGCGATTCCGTACGCTTCGCCATCTTTTGGAAGCGAAGACATTTACCCCTCAAGAGGAGAATTTACTAAAGCAAATTTTGGATATAAACAAAAATCTTCTTAAGTTAATCGTTTCATCTTCAGGTGTAGTTGACAAATTAGAACTTCAAGATCTCCTCGGGAAATTTGGCGCTCATAGCAGAATATTACAGTTAGCTTATGAAAAGAAACTGAGTGGCCCTCCTGAACTATTCGAAGATATAGTGTTTCCTCTTCCGCTAGATGGGGCAGTAGAAAGTGCTATTCAAAGGCTTAAGTATCGCTTAAAGGATTTGGATGATACAATAGAGAGGCATCATCCAATGAAGCGTAAGAAAAAGGGAAATTCTACACTGGAGTACTACGATAAGAATGCTGACCAATATTTGAATAAGACCCTATTCTTAGATCTGTCAGGGCTTTACAAGGAATTTGAAGCTCATGTGAGTAAGAGAGGCAGAATTTTAGATGCTGGATGTGGCGTTGGTCGTGACACGCGATACTTCATAGAAAATGGATATACAGTGATTTCTTTTGATGCTTCAAAAGAAATGGCCCGAAAATGCAATGAGTACCCACATGCTTTTTGTTTAAATATTTCCTTTGAAGATCTTAATTTGAATGAAGAATTTGAGGGCATTTGGTGCTGTGGATCCCTCCTTCACTTAACATTAGAAGAAGGCAAGGAGGCTATTAGGCGTCTTACCACTTCTCTTAAGGTTGAAGGCATTATGTTTGTATCTCTGAAGGAAGGAGAAGGAAACGAGGAAAGTGGAGGTCGTTTCTTCCAGTATTACAACGAATCATCCGTAGGAGAATTATATAAAGGAGATTCACGACTTGAAGTAGTTAAAGTGTGGGTGACTAAATCATTAGTGCCAGAAGAAAAACACGATTGGTTAAATTTGTTGTTACGAAGAAAGCATCCGCGCCTTACTGCTGAAAGGTCGTAGTTGTCAATGAGTATGGAATGGATGACATGTCGGGCCTTGAAATATAGATTCCTTCGGGATTGCCTTGATCAAGGAGAATCCTACGTCTCGTTAGACATGATCACGGAATCGGAGGGAGAAAAATGTCCGATCATGACCTAAAAAGGAACTTTAAAGTCTTTTTAATTGACCAAATAAGGCTTCCAATGGGACCGAAGGCCACGGGGGAAGAATGGATAAGAATGAGAAAGGAAACTTACGACGTTTACAGACAGAAATTTAGCCCTTCACAGATTGGAAACCTATTAGAGAGTGATTTCCACCACTTCTTAACATCCAAGGGCAATATGTCCTGGACGAATTTACAGAGGGGCTGTAAGAAAGCCACTGATCAGATGGGTAAGCTCAAAGATAATTTGATTTATTTGCAGAATGAGGTGGTACCGATTGGGGAAAGGTTAAATGCCGTCATGCGAGGTGGGAACCTTTATATAAAGGGTTTTGGATTAAACCTAACCTGGCCAAGCCAGAACCAAACAGGAAGTTTAAAATCCAAAAAGTTGAGATTTCCAAAACTACTTTGGAATGCCCATGAATAGGCGCTTAAATGGTGGTGCTAAAAATATTGTGACATCTACGCGCACAATTTTATTCCTAAGGGACTAAGGGTAGTTGGAAACTGAAGAAATCGAAAACAAATTACGCCCAGATGACAGAAAAATTTCATCACTCCTTGATTTAGAAAGACTTTTCCCTTATATTGAACGGCATGAATTAACCTTATTTTAAAGAGGAGGGCACAACATGGCAGCTCAGAAGAAATTGATGACAAAGGGACAAATCGTTACTTGTTTTGCAGAGAAGTTTGAGATTTCGAAGAAGGCCGCTGCATCTATCATTGACGAATATGCGGCCCTGGCAATTGCTGAAACCAAGAAGAAGGGGGCCTTTGTCCTACCAGGCATTGGCAAATCGGTTCTTGTCAAAAGAAAGGCCAGGACAGGTCGTAACCCTGCAACAGGCGAGGCAATAAAAATTCCTGCTAAAACGGTTGTAAAAATAAGACCTGCCAAAGCATTTAAGGAAACCATTGTTCCGCCAAAGAAATGATGTCAAAGTCCCGAGGGTGGGCTTTCAAGAGTCCACCCCGCTGATTTTCTTACAAATCAATATGGGGCGTCAATTTAAACTCCACCTCTTTCGCTGACCGAGTTTTGTAGCTATCTCAACTAACCAGCCTGGCATCCCCTCCTCTTTTAATACAGAAACCGACTCCCTTGCTTCAATTGGGTCTTCAACCCACTCCTCAATCATGCGACAAAGATCGGGCTTAAAATCGCCATTAATAATAACTTTGCCCATACACTTGATTTCCGGGAAATTTAAAAAGTGATCATTAACCGTGTCCTTCCGGTGGGCCTGCATGAAATCCAATGAGACGGGGGGTACGGATCAAAGATTGGAGATTGGGCAACGGCACAGTTAGGCTGGATTCGTGACTGCCTGCTGCCGTTTCAGCGGCTGGTGATTTTGTTTGAGTTTTAGCCGCCCGTTGCAGACAGGAGTAAAGAATGAAAACAGAACCGCCCCTTTATTTTTTTGAAGCCTCAAAGATTAGACATTCGGAGATATTGTTTTAAAAGGGGGGGGCAAAACCATCCCCAGAGCAGCACTTTTAGGGGAAAAGACGGGTGGAAATTAAACATAATGGGCTTCTTTTGTATAGGGGGAAAGAAATAAGAATTTTAACTCAAAAATTTCTTCTGATCTTCATTATCCTTCTTGATTGTGATTTCATATAGAGCCTGAAGCTGTTGAATGTCATGGAGAGGAAAAGAATCACTTTTGTCCTTTACCTCCAATTTCTTCTTTAAACGTCTCCCTTCAATAAGAAACGTTTCAATAAACAATGCAACTGCATAGATAAACCAGATCAAACTGAAAGAGATAGCGATTAAAGTAGGATCCTTCATTCCCAAGGTAAGAGGTAATACGATCCCGATTAGGAGTGAAATGAAACAGGTGGTTTTGAAATAAGGTAATTGGGTTTTCACGGTCTGCCTTTCTTCATCTCCTGATCTACCACTCTCACCATCTCCAAAAACTCCTCTTTAGTGAATATCCCTTTCTCCACAAGCAATCTGGTAAGGGCCTCCTGTTGGACTACCTGTGACATGAGGAGTTCTTCAAAAGAGACTATTTGTTTGGGGTCAAGAGGAGTTGCCATATTTCCTCCAACTGTGGCCGGTGTCGATAAGTTTGCTGGTTACACCTACAAAGAGAGGAAATACACTATACATCCGAGCTGAAGATTTACGATTGAAATCGAGTGTAACGATTGAAATTAGCGGCGGCTTTTGGCAGCCGTCCTTAATGCCGTTGTTCGACGATTCTAATTTATGGTGGAGCGGGGGGATTCGACCCCCCCTACGCTCACTCTCGATCTATTTCCTGATAAAGAACTCACTAAGGGGTCGGTATCCCGATTTTCCCATAAGCTCATCCCATTTTGCCGGCAGTCGTATCTCCTTTATCGCCCCCCCCATACCGCCAGCCAGCGTCTGTACTTTGTTTCTATTCGGGTCCCCACATACGACAATCTGTAATTTCCCGGGTGTGACGGTTGGGGTTGTCACAATTTCTTCCCATCCAGGGAATCTTGGATACCATGGCGGCAATTTTCCCTTCACTGCACCGGGTTCCTTCATGGACTTTGCGAGCTCACGTTCAAAGGACCCCAGCACTCTGCCGTACGACCCGTATACTTTCGAAAATGTCCACTCATAGGTGATCCTTCTCGCATTCCTCGTCACATCGTCTATCAGACTTCTTTTTGTATAGCCTCCGGCCGCAAGCACCTCGGCGACTCCGGGCGTCAGCAGGAGATACCTGCGAGAATCAATCATGCCGCTGGCAAACATTTCGCCGCGAGTCACGCCATAGGCTAAGAGTTCCATAACCATTTTGGGATCGGATGTTGCCGGAATGAGGTTCTGCCCCCAAAGGGTACTACTGGCTGCAGTAACTGTGCTCACCTCTTTCGAGAAACCTCTCTCCATATGATAAGGATTCCATCCAATCTTATGGAGTGCCTCTTCATCTTCCGCTAATACCCATGATTGCGTTTTACCGAAACTGCCCATCTGTGTTTCCTTTATTCGGTAACCCGCAATATTCCTCTCTATGAGACCCAGGGCACGGCCGATAACCTGGTTTGTTGAGTGAGCGATCAGACCTTGGCCATGGTCAATCTGAAGCTGCCTGGCCAGCGGACCATTCACGATATAAAAATGCACAAAGGAATGGGTGCTGCCGCCAGTCTGTGATAATCGGAACGTAGGGTCCCCCATAGCCTTGACCGCTGCGATTAACACGGGCATATGCTCAGGGCGGCAGCCGGCCATCACTCCATTCGCCGCGATGTTCCATGGCGTTGCCCTCAGATTTGCCGATGGGAGCACAGCGATCTCCTCATGAGGGGAGTAATCGGTGTATTTCAGAAATTCCTGTATTCTTTCCACTGTCGGCGGAACAATGGCCAGTCCATCACTCCACTTGCAATCGGTGAAGTACCGATTGATTTCATCGATAGAACCGGTAAATACAGTTTCCTTTGTTCTCCCAGCGTTGTCTGTCGCGGGTATAGGCTTGGTCAGCGCTTGTGTAATTTGAGGGACAACGACCTTTTTGCTGTTTTCCTGAAGTTGAGCGTTCGAGTGAAGATCAAATGGACCCGGATAGACGGCGACCTGCAATGAGGGCACGCCCTGATCAATTCCCACAGCGCGCGCCTGCTTCTCAAATCCCGGACCGGTCACAACCACACCCGGAATACCCAATTTTTCACCTTCTATGACCGCACGCGCCGCGCGCGGAGTGCAGACGCCTCACCCTCCGTTTCCGCTTATCACTGCGTTGCAGCCTTTTTCCTTTAGCACCGTCTGCAGGGTTCCTGCTTCGGGCGAAGAAATCTGGCCACCCGCCGCCCGGATGGCGGCGTCGATTTCCGTGTAAGGGACGATCCTGATATCGGGATACTGATTCTTCAGCGCTTCTCCAATCGCGGGAAGGGTAATATCGGCTTTGAAAGCATGATTCCATACCATGCAGACCGTCTTGTCCGCCAGGGTGTTAAGGCGCGGAACCATCGTGATCATCTTCACAGTAGAATCACCTAGAGGACTCACTACGCTGTATACCGGTTCAACCGAGGTTTTTGGAACCGCTGCAGGGTCAGTCTTGCATCCTCCGATGACTAAAGTAATAAGAAGGCAGAAAACAAAGATCACCTTCAGTCTTACTGATACAGCTTGCTTTTTCATCAATATACCTCCTCTGCCGATCTTAGGGAACTGGCTTCGGGATGGGTTGTATATACAATTGATTGAGTCGTACGTCAAGAAAAAACCACCACAAGATATGCGAAAATTCTCCTCGTACTTTTGAGCACCAATCGCGCAAGAAGGACACTGATGATTACCAATTCAAATCATGCATACTTGGTTAGAAACCGGGGTCGTTGACTTCAGGAAGTTATTGATGCAACCCGAGACTCATAATTATGAGTCTCCTTCTTTACTTTCTCTTTAATTGCCCTTGAGTGATTTGCAAGAAATTCGATTCATGATAAAATTAGTATTTGATGGGTAAGATGAACAGGGTTGGTGACCTAATGAAGATAGTTGGGAGGATGATCCTAAGCCGAATCCATTGGAGAGGCCCTTTCATCCTCTGCCATCTTGTCACCGGACATTGTAATTGTAGCTGTGAACCCTGTCTATGGAGAAATAATTCCTCTGATGATTTAACATCTGATGAAATTAAGAAGTTTTATACAGACGCAAAAGAATTGGGATTTCTCTTGAACTTCATCTGGGGAGGGGAACCTCTGCTTCGAAAAGATATCCCTGAGATATTGAAGTTTTCTAAGGAAATCGATCTTGTGAATGTGGTGACCACGAACGGATGGTTTCTTGAAGAACGCCTTAGTGAAATTGCTCCTTATACAGACTCATTTATCGTTTCCTTGGACTACCCTTCAGAGATGCATGATGAGATAAGGGGGAGAAAAGGGCTCTTTCAGAGATTAATAAGAGGTGTTCAATTGATAAGAAGAAGGTATCCGGAGATAAAGGTGATGTTCAACTTTCTCCTTACAAATCAAAATAAAGATTCGATGGAAGATTTTATTAATCTTACCCATGAGCTTGGGGTTTCCTCCTATGTATGCCCAATGGAGATTGATCTTTTACGAAACGGAAAGATGGAAGGGATCAAAAGCCATCTCAAGCCATGCAAGAAAGAAGAAGCCATTGTTGCAGAGACTTTAATCCGAAAGAAAAGGAAAGGATTCAGGATCAACAATTCCTATCTTTATTTAGAGAGCATAAGAAATGGAAAGAAGCCCTTTCGGTGTCATTTCCCCAAAATGGTTCTTCAGGTCGGACCTGAAGGAGAGGTGATAGACTGCCGTGCATGGGATAGACCTATTGGATTCATTCGCAAACAGGATTTAAAAGAGATATATCAACACAAGAGCTTGAAGGAACTTGCCGGCTGGGAGGGTGAGCAGTGCAACAAGTGTAACAACCCGAACCGAATCGACCTGTCCTATTTCTGGGAGCTGCGCATCGAACCAGTTACTTCAATATTCAGGATGTTCTTGAGCGAATAGCCCCAAAAGTTGAAAAGTTCTATTATTTGGATGGGCTTTTCGTATCTTCCATTAAAACAATCAGGATGAATAAAAGAAGGGAATGATGAAATTTTCTAAGGTATGGATACCTTTTTTGATCGGTATATCTATCTTGTTTTCAAGCCTATGCTCTCTCGCTCAACCATCGAGGCAATCCACTCATCAAAAAATATCTCTTGACCTCAGGGATGCGGATATCGGAAATGTCCTCGGGCTGATATCGGAGGTTGCCCAGCTTAACATCGTTCTTGCAGATGAAGTAAAAGGAAGGGTTACGATAAGACTTAATGAAGTCCCGTGGGACCAGGCCCTCGGAGTAATTCTTCAATCTCAATCGCTGGGCATGGTCAGGATTGGAAATGTAATTCGGATTGCACCTCTTGAGAGGCTCAGAAAAGAAGAGGAAACCCTATTGGCTTCGAAAAGGGCAAAGGAAAAAATGGAAGACCTTAGAACGGAGATGATTCACTTAAAGTACGCCAGAGCTAAAGATATGGTTCCAGTAGTGAAGAGTTTCCTAAGTGCGCGTGGGGCGGTTATCGCAGATGAGAGGACGAATATATTGATCATCAGGGATATTTCTGAAAATGTTGAGGCAATAAAGAGCCTATTTCGTTAATTCATCTTAGGGTGATAACTAATGCAACCGCAAAAAGAACCTTTACATGCAGCTCAAGCTCGCCGTCCACAGGATGGGAAGCTTCAGCTTTTGAAGTAGAGGAAAAATAAGAAGGAATTTATGAGACTGGAGTGTGCCTTTTTCAAAATAAAGAAATCCAGGCTGCCTCCTTTCTTTCATTCTTAAAAGATCAATTGCTAACCTTTAAATAACTTTAGGAGATCACATGAGGAAATATCAGCGCCTTCTGACCCAAGGTTTCAAGCCTTTCAATCCCTTAGAATTAGCAGAGTATACCGAAAGGTTAGTGACCAGAGAGGGTCCAGAAGGATTGGAGAGAAAATATACAGATATCTATTCAGCACCGGTCTATCGGGGTATAGCGACTGGATATGCTGTAGGGTGCTGTTTGCGTTGTATCTATTGCTGGGGCAATTGGTCAAGGGATTTTCCTGAGAAATTCGGTGAATTTTACTCACCCAAAAGGATTGCACAAGAGCTTGTTAAAGCAGCCGAAAGGGGCATAACCTCTCCTGGATGGGAGAGATTTAGGGGTCTCAAGGTCAATAAGCTTAGACTCTCCGGATGTGAACCTACCCTTGGAAAGAAGCACTTACTTTCGGCCTTGGTAGAGGTAATGGAATCCAGGTATCCTCTTTTCATTCTGGAAACAAATGGTATAATTTTCGGCTCCGATAGGGACTATGTGAAACAATTGGCTAAGTTTGCAAACAAGCTTTACGTCCGTGTTTCTATAAAGGCAGCAACACCCGAGGGCTTCACCCAGAGAACTGGAGCCCTTGGAGATTATTATGAGCTTCCGTTTAATGCATTGAAATACCTTTTGGATGAGGGAATCTACGCCAGGGCTGCAGCAATGACAGACTCAAAAGTGATGCCAAAGGAAGAGAGGGAAATTCTGACAAGAAAACTGAACGAGATCGATCCGAAGATTGGAAAAGATCTTGAGGAGGAGCAGATAGATATCTATGAGACTACGATAAATCGCATGAAGGCCTATTACGATGCAGAATTTGCAAAGGAGCTTGAAAAGACAATAGGTGACTGAAATGCAAAAGATTCAAGTTGTGATGAGCGAGATTTGAGTCAGGGGGTAAGGAGATAAAGTATTTACGGATTTCCTATAATAGGTTGCGCCTGCTTTCTAACCATTTGCTTCCATCAGTTGAACCGTGAGCCCATATCTTTCCAAGGCGAGATGAAGAGCCCGGTTGATAGGTACCCGCTGCCTTCCGAGCGATGGTTCAAGGGCTACCATCTTAAGGAAAAAGTAATCGAAACTTGGGACAGCCATTCCTCCCGAAATTGCTTCCTGTGCTCCTTTAACAGGAAGAGGTATCTGCTCTTTCTGGCGACGGCAGGTCAGTAATTCTGGCTTTCCATTTTTATAAGCCATGGCAGAAAACCCCAGGCTTTTAAGCCTGGGGATGAATGGCATCCTTTCGGAGCGAAGCGGAGGCCTTTCCGGCATGTCTGGCATGGCCGAAGGTCATGACAGGTATGCCAGAGGCCTGAAACCCTGGGCTTTAGCCCAGGGAGTGGGTTCATTTTTCATCGCTGCGAAGGGAAACAGACGGCATACCGATGGCCGAAAAACGTATAACTGACAATGACCATTTCCTGGGATCAAAGGGTCCGGATGGAAGAATACGCATCTCTCAGTCTCTCGAACCGATGCAATGCGTTCCAGCCATTGTTTGGGCCTCTCCTCGAGAAAATAATTCCTCTGCCGCAGGAAGCAGTTCGATCACTGTGGCTTCAGGCGGAGCAGATTCACAACATTGCCCACAACTGGGAAGACAGCGTAGTCCAGTTGCATTTCGGAATTCGGCCGTTTGTCTATCCATTTCAGAATACAACTCTAAAACCATGTGGCTTAATTCACTGGTAAAAGAGTGATGAGGCATAGATAATTCAGAAACCATAAACTTAAATAAACGTACTGCAATCTCTCCAGCCCATTCGTTGCAGAATGCCTTGACGATAAACATTATATAACGAGAGATGACTTCATCTCAAATGGGTGATAAAATTATCTTCAGCTATGGCCCCTTGGATTTCAAAAAGAGATCCCAATCTCTGTCAAGATTGCCAATATTGTAGAAAGTGGATTTGCCGGTATGAGTCTTGCATCGGCTGTCAAGCGTGCCATGTCTCATGCCCTTATGACGCTGTAAAAATGGAAGAAAGACCCTCATGGGAAACCATCACCATTTACTTCGATGACAAGCCTCTTCAGGTTACATCAGGAATCCCTATTAAGGAAGCCCTTCAGCTTTCCGGCTTTCCAATCTCTCCCTTTCCCAAAGGGGATGGAATCTTTGTTCCCTGTGGAGTGGGCGGATGTATGAGTTGTGCAATGGAGGTGGATGGGGTATTCCTTCCCATCTGTGTGACTCAGGTCCAAGAAGGGATGAAGATTCAAAAAGAATTTTCCCATCCTATTTCACCCCTTCGAATCGTTCATGGATTTCAAGGGCATCCAGTTGGGGGAGTAGGGACACCATGGAATCTGAAGGCCTCCGGAAGAAATATTGAGGTGGCCTGTTTTTCGGCTGGATGTAATCTCCGATGTCCTCAGTGCCAAAACTGGACCACTACCTACTGTGGAAAGGGGGTTTACCTCACTCCTGAAGAAGCAGCCATCTCTCTTACCCGGGCGAGGAAGAGGGAAGAAGTTGATAGAATGGCGATCTCTGGAGGGGAATCGACACTCAATCGCCCATGGCTCATCCAATTCCTGAACATCCTCAGAAAGCTAAATCCTGATAAAGAGGCGAGGCTTCATGTGGATACCAATGGTACATTCCTTACAAATGAATATGTTGATGAACTCTTTCAGGCAGGGATGACGGATGTAGGGATCGATCTCAAAGCCATCGATGTTGAAACTTATTGTCGTATTACGGGTATTGAAGATCGAAAGAAGGCCTCCCTTTATCTAAGAACCTCGTGGGAAGCTGTTCGTTATATCTCTGAAAATTATAAGGATCGACTCTTTCTTGGTGTTGGTATTCCATATAACCGTGACCTAATTTCGATGGAGGAGGTGGAGCGGATCGGAAAGGAGATTTCAAATATCGATCCAAATCTTCAGGTTTGTGTCCTCGATTATCGGCCTGAATTTAGGAGAGGTCTTATAGAAGGGAACATGATTCAAAGACCTTCCTATCAGGAGATGGTAGAGATCTACCATCTCCTTCGGGGAACCGGTCTCTCCACCGTTCTTTGTCAGACTCCCTTTGGTCATATCGGCCCCCATATCCCGGATAAAAGGAGATGAGTTGTCGAATGGGCACGCAGATTCAAATGGTAGCCCACGAGGAGATAGACGAGAGCTTCTTGACCCAGGTTCGATTGTGGGCCAATGAGGTTCTGGAAATGGCAGAGTTTCCATCTCCGCCTCCTCTTCTGTGCATAACGATTTGGAAGACGATGAAGGAATTTCAAGCCTTCTGTCAGAGAGAAAAGAAGGAACTCGGCATTGTGACGGGAGAAGAAACGGATTTCTTGGCCACCCATGACGCATGGAGAGGTTATCCGAGGATCCATGTTTGCGAAGAAAGGCTGATAGGAATCCCTAGCGTGATCATTCAGGGTGTTATTCACCACGAGATCGGCCATGCCTTACACCACGGCACCCTGGAATTCTACACCTTTCGTTTCTCAAGCAGGCTTCAGGAGGCGGGACTTTCCTGTGGTTTTAATCTATCCCTTCTTCAACAAAGTGTCTACCTCCTCTCAGTGGCCATTAAAGATCGGGAAGTGATGCAGTGGCTTGCCAAAAAAGGCCTTGGTTTCAGCCAGCAGGTCCTTCTCAAGCACATCATTTCCGATACCGAAGAGGAGCACCGTATCTGGGAGGTCGTTCAAGGCTTTCCTCCCCTGAGGAAAATAGCTTTTGCGGCTTTCCTTAAAACACTTCTTCCTATCGAGGCATTGATTTCCGCCGGAATTGAAGAGGCTCAAGCCCTCAGAAATCATTGGAATGAAGCCTACGCATGGCTTTCCAAAAGGGAGCAGGAGACTCTCTCCCTGTTGGCTCGGTCCATCATGAACCATGAGGGGAAGACCTTCCAGGAACGATTAGAACAGGCTGTACTTCGGCTGATCACCGAGCCTTCTCTATAATACAACGAAGAAAGTTTTTGAGAGCAAAACAGAGAAAGGATGTGACTAGGGGACCTAAAAGGGGTATCTTATGACATCTGTAAATTTAGATCTTATTAAAGAGATTGATCGCCTCTGGGATCCGGTTTATCCATATTTAGCGCGACACATCCATGAGCTCTACGGTCGTCAAGACGGAAATATTCTGGAAATAGGTCCCTTTTGTGGTTTAATCTTTACCTTGCTAAGACAAGGGATAGGCAGCTCTTTTTTGATCGCAACCTTTCCGCCAGGAATGGGCGATTTTTTCCGTGAAGAAGCAAGGAAACAGAAAGCTGAGGACAAAATCGAGGTCATTGAATCAGATCCTTCCTTAAGCGGGGTAGACGAAAATAGAATTGATCTGGCCATCTTTCGAGGAGCCTTTTTCTTTCCTTCTTTGTTTGAGGTCAACTTTTCAGCGATCTTTCGGATTCTGAGGGGGGATGGTATTGCATTTATCGGTGGAGGGTTCGGGAAGTTCACCCCTGAGACTGTGATTAAGAAAATCGGAAAGAGATCACGCGATCTCAACCTCAAGATCGGTAAGATCGAAGTAAATGAAGATCAGTTACGGCAAGGTATCCCGATGAGCAATGTGAAAGGAAAAGTGGAAATCGTCTCTGAAGGGGGATTATGGCTGCTGATAAGAAAGTAGATCAATTTATGAGGATGAGAAGCACCACATACCTCCATTATGTTCCATTCGTATCGATTACTGCTTGAAAGATTCTATTTTGTGGCGAGATTTTAAAATTACGACTTCAGGAAGAAAGTTGCAAATTCCGTCACTTCCACAACCCTTTCCCATTCTCCCTTGCCTCCTTCTCATATCTCCTGAATTCTTCAAGATACTTAAAAGGGAACTTTGTATAGGCAAAGCCGTATCCCTGCTTTATGATCTCAGCATTCAGGAAAGTTCCGTCCATGAGGTAAACGTAAGCCAAAGGGCGGCCATATTTATCTTTCTCCCGCCAGTCATATTCGAGACGAACTTCTTTTCCTTCGACCATCTTTTGCGTAAAGAGATAGGCTTCTTTTCCGAAATGTTGCACAGATTTTTTGGGGTGTTTGGTTTCCGGGGTATCTACCCCGATCAGTCGGACCTTTTGACCGTTGGAAAGCATCAGGGTATCTCCATCGATGACCCGTTTAACTCTGTGAGTTTCGGCATGGGCAAAGGAAAGGATCAGGTTAAAAATCAAAAGACAAAGAAGGAAGGGTGTTAATTTTAGGATTTGTTTGGGGGAATGTATTTTATTCACCATCTCACACCATGGCGGCCAGTCTTTTAATTCTCTTTAACATGTTGGGGTGCGTGGTAAAGAGTTCGGCAACTTTCTCAGCCCCCTTGAGTTTGACCTTTTGAGACCTTATGGCCAGAAGCTCATTTTGATCGATGGTTCCTGAGAAGTCCGAGTCGATGGCTCGGAGATCTGCTATTTCGTCATGTGCCCTTCCCACATCATTCAGAAAGAATGCCCTCAAACCCTCAACCCTGTGGAGCTCTTCCTCTCCCCTGGCGCTTTTTCGACTTTGCGCTGAACCGTAGACCAGTTTATAAAGGGCAGAGGCCAGGTGTTTGGGATGGGAGCCCAGTTTCACACTTCTTTCATCAGCATAGTATTCCCTGATGCGTGACCCAGCCAGAACCAGCAGGTTGGCAATAAAATAAATCACCATCGCCCCCAAACCGATGAGGGCGGCATAACCCCCACTCTGTCTTCTCCCTCCGGTTCCACCCCATACGAGACTCCATGCGATCCAGTAAAGGATGAGGGGTATCACGGAGAGAAGGGTAATGATCATCATGTCCCGATGTTTGAGATGTGCGATCTCATGCCCTAACACGGCTTTCAACTCTTCTTTATTGAGGATTTTTCGTATCCCCTGGGTGACACAAACCCTTCCATCCCTGATGGTTCTTCCAAAGGCGAAGGCATTGGGAATCTGAAGCTGTGAGATGCCGATTCTGGGTTTAGGGATGCCCGCTTTTTGGGCCAGTTCGGTTACCTGCCGGTGAAGTTCAGGCTCCTCTTTTTCCGAGACCCACTTCACTTTCATCATCATTGAGACGAGGGCAGGGCCGATAAGGTATTGCAGGCCTGTAAACAGAAGAGCGAGGATGATGTAACTGGTGGGGCTGCCTGTGCCGCTCCACGCGCCGATTCCGGTAATGACCCCGTAGAGGATACCAAACATGAGGGCAACAAGGATCCACATCTTTACCTGGAGACCCGTCATATATATCCCTCCCGAATGTAATAAGCGACCGATTTGGTGTTACATCATACTCTCATCAGGGAATTTCCGGTAAAAAGAGAATGTGAAAGGTTTGACAATTAGGAAATTTGCCGCATCATCTACACTCCTCGTGGGAATGGTAAAAGGTAGGGAGGAAATGAAAATGCTCACCCCGAGCATTCCGACGACAAACCCAATAGGTCTTGCGACTAATATGTCTAAAAAAGCCTTTCCTTCATTTATCGGCGGATTATCCTTTGTGCTTCTGTCCTGAGACCATCCCTCTGAGAAAATGCCTCCTGTAATCAATGAGATCACCAGAAAAAGAATCATGTTCTTTCTAATTCTTTTCATCAATGGGTTCCTCCAAATTTGTCATCAAACTATCAAAATTTGGTTGGGCTGTCAACTGTGAACTACCTCGCTGTGAACTACCTCACCCTTACGATTGATTTCGGTTCATAAGTTAGAGTCCCTTGCAAAAGCCCAGCATATTAAGAAAACCCCTGCTATAAAGTAGCACGTTCCTATAAAGAACAAAAACGGTTTTTGATTGACAAACAACTTAAAATTAATAGATAATTTTGTAAGAGGCGGGCTTCAAAGTAGGAAATGGGTGTCTCTCTAGCGCCCATCCTGAATGGAGACTCTATGGTTTGATCTTATAGCGTTTTGGTGTTGTAGCATTGAAGATTCAACGACCCGCGGTTGGAAACCAGAAAGATTGTAAGGGAACGGCATGGATGTTTATGAACTTTTAAGAGAAAAACGTGACGATATTCTGCAAATTGCCTCCAAGCATGGAGTAACCCATATTCGCATTTTTGGGTCAGCAGCTCGCGGCGAATCAAGAGAGGATAGCGACATCGATTTTCTCATCGAAGTTAATGGTCCAACCACCCCATGGTTTCCAGGTAGTCTGGTAGCAGATCTTGAGAAGCTTTTGGGACGGCGTGTTGATGTCGTTGAGCGGGAGGCGATTCGCGAACCGCTCCGAGAACGTATTCTGCAAGAGGCGGTTCCATTGTGAAGGATGATCGTATTTACATTGATCACATTCTTGAATGCATGGAGTGGATTATCCGCTACACGGCAGAGGGTAGGGAGGCGTTTTTCTTTGATCGAAAGACACAAAGTGCGACGCTCCGAGAACTCCAGACCCTTGCGGAATCTACTCAGCGGTTATCAAATGAGTTGAAAGAGGCACATCCAGAGGTTCCTTGGGAAAGCATTTCCGGTTTTCGTAACGTCCTCGTGCACGACTACTTGGGCATCAGACTCGAGAGGATCTGGGAAATCATCGAACGTGACCTGCCTGCTTTCCGTGCCGCCCTTGAAGCCATGCGGATAAAAATTGAAAAGTAATTAATAATTGGGGATAGAGATTGGGGAGCGGGATCACATCTTCATTTGTCATTTTTCTGGATGTGCCACATCACCCCCATTGGAAGGGGTTTATAGAGCACTTTTTTGTTTTTACTCTTTTCAGTCTCATGAATCTTCTCAGTCTGCCACCGTAACTGCCGTTCCTGTTGCGCACACCATGAGCAGGCTTCCCTTTTCGCCAAGCGCCTCATGGTCGAGTCTGACGCCGACCACTGCATTTGCGCCAAGTCTTTGCGCCTTTTGCCTCATTTCAGAGACAGCAGTGTTTCTCGACTTTTCAAGCTCCGCTTCATAGGCTGAGGATCTACCTCCGATTGTATCTGTTACTCGTGCAAAGAAGTCTCTTACAAAGCTTGTTCCAATGATTGCCGAACCGCTGACAAGGCCGAGGTACCGTGTAATCTTTCTCCCTTCCATGGTCGGTGTTGTTGTAACTATCATAATTTCCTCCTGTTTAATCGTTTTTTTCGACTAAAAGATAGCGCTCAACATGATTCCTCCAAGAAGGAAGAAAAACGCTGAGGTGATGAGTTTAATGAGAGCGCCCCTCTTCTTTAAAAAAAGGGCGAACCTTCTCTGCGTTACACCCAGATAAAAGAGACCGAAGACCGAAACCAGGGGAACGATGAAGGCCAGGTTATAAAGGAGAAGGTAAGGAAGGGCGTCTCCCCTGAGCGGTGATATACTCATGACGAAGATGATGGTCGGGAGGTAGACCTGGCCCGTGCAGGTGAACTCAAACACTGAGACGATGAAGCCTAAAAAGACTGCCCCCGGAAGGTGGTATTTTGACAGGTCTGTCTTTCTTACCGTCTTATGAATCAGCTTTTTGAGAAACCCTGGGAGCTGGAGTTTCATTACCTCCTGTTTTCCCCTTTTCCACATAAGAAAGTCGTAGAAGGAAAGGCCCCCCATGATGAGAGCAAAAACTGACGCCAGGAGATAGATTCCTCTCGTAAGGATCGGGGTGAAGAAGAAGCGATGGATAAAGGAGATGATGCCGAAGCCGATAAGGAAGTAGGTGATAAAAACGGCCCCTGTAAATCCCAGTCCTATTTTAAGAATCTCTCTCTTTTTTACTCCCGTCATGGTAAGGTAGGAGATGAGAAAGATGATGGTAGCAAAAGCGCAGGGGTTTATGCCGTCCACAAGACCTGCGAAGGCTATGGGAATGGGTCTCATGGATTTGAACCGCTCGATAATAGATTCTTCCGCTTTTTTCATCTCCTCCGGCGGTATGACGATTGGGGGGCGGTTTCCCTTTGAGCTTAGAAGAACTTCCTCAATCCTTTCTTCTGTTATCTCCTTCTGTGAAAGGTGCTTCTCTCCGATAATGATCGCCGGTGCGGTGAGGCGCTCCTCATTGGGGAGGTTTAACCTCTCCGATATTGCTTCACTCAGACGCTTTCCTTCGGGTGTTGAAATGTCGATCTTCTTCATAGAGAGCTTTGGGTATCTTCTTGAGAGGTGATCAAGAAGAACGTCTGTTCGACCGCATTTTGCACAACCGTTCTGGTAGAAATAGGTGAGTTCGGCTGAGACTTCTCTCAGGGAAGGATCTTCATGGGGTTTTGGTCTGGTGAGAACCCGTCCTGAACTTGTTTCAGGAATGGGTTGTGGAGGTTCTTTTAAGAGGTATTCTATTACGATCAAGTCTAACCTCTCCGTCACCTCTCTTGCGCCTGAGAGAAGATGGTTTCCAATGACGGCAAAGGGAAGCTCCTCGCCTCTTTTGCCGAGCCTCCTCTCAAGGTAACGGAGCGTTTCGTAGTTACCGGGGTCTTTAAGGTCAAGGAGTTTGATCGCAAGGGAAGGATACATTGCCTCAAGCTTTTCCGTAAGCCCTGGTAGGATGCTTCTGCAAGTTTTGCACTCCTCCGAGTGGAAGAGGTAGAGGTCAATCTTTTTTATCCCCTCCAGGGTGGAGACCCTTCCGGGTCGGAAACCTTCGCTCAGGTTTTGAACTTTCCCCTCCCCCTCCCATGGAAGCTTCACCCTATAAAGCGAGGTGGTCTCTCCTCCCGACCCCGCCTCAGGCAGGGCAGGAAAAAAGATGGATAAAATTATTACAAGAAATATGAGTCTCCTTTGTGCCATAATTTCCACTTACCTTTCTTTAGTTCAAAATCCAGAAGGCATAGAGAGCCTCCTTCAGGTCAAAGGTCTCCTCGTCTAACCGAAGGACATCGAAGAACCACTTGAACTCCCCCTCCTTTCTCTCCAGGGCGATGTAGATGGCGATGGTAGCAACCGGAAAGTTGTTTCCTCCGCATTTTACGAAAAGGGTGTTGAGGAGATAGAACATTGCGGAGCGGACGGTCTCTTCATCCGCAATGAATTCCTTGTAAGGCTTTCTCATTATTGAATGTTCATAGCCCAATCTGTTTTGTGTTGAGAGGTAGCCTTCAAGTATCTGCTTAAGGTCCTTCTTGACCTCATCCGGGCTGCCCCATCCATTCAGGGCGGAGAGGGTGGCGTAGAGAAACGAAGTCGTCTCGTTAAGAATTTCGAGGATGAGGGTCTTTGCATTTGGATGGTCTGTAATCCGGCCTACAATCTCTTTCATGTCTGAGCCTCCCGTGGTCGAACCTTCTTCGACTGTTTTTCATTAGAGTATTACTGTCGGAGATGTTGAATAGCCTGAAAAAGTAATACTGATTTAGAATAAGAATTAATAAAAAACTGATTTAGTCGAAGTTTTTTTAGTCGAGCTTTATTCGACATTCCTGCCTGTGCGGCACGCAGACAGGCGACAAAGGAGGTGTCCTTGGAGGAGCTTTTAACGGTGAAACAAGTTGCTGAGGTTCTAAAGATTTCCAGGCAGGCTGTATACAGCCTTGTGGCCCGGAGGAGGATACCCTGCGTCAGATTTTCAAGAAGGGGGATAAGGTTTAGGGTTGAGGACTTTGAGGAGTGGCTGAATTCAAAAACCATTAAAGATCAGAGGGGGGCATATGGCTTATCTTATGAAAATAGCAAGAGGGAAGGAGAATCTTATAGGCTCGATTCTCAAAAAGCACGGTCTTGAAGTCCATTCGATCCCTGAGAAGGGGTTTCTGGTTTGTAATAACAGACCATCTCCGCAACTCCTATTTGAACTTAAAACCTACATTCGGGGGGTGATTGAGATAACCGGAGAAGAGACGGAGAGGCTCCTCCACCCCAAGGAGAAATCGGGTGAAGAGATAAAAGCCGGTAGCCTGGTTGAGATCACCTCCGGAGTCTACAAGGACTTCAAAGGAATTGTGAGGAG
>JAGXSW010000164.1 GCA_018333715.1 Syntrophaceae bacterium | reverse complement strand
TAAGTGACTTTCTTCCCATACTCTTTGACGAGCTTAAGCCTCCCCTCATTGATCAGCTCGAATAAATACTGGGAGATATGAACTACCTCAAAGTTGACCTTGAATTCGGAATACTCGTTTTTGAAGGTGTGGTAGCAATGAGGGGAAGAAACGAGGATTTTCTTCACCCCGCTATCGATAAAAGTCTTGATGTTTTCCCTGGCTAAGCGTTTGAACAATGTCTCGTTGCCCGCCTTGCGTATACTCTCACCACAGCAACTTTCCCTGGGACCCAGTATCCCAAAATTTATCCCTGCTTTATTAAGGATATTGGCTGTGGCTTGAGCCACCTTTTTCAATCTTGGGTCATAGCTTGGATAGCAGCAGGGAAAATAGAGCAGCGCAGTGTCCTCTCCGAACTCCTTTACCCCCATATCTTTAGCCCAATTTGCCCGGTCCTTTGGTTCTTGTCCCCAGGGGTTGCCTACACTGGCAAAGCTTGTCATTACACTCCGAAGATTGGGGATGCTCGCAGGAACGACGCCTTCCGGCACCAACAGTCTGCGCATAGCCCTCATAACATCGATTATTTCGACGCCTCTGGGGCACCGCTGAGGGCATCTACCGCAGGTGGCGCATAGCCATATGTCTTCCGACTCGAAAGGAACCAAGCCTAATTTTGCCTGATTGATCATTCTGCGAAGGAAAAATTGTCTTACACGATTCCACGGACAAACCGTATCACATAATCCGCATTGATAGCAGAATTTGAAGGCTTCTCCACCCGCCTCTTTAATGCCATCGATGACCGCTTTGAAGGGGGCTAGGGGTACAATCTCCATACTCTTTTTAAATCCTCGTTTCTTATGATTACAGAGATTCTAAAAAATGATTACATCGATTTTTCTTCGCTCCCAACAGCTTTCTAATCGGTGTAATCGTTTCATAATCGCTGTAATCAGAGATTTCTTGGCTTTTTCAGAAATCTCTCAACTTTTCTTTGCCATTCGGGCTACGGTATCGATTACCTTCTGCAATCCATATTTGTCCACCATTGATTCCAACCCTGCCTCCACGTCCCCGGGCTTCACTTCTTCTTCCACTTCCTCTTCCCTTTCTTCGTAAGTCAGGGCATCATTTAAGCACCATTGAACACAGAGGGGCTTTTCTTGCGCCGGATCGTCTTCACACATATCGCATTTGAGAGGAAGACCGGAATCGGGTTCCTTGAAAACGTCCCTGGATGGGCAGGAAGCCCTGCAGAAGTCACACTCGCTGTATTCCTTTCCGTCAATCACATATTTGCCTCTACCCATGCATTCGGCCGCGGCATACTCGCCCGCGTACACAGGAAGATAGACGTCTTTCAGCGGGTCACGAATCAGCCGAATACGAGACCTGGCCGGATTATTACTGCTATATTTTGGCTTAGCGTGAAAGGCGGAGCAGACGACCTCACATGCCCTGCAGCCATTGCATTTATCAAGATCGATCTTGATTGTCTTGACCTTCTTCTTAACTTTGCTCATTTTTTATAATCCCTCTCTGTTCCAAGTCTTCGGCAACATAAGCCAAATCCAATTCCTGTAGAGACTCTTTTGTAGGAATACCCTGATGATCCCACCCCTTGAATTTGTAATACGCATCCAAGAGTTTTTCTTCAAGTTCGGGAAATCTCTTCTTCCAATGGTCCTCAGGCGGCTTCTCATCAATTCTTCTTAAGCCTCTTCTTACATTAATGGCCCTAACTAACGTCCGGTTCCTCGTGGTTATTTCCCATAGATTACCTTCATCGATATCCATCCCGGTCGCTGATGAGATAAAAGCCGGGTAATTGTGTATATGATAAGGGGGCTTCAGGGGAAATGACGACAAACCGGCGCACATGCCGAGGGCGTCATCAATGTAGTGCATCCTCTCCATCCAGTCAACAATGTCACAGGACATTTCAACAGTCGGATAATATGGATTTGAGCGTTCTCCGCGTAGCTCCCAGTCCAGAAGATATTGCTTAAACTTTTCATCAGGAACCTGGATCCAATCCTTTACAAAATCTTCTCTCTCCTCCATCGTAGGAAAAGGCGCCTGGGGGAACTGCCCTTCAATCTGGGTAATGTTTATCTTCTCGCCGGTGGAATACATAAGGAAATAAACGGGATTCAGCATTCCCAGCTTAAGAGGCAACTGTTCATGTTTCTTAATGTTATTATGAGCATAGGCTTCTGCGCCCTTGCCGATCTGTTGGGCCGCCCAATGAGTGCCATTGGCCAACACATCCCCTATCCCTTCCCGTCGAACAATTCTGTCAAGCAGCCAGTAAAATCTCCCTTCGTTATCGGACGGCATTCCTGCCATGTCCTGGTCAGTCAAAATGCCGGCTTCGTAAAGCTCAAGGCCGAAGGCCATCACTTGCGGGGTTGAGAATCCGTCCACGCCATACTCCGTAGCGCGCTGAGCGATTCTAAAACCAAAATCCAGGTCTGAAAAGGCCGCCATGGTATAAGTAAGTTTCGAGAAGCATTTCATCATGTAGGTTGAAATTCCCGGGACGGAAATTAATGCCCCGCATTTCATCGGACAGTTATAGCAACTGATTAACCGCGTCCTCACACTTTCTTGGGTCTCCTTCCACTTCTCTTCGATTTCCTTGTTCCAATAATCTTTTTTCCGTTCGCGGGAATTCCCCCACATGAAATTCTGGGTGTGCCACTCCTCATCAACGAGTTTCATTTCTGCGGGCGACCCAAGCCCGGCTAAAATGGGCATGACCCCAGGAACTGGCTTTTCTGACCGGACTTGTATATATTTCAGCACATCGTTGCAAAGCTCCATGAATTCAGCCGGTCGGGCAATATTGATGTCCTTTGTTCCACGAACAGCTATCGCCTTTATCCCTTTGTCTCCCATAACCGCGCCTATTCCGAGCCGGCTGGCGCTGGACCTACCCTGTTCGATGGAAGCCATATAGACCCTGTTTTCACCGGCCAGACCGATAGCCGCCACCTGGGCGTTCGGCTCCTTCAACTCCTGTCGAATAAGTTCTGCGGTTTCACCTGCGCCTTTACCCTTCAAATGAGAGGCATCACGTATTTCCACTTTGTCATTGTTTATCCACACATAAATCAGATTGGTGGACTTGCCGCGAAAGATCACTTTGTCATAACCTGCATACTTCAATTCCGGCGCCCAAAATCCCCCCATCATTGAATATGCCATTAACAAAGTTTGGGGGGAATAGGTAGAAACAATGGTGCGATTACAGCCGATAGCAGGTGTGCCAACTAAAAGACCAGCGCTAAATATGAGTAGATTATCAGGAGAAAAGGGTTCAGTCTCAGGGGGAACCCTGTCCCATAATATCTTGGCGTTAGTGCCCAGACCCCCCAGATGAAGTTCGGTTAATTTTGGGTCTGTTTCTACCCTCTCAATGTTTCCTCGGGTTAGATCAATTTCTAAATTAAACCCTGTCTCTGCGTACCTCATTTTTTAGCCTCTCTCCGCAGCCATAGCCTATCGCTACAAAGTTTGTTCATATTTTCACATGCATTTATTTTATATATAACAAGACTATAATGCTCCTGTCAAGAAAAAAAGTGGACTCCGTAGCGTCCTTTTCCTGTGAGAATTCCCCTTCACCCATTGCAAACTCAAGATAAAAGAGCTTCTTCCTTTCTCGATCCAACCCCTGATCATCTGCTGTTCGGTCGAGAGGGTAAAATCCACCCTTCTTCCTCCTTATTTTCTTCCTGTTCGTGTTCTTGCCAGATCCCAGCAGTAGTCATAGAGGTGGAGTCCTTTGCTGGAAGCAATGATCTCTCCATCCTCAACGCCGATCTCCTTTGCCATAGACTCCTTCAGCAACTTAGGTGTAGGTTTCATGCGTCCCCTTGATGGAGGTGATCAGTTTTTCAAGATACTGTTCCACATATTCCATTGATGTGGGCGGTGGGACAGAACATCCAGGCGGGATGTCGGGGATGAGGGGTCTTGTCCCGGGATGGGAGATATGGACCACGTTATAGTCGTACTCGATCCTTTTCTGGCCCTTAAAACTTCCCCGATCGATCGTATACTCATAACCCTTATCAAAGATATTGTAGACGCATTGAAACCACGCATCCGGCAGGTCCCTTGCCTTAATGATCTCAATATTCATTTTTCCCCTGTAGCTGAACAATCATTTCGTTATTTAAAAGCTTTTAACCCATCTTTAAAAAAATTGTCAACATGATTGACTCGGAATTCTTCCTGTAAGAAATGAAAAGGACACAAACCATTTATCGCCTTAGGCCCATATTTTTTAACCTATTTTTGATGGTCTCGTAAAAAGTCCAACCACATGTCATTGCGAGGAGCGTAGCGATGAAGCAATCCCATGAAATCAAGCGCTTACGAAATACGAGATTGCTTCGCTCCGCTCGCAATGACCACTTTTGGGACTTTTTACGAGACCATCAATTTTGGCCTTGGAAATGGAGGTTTAAGACTGATAAATACATTCAATTAGGAGACATCTGATTGAAAATCAATAAGTTGGCTTGGTCCGACCCGAACAGCACTTCATGGACCCAATCTTCTTAATCCTTTTTGAAGCCCTGGATTACTATCGTTGAATTGAAATTGACGGTTCTCGTTGTCGAAGCTGGTATCGAGACTCGTGAATAGAATCTAGATGCTCGAGCTTCGTTTTTCGAGCCTCTCGCTTCGATACGAGCATCGTCACCCATAACCGTTTGGCAATCATTCCAAACAGGCTTCGTCACCATAACCTTAACCGTCTTGACAAAGAAACAGGTTTAGTTTAAAAGGTAAGACCATTGGAGCATTTCTATGTTTAATTCCATCAAACACACCAAAGTCTCTGAGGAGATTGCCAATCAAATCAAGCGCCTCATCATCGATGGAGAGTTAAAACCCGGCGACCAGCTTCCACCCGAGCGGGAACTCATCAAACAGCTGGGTGTAAGCCGGCCCCCTCTCAGGGAGGCTCTGAATGCTCTGGCGGCGATGGGATTTCTCGATGTCAGGCAGGCCAAGAGGACGTTTGTAAAATCCGTCACCTCGAAACTGCTCGAGGACCCTCTCTCCCTGCTCATTAAGGCGGACGACCAGAAGATTTTTGACCTCATCGAGGTTAGAAAGGCCATTGAGACCTGGGCTGCCTTCCAAGCAGCGCAGAAAGCTTCCAGCGAGGACATTGAGCATCTCGGCGCTATCATCGGCGAGATGAAAAGAGCTTTTGAGGAAGGCCGGTCCTGGGAAAAACAGGATGCCGACTTCCACCTGGCCATTGCCAAAGCTACCCACAATACCATCCATATGCATATCATGTCTGGAATTTATGATCTTCTCAGAGAATCGGTAGGAAGAGTTTTTAGGGATCGTGCAAAAATAAAAAAATTGCTTGATCAACATTATAGAATATTCAATGCGATTAAGAATCACTCCCCTGATAAAGCCAGGGAGAGAACCCTTGAACACCTGAATTATGTGGAGTCCGAGGTCAAAAAAGCGACCGGCCAGGGATAAGTAGCCGCACCCTTTAGGGTGCGTTTTTTTGAAGAACAAATTGCTGACAGTCTCAAAATGGTAACGACATCCATTTACAAAATCCCTCCTGACCTCCCTTTTATAATTGTGCCAAATGGCAATGAGAAGAGATTTAGGATAATCATGATGAACGATGGACAAATAATTGGCAAACGGAAGGATGGCGTGGCCCGACTGAAGCTTGCCAACATGCTGTCTCTTTGCATCATAGGGAGGATCATCATGATTAACAATACCTCGTTACAAAAATGGAACCGTCTGGCTCAAAAGCAACTCAATCAACAATTCGTTAATCAAATTGTCACTGGCCTCCAATGTTCCCCTTTGGAAGCCAATGCGATTCTGGAGGCCGTCTATAAAGTCTATGCTTCCTATTTTGAAACCAGTGGAACCCTAAAACCTGGGCAAATTCTCTTTCCCGTTGTCTCGGTCGAAACCCCATCGAATACCCCTTTATCAGAGAGTAAACAGGTGACGGTTGTTCTTACCCTGGACGCCTGTCAAAAGGACTTGCGGATCCGGGAAAAGCTGGGAGTCACGGGCTTGCGTCTTCATCGAATCCAGCGAGTAGCCCACGAAGCTTTTCAGCAGGGTGGACTGCTGACCGTGGAGGATCTCGCCAATCGTCTCTTGAACTGCGGTCAGCGCACCCTCTCTCGCGACATTAAAACCCTTAAGAACAACCAATATATTCCATGGCAAAAGCAAAGCGATCAATCCGTCCCACGGGCTGAGGAATGCCTTTCAATCCTTTGAGCCGGGAATAGATCTTCCATCCTTTATCAATCAACCAGAGTCCCAGGGTCCATCGTAAGAAGAAATTTCTTCTCCGGACATCTTTAACCATGAAGGCATGCCCCTCTGTCTCGACCCGATTCAGGTCAGGTTTTCCAAGCCTTCCCCTAACCAGGCAAATAGAACTTTTCTCAAGATCTTTTCGGTTTATCTGCATAGAAAATAGAAACGAATAGCACGAATGACAGCAAATGACACGAATGGGTTTTATTCGTGAAATTCGTTATCATTAGTGTAATTCGCCAATTCTTTCTTAATGCTTGACACGTCACCTTAATCTAAAATACCGATCCCCAGAAGGGTCTGCTCAAGATCAATATTATTCCTGCGATGATGATCAGGAGAATTCCCTCTTCGCTGTTTTCAATAAAGCGCTTGAATTGCCAGGAAACTTTTTCATGAGGATAAGGAGTCCACAGGGGAAGATACTCCGGAACCCTTTCATCATAATCCTCGTATTGGCTCCCAAATATTTTTTTCAAGCGATCCCCTTCCACCCTTTTTTTATAGGGGATATAGTGGAAGCAGAACATAAAGAAAGCTGCGGCCAGAAGGTAGATATTGTCTGCCAGGATGCAGAAACCCGCTGTGATCAGGATGGAGCCGATATAGAGGGGATTTTTTACATAGGAATAAGGTCCGCTCACCGTTAGCATCTCATTCTTCTGGAGATGTCCTGCCGCCCAGATACGGATCATCTCTCCCAGGAAAATGAGGAATAGTCCGATCAGGATTCCGGTCGAATGGGGTTTCGCAAAGAAAATCAACAAAATCGCTCCGATGTATAATGGGATTCTTCGAATCTTTTTACTCATAAATCACTCCCCGTCCGATTAGTGTTTAATGTTCTGATTTGGCAATAGGGGTGGCAGTCCTCTTCTTTTGGATAAAATAGAGGTTTCTGAAATAGATAAAATTTCCAGGCAGATAGGCCAGGATGAATACAGGGTCCATTTGATGAACGGCATAAGAGAGAAGAATCAACCCGCCTACCACGCTGAAATACCAGAAGGCAACCGGAATGACACTCTCTTTTTTCTTTTCGGATGCGATCCACTGGATTAAAAAACGCATGGTGAACATCGCCTGTCCAATAAATCCGAAGATGAGCCAGAAATCGATCCTGAATTTTGGGTACTGCTGGGCAAAGATTGAAAGAACCTCCTTGATCCAATCCATTTCAAATCCTTTCTTCAACATCATATTGGATGCGACGCCCCTTCATCCACCTCACTCCTAAAAGATCGATGAAAGACCGAAGCGCCCGATTTCGAATATTATATTTAGACTTCCCGAATTTCCTTGAATGGTGTAAAACCAGCACCTCGATGATTCGGAGTGAAGGATATTGAATGGCCATTTCCCTGAGGATTCTCCGACTTCCATCCGTACTCCCATCATCCACAAAGATCATTTCATAAGGCAAGCCGATAGGATTTAAAACCTGCACCAACTTGGAAATCAGGATAGGAAGGTTCCATTCTTCATTAAAGACAGGCACCACCACAGAGATCTCAACAGGTTCAATAGGGTTCATCATTTATCCCATAAATGACCAGCCTCCCCAATGAGATTCCAATAACCAAATTCCAGGCTCCAAATAATCACCAATAACCAATTCACCCTTTATCTTGTTTTGGTGATTGGTAATTGGAACTTATTTGATTATTGGTATCACTTTACTTGAGAGTACCGAGTTCTTAACGGTCAAGATAGCTTAATTTTACCTTCCTTTGCAAGTTTGATTTTCATCTGCGAGTGTCGAATAGCGAGATCGGTCCACTGTTGCATGAGTTTTTTGAATCGCTTGAAAGTCGCAATTTGCCGTTTGAGGTCTTTTACGAATTCTGCCTTGACGTATTCGGTTTTGCTCTTCATCAAATAGGTGTAGCTTATCTGATAGAACCCGCCTTTCTTTTCTTTGGGCCTCTGATATTGGTACGTCAGTGACCCTGGCCTCATTTCCCCGACTGTCATCAGTTCTTCTTTGATTCCAGCGATCTGTCTCTTGATCTGATCAAGTTTTTTTTGCATATGACCTCCTTTTTGAATATAATATAGCATATATATGCTATATTAACAAACCTTTTTTCAAGAAAGGAGAGACTTCCATGGTTCTCTGGATTCAATGGTGGAAGATGGTTTGGGAGTTGCGCCCCGCCTTTGCGCGAGAAACAACCTTCCTGTGGTTTACTCTCTGTCTGGTTGGCCTCACCGTTCGCCCCGATCTGCGAGGGGTTACCAGCATCATACGGGCGTTAGGCTTGAAGGAGGTGTTCTATGACCGGCTCCTAAATTTTTTCCACAGCAAAGCGGTTCTCGTTGACCTTCTCGCCTGTAGGCGTTTCTCCTTTCTTTTATAAAATAAAGACCGGTCGGTATATTATGCGACTTAAAAAAAATACCAGCCGTTAACGCCATCGTCAGCATTACACAAAGTGCAAGCCCAACCCTCATCTCCATCTTCTTCTGCCCACGAATGAAGTGTCTCTCAAATCCAAAACTCACATCCAATCTCGAATTGACTCGTTCCACCGCCGTGCGCCTCTTATATTCCCGCTCCCACGCATAACTGGACCGAGAAACGGGCGTAAAGATCCTACGATCTATCTCCAGCGAAACCCGCTCGCTCTTCATCGCATGCCCACACTGCTCGCTCCCCTTACACGTCAATCCATAAGCTTTTACTGGACAGATATATTTGAGAACCATCCGATCCTTCTCAAATCCCCCATAGGACATCGGACGCTGCTCTCCCGTCTTAGGACAGACACAATACACCGTCCCCACCTCGTCATAAACA
>JAGXSW010000163.1 GCA_018333715.1 Syntrophaceae bacterium | reverse complement strand
AGTGATTTTTGTCTTCTCCTTCTTTCCCTCCGCCACTTTTTTCGCCACTTTCCTGCAGATCGCAGCCAATTCCCTTTCCAGATTGCGAAGGCCTGCCTCCTGTGTGTACTGGGAGATGATCTGGAGGATGGCCTGGTCGGAGATTTCTAAAAGGTTTGGCCCGATTCCGTTCTCCTCCATCTGCCTCGGAAGAAGATAGGTCCGGGCAATTTTCAATTTCTCCCTGTCCGTATATCCGGGAATATCGATGATCTCCATCCGGTCTTTAAGCGCTGAGGGAATGGGATCGGTCACATTTCCCGTGGTGATGAACATCACCTGCGAGAGGTCGAAGGGGACATTGAGATAGTGGTCGCTGAAGGCATTGTTCTGTTCGGGATCGAGAACCTCTAATAGGGCGGAGGATGGATCACCCCGGAAGTCCACACCGATCTTATCGACTTCGTCCATCATAAAAACGGGGTTATTGCTTCCCGCCTGCTTGATCGACTGGATGATCCGTCCGGGCATGGCGCCCACATAGGTGCGGCGATGCCCCCGGATCTCAGCCTCGTCCCGTATTCCTCCCAGAGATATCCTGACGAATTTTCTTCCAAGGGCCCTGGCAATCGATTTTCCCAGAGAGGTTTTTCCCACTCCGGGCGGACCGATGAAACAGAGAATGGGGCCTTTCATTCTCTTCTTCAACTTGTGGACGCTCAGGTACTCCAGGATCCGTTCCTTCACCTTTTGGAGATTGTAGTGGTCCTCATCCAGAACCTCCTTGGCCTTTTTGATGTCGAGGTTATTGGGGGTTGATTTTGACCAGGGCATCTCGATCAACCAGTCGAGATAGGTGCGGACAATGGAGGCCTCGGCGGAATCAGGGTGCATCTGATCAAGCCGTTCCAGTTCCTTATGAGCGCCCTTCTCCACTTCTTCAGACATCTTTGCTTTTTTGATCTTCTGCCGGAGTTCTTTAAACTCCTTTGTCCGTTCATCCGCCTCGCCCAATTCACTCTTAATCGCCCGCATCTGTTCACGGAGATAATATTCCCTCTGTGATTTGGTCATCTCCTCCCTGGCCTGGGATTGAATCTTCGCCTGCATGGTCAGGACCTGGACCTCTTTTCCGAGGAGGTCGCTGACTTTTTTCAACCTCTCGATGGGATCGAAGATTTCCAGGATCTCCTGAGCATTCTCGACAGGGAGTTCCAGGTTGGAGGCGACCAGATCAGCCAGCCTTCCGGGATCATCAACACCTTCGAGGACGAACATCAGATCCGGGGAGATGAATTTGCCATAGGAGGCAATTCTTTCCAGTTGCTCCCTGACGCTTCTCATCAGGGCTTCTATCTCAAGGGTGATCTCGGTGAGGAAAGGGTCTTTGATGTTCTCGATTCTTGCGAGAAGGTAGGGCGTCACCTGGATCATCTCTTTGATGGTGGCCTTGGAGAGCCCCTGGATGAGGATCTTGATCTTTCCGTCCGGAAGCTTGAGCATCTTCATTACGAGAGCAACCGTTCCCACCCGGTAGAGGTCTTTGACGGCAGGTTCCTCTTCGGAGAGGTTCTTCTGGGAAACGAGGAAGATGAGCCGGTCTTTGGCCAGGGCCTCTTCGAGCGATTTGATCGATTTTTCCCGGGTGATAAAGAGCGGGATAATCATATAAGGGAAGACGACAACATCCCTTACAGGAAGGAGAGGAAGCCTCTCCGGAGGTGATAACAAATCTTTTTCAAGGTCTCTTTTCATATCGCTCCAAGATGGTTTCAATAATGTTAGAACTCGAAGATCCTTCGACAAAGGGAAGGATGACCACCTCTCCGCCCGATCCCTCCACCACTTCCCGGCCCACCGTTGTTTCCTTCGCCCAGTCACCGCCCTTGACCAGGACATGGGGTTGAAGGGAAGAGATCAGTTCAAGAGGGGTGGATTCATCGAACAGGGTGACATAATCCACGCACCAGAGGCCGGAGAGGATTTCCGTTCTCTCCTCTTCAGGCAGGATGGGCCGCTTTGGTCCCTTCAGGGACTGAACCGATCGATCGCTATTGATCCCTACCACAAGGGTATCTCCGAGGGACCTGGCTTTCTCGAGATAGCGGATATGGCCGACATGGAGGAGGTCAAAACAACCGTTGGTAAAGACGATTTTATTCCCCTTTGCCTTCAGGTCGTTAATGATCCGATGAAGTTCTTCTCTTCCCTTGATCTTCTCTTTCATCATCCCTCGTATTCAATACCTACCAGATTTAATGAGGGTAGTCAACACCGCCAGGGGGTATATTGCTCCTTTGCTCACCGCTATAAGATTTTTTCCAACATGCCTACCGGCAGGCAGGTCTGCCCGAAGGACGGTAATTTTTCACGGAAGAGTGACGCATTACCTTTTTACGAATTTTTTTCTTGACAGGGTTTTTTATTTATGTTAGCTATATTTTTAAAATATATTTATAATATATTCTTAATATATTTATTCGGATTGGAAAAGAAGGGCTTAAAGAGGATGAAGAATAGATCGAAGAGCAAGAAGGCCATTGTCTACGAGAATTTGAAGAGCAGGATCCTCAGTAACTCCCTCAAGCCAGGGGAGCCTCTTAATGAAGGGATTCTTTCTGAAGAGTTGAAGATCAGCAAAACCCCGATTCGAGAGGCTTTGCAGCAACTTGAGAAGGAGGGATTCATTGAAAACATACCTGGAAAGGGAGCCTTTGTTTCTCTAATTTCAATCCAGGATATTAGAGAGATATTTGAAATCCGGGAGATTCTGGAGTGCGCTGTAATCAGACATGCCGTCACAAAGGTGAATCCGGAGAAGGTGGAGGGCATCAGGAACAAATTTATTTCTTCTGAAAGCGTCAACAAAAGGGTTTCCGCGGGTCATTTTAAGGCAGGCGATGAGGTTCACACTTTCATCTTCGAAGCGTTTGGAAATAATCGATTGACGGAAATCTATCGAAGGCTTCAGGATCATATCGTTAGGAACCGGATCCATTTCTTCAATCAATCTCACCCCGATCGCTCAGAAGAATCCTTTCGTGAACATCTGGAAATACTGGAAGCGCTGAAGGCTCAGAATCCGGTGAGAGCGGAAGAGGCCGTCCGAAAACATCTTCAGAATTCCCTGGAGTATTTAAAGAGAATCATGTGATGAAAAACAGGAAAGTTGGGAGCATGTCCGATGATCCATGTCATTACCCGCATTGAAAGACCTCCGAAGAAGTTGATCGATCCATTTCGTGAAATAGGAACAGCCACCGTTCACGAAGCCTGCGGCAGAAAAGGCGCCGTGAGTTATGCAATTAAACCTATTGCCAAAGGAGTCCGTCTCTGTGGTCCTGCCTTTACCGTCCAGTGTCATCCCGGTGACAATTTGATGCTTCATAAAGCCCTGGAGCGGGCTCAACCCGGAGATATCCTGATCACTTCAGTGGGAGGGTATTATGAAGCGGGTTACTGGGGTGGATTAATGGCTACCTCTGCCGTAGCCAGGGGATTGGGCGGGTTGGCTATTGATGGTTGTATACGTGATTCTACAGAGATCATTAAAATGGGATTTCCCATATTCTGTCGAGGATTCTCTATTCGGGGGACAACGAAAACGGTTCTCGGGTTGATCAACCATCCCCTCTTATTCGGCGATGTTTTCGTCCGCCCAGGCGATCTTGTCCTCGGAGATGATGATGGAATGGTCGTGGTCGATCGCAATGAGTGCGAAGCTGTTTTGGAAAAATCGGTCAAACGGATAGAGGCGGAGAAAAAGAAGTCGGCTCAACTGAAGACTGGGGTCTCCAGCATGGAGCTGAATAAATTGGATAAGGTTTTTGAATTCCTCGGACTGGTTGAGGAGTAATCGTTAAAAAAATCTATGAAAGTCCAGCCAAAGCAATTAAGAGAAATTGCAGTTCACATTCTGAAAGGTTTTAGCGCGACGGATGACGAGGCGGCCTTGGTCGCAGATTGCTTAGTCCGTGCGGAGATGAGAGGCATTGAAACTCATGGCGTCTATTTTTTAAAACTTCTCTCAGACCGGGTTGATGCACGAATGATTCATATTCCAACGCCCCTCAAAGTGGTTAGAGAGGATGAGACCACCGCTATCCTTGACGGGGGCAATGGATTGGGCCAGATGGCGGCCCACCATGCCATGAAAATGAGCATTGAGAAGGCCCGGAAACTTGGAGTAGGGCTGACTCTCATCCGAAACACAAACCATATCGGTATCCTCGCCTTTTATACCCTCATGGCAGCAGAGGAAGGAATGGTCGGAATCGTAATGAGCAACTCAGCTCCATCCATGTCTCCCTGGGGAGGAGCCGAACCTTTGTTTGGGACAAATCCTCTCTCCATTGCCATTCCAAACGGTTCAGAAGATCCGGTGGCGCTTGATATGTCATCCAGTGTGGTGGCGCGAGGGAAAATCCGTCTAGCCCAACGGAAGAAGGAAAACATCCCTCCGGGTTGGGCGCTCGATGAGACAGGATTGCCGACCACTGATCCTGATGCTGCAATGAAAGGCACTCTCTTGCCCATTGGTGGACCGAAAGGCTATGGCCTGGCTTTTATGATCGATGTCCTTTCCGGTCTCCTATCAGGATCCCAGTATGGCCCGTTGGTCAAGACGTTTCATCAACCCTTAGGTCCTACCGGCATTGGTGTTTTTTTAATGGCCGTTGATATTGAGAGATTTATGCCTCTCCACCAATTCAAAGAGCTCGTGGGATCTTATGTGGAATTGATCAAAAAGACAAAAAAGTCAAAAGGGGTCTCACAGCTCTATCTTCCAGGAGAGATCGAACTTGGAAAAGAGAAGAAGAGCTTGGCTGAAGGGATTGAGTTAGACCTTACGGTTGTTAACAGCTTGAATCAGCTTCTGGAGAAGACGAAAAGCCCATTAAGGCTAGGCGAGGGATAGATAAAAAATGAGATGGATTGTCAGAGTGAATACTCGCAATGGGAAAATTACTAAAACAGAAATTTCCCAGGAAGAGATGCGCTGGGGAGGAAGGCTTCTGATCTCTAAAATTTTATTGAGGGAAGTTCCGCCCACATGCGACCCCCTTGGACGGTTTAATAAGTTCATTATTGCGCCAGGTCTTTTAGGAGACACTTTGGTGACCACGACCGGAAAGTTTTCGGTCGGAGGCAAAAGTCCTCTTACGCACGGCGTTAAGGAAAGTGATGTCGGGGGAGAGGCCGGGAAGAAGATCGCCAGGCTTGGGATCAAGGCATTAATTCTGGAGGATATTCCCGAAAAAGCTGGGACAAAGGTTTTGGCGATCACAGCGAATCAGCTCACGCTTTCTGATGTTCCTGAGTTAGAAGGGAAGCGCGTCTCAGAGACAATTCAGATTCTTAGAAAGCGGTTTGGGAGTGAAGCGGGAATCATCTGCATCGGCCCCGCAGGGGAGATGAAGATGTTGGGCGCTGGCGTAGCTGTATCCGATATGAACGACATACAGATTCGATATGCCGCCCGGGGCGGTCTTGGAGCGGTCATGGGGTCAAAAGGAATCAAAGCGATTGTGGTGGATGATTCAGGTGCTGTATCGCCCCATGTTTATGACGAAGCCCTTCTTCGCGAAGCAAGCAAAACCCTTGCTCAGGCCATCATGGAGGATCCCAAGACGGAAAACAGGCATAAGTTAGGGACCCCTGCGATCCTCTTGGTGGCTAATGAAATAGGCATTCTCCCTACGCGAAATTTCAGCGCCGGCCAGTTTGAAAAAGCAGAAGAGATCGCCGGAGAGCGGGTCGCAGAGGTGATCGCGGAGCGAGGGGGAGAGGGTCGTTCCGGGACTCCTTGCGTCAGGGGATGCGTCATTCAGTGCTGTAATATTTTTCCTGACCCCTCGGGAAAGAAGACGGTTGCTTCGATTCAGTATGAGAATATCGCGCTTCTTGGATCCAATTGTGGCATTGGAGATCTCGATGATATCGCGGAACTAAACGATCTGTGTAACCAGGTGGGAGTCGATACGATTGAGACAGGCGCTGCCATTGGTGTTGCCATGGAGGCCGGAGTCATTCCCTTTGGGGATGCGAAAGGGGCAAAAGATCTCATCCGTCAGATCGGCCAGGGAACCTATCTCGGACGCATCCTTGGGAATGGGGTGGTGGTTACGGGAAAGGTACTTGGAATAAGACGGGTGCCTGCCATCAAGGGCCAGGCCATTCCAGGCTATGATCCGCGTGCGTTAAAAGGAAATGGGGTCACCTATATCACTTCGCCTATGGGGGCAGACCACACCGCAGGAAATGCCTTTGAAACTGCGAAGACCGTCAATCCAATCGGAAAAGAAAACCAGGTTGAAAATTCGAGGAGACTTCAGATCAGGGCGGCCATTCTTGACACGATGGGCTTATGCCTTTTTACCAGGCCTCCCTTTGTGAAGAAACCTGAACTCTTCGCTCACTTCCTGAAGGGGCGTTATGGGTGGAACGTCACTTATGAGGATGTGCAAAAAATTGGAATTGATGCTCTGGAAACCGAACGAGAATTCAACCGGCGTGCCGGCGTGTCGGAAGAGTTTTACGATATTCCGGAATTCATGAGGGAAGAGCCGCTCCCTCCGAGAAATTCCGTCTACGATATTTCTATGGAAGAGATGCAGCAAATCTGGGAGGTGAAGATTCCCCAAGACGTTTTCTAACAGAGACAGAAAACATGCATCCTTCCCCTCTCCCAGTAGCACAGGCGTGACGCCTGTGGCCACCGGAGAGGGAGAGGGTGAGAGGTGGCCCCTTCGGGGGCGTCGTGAATGACCGTTTTACCTTTTGTAGCGTCCCGATTTAGTCGGGACGAAAGCTGCGCCCCCGATCCTGCGGCAGGCGAGGGCGCTAC
>JAGXSW010000162.1 GCA_018333715.1 Syntrophaceae bacterium | reverse complement strand
GCGGTTCAGAGAGTTTTAGAAGAGATCCTCAGCCGCATTCCACCCGAGCAATTTCACAGCCTCTCGTTTACAGGAACAGGAGGAAAACTTCTCTCCGAACTCCTCGACGGTCATTTCGTAAATGAGATCATCGCGCAGGCCAGGGCGGTTCAACATTTTTATCCTGAGATCAGGACGATCATCGACATCGGAGGAGAGGACTCGAAGCTGATCTTTATCGAAGAGGAGAATGGCCATTTCAAGATCAGTGATTTCTCGATGAACACCCTCTGTGCGGCCGGCACAGGGTCTTTTCTGGATCAGCAGGCGAACCGGTTGGGTCTCACCATTGAAGAATTCGGAGGGCTCGCCCTCAAGTCGAAAAATCCCCCCCGCATTGCAGGACGATGCAGTGTCTTTGCCAAATCGGATATGATCCACCTTCAGCAGATCGCCACGCCGGACTACGACATCGTCGCCGGTCTCTGCTTTGCCCTGGCCAGAAATTTTAAGAGCAACATTGGCAAGGGAAAGATGTTTGTCAAACCCATCTCCTTTCAGGGAGGCGTGGCGGCCAATGTGGGAATGAGAAAGGCATTCCAGGATGTTTTGGAACTCCCGGATGGGAAGCTGATTATTCCGAAGCATTTTGCCTCCATGGGAGCCATCGGCGCGGTCCTTGTGACCCGGGAAAGCGAACAATCTAAAAGGGCAGGGACATTAAATTTGACGCCCCTGCGGGATTATCTCCAGCATCATCAGGAGAAGGAGATCCCCTTAGCTCCACTCTGCCTCTCTTCGAAACATGTTTCTTCACCCCCACCCTCGCCCTCCCCCGTCGAGGGGGAGGGTGTGCAAAGTGTCTTACCCCTGCCTACCGTACCGTTCGGGCAGGCAGGCATCAAGGGAGAGGGCAATAATGTCAAAAAGATCGAAGCCTATCTGGGCCTGGATGTGGGTTCGATCAGCACCAATCTTGTGGTGATTGACAACAACAAGAAGGTTCTTTCAAAGCGATATCTGATGACTGCAGGCAGACCCATCGAAGCGGTTCGCATCGGCCTTCAGGAGATCGGCGAGGAGATCGGCGACCGGGTGGAGATCAAAGGGGTGGGAACGACCGGTTCCGGTCGTTATCTGACCGCAGATTTTGTGGGTGCGGATCTGGTTCGAAACGAGATTACAGCCCAGGCCACGGCCGCAGTTCACATCGATCCGGCTGTGGATACGATCTTTGAGATCGGGGGACAGGACTCAAAGTATATCAGCATCGACAACAGGGTGGTCGTCGATTTCGAAATGAACAAGGTCTGCGCCGCCGGGACAGGCTCTTTTTTAGAGGAGCAGGCGGAAAAACTGGACATCTCGATCAAAGAGGAGTTTGGAAACCTTGCCCTCTCTGCCGGAGAGCCGGTGAGGATGGGGGAGCGGTGCACGGTCTTCATCGAATCGGACCTTGTCCACCACCAGCAGAGGGGCGCACCGAAGGATAACCTCGTTGCCGGCCTCAGTTACTCCATTGTTCAAAACTATCTGAACCGGGTGGTCGGAGACCGCCGCATCGGAGACCGGATCTTCTTCCAGGGAGGCACGGCTTTTAACAAGGGGGTGGTGGCCGCCTTTGAAGGCGTCCTCAAAAAAGAGATCATCGTCCCTGAAAATCACGATGTCACCGGAGCCATCGGCGTCGCCATTCTGGCGATGGAGGAGCGGACCTGGGAGCGTTCGGGCTTTAAAGGGTTCGACCTCAGCCAGCGAAGCTATGAACAGTCCTCCTTCGAATGCAAGGGATGTCCCAATCTCTGCCTCATCAGGAAAGTGAGCGTAGAGGGCGAGAAACCCCTCTTCTACGGGAGCCGTTGCGAGAAATATGATGTGATCAAGCGGACCAAGGGGGTCGACCTTCCCGACCTCTTCGAGGAGAGGGAGAGGATGCTCTTTGCCTCTTATGAAAGGGAGGAAGATCTTCCGGCCGATGCTCCGGAGATCGGAATCCCAAGAATTCTCTACCTCAACGAGATGATGCCCTTCTGGAAAGCCTTCTTTGCGGAACTGGGTTATCGCGCCGTCCTTTCCGATGCAACCAATAAGGAGTTGATCCGGAAAGGGGTGGAGAATGTTGTTGCAGAGACCTGTTTCCCCGTCAAGGTGGGCCACGGCCATGTCCTCAACCTCGTCGAGAAAGGGATCAAGAGGATCTTTATTCCGAGCATCGTCAATCTCAAGACACCCTACCCGGAGATCCCCAACAGCCAGGCCTGCCCCTATGTCCAGTCCTTTCCCTATGTGATTCATTCCTCCATCGATTTTAAAAAGGATCATGTGGAAGTCTTTCAGCCCATCTTCCATTTCGGCTTTGGAAGGGACTATCTCGAAAAAGAGTTGATCGCCTTTGGAAAGTCGCTCCGCCGCGGTTCGAAGCAGGCGAGGAGCGCCTTTAAGAAGGCAGAAAGGGTTCAGGCCCTCTTCTACCAGTCGCTCCTCAACCGGGGAAAAGAGGCGCTCGATCAGGTTGGCCCCGACGAGAAGGTCATGGTGATCGTAGGCAGGCCCTATAACTCCTGCGATCCAGGAGTCAACCTTGAAATTCCGAAGAAACTTGGCGATCTGGGCGTTCTCGCCATCCCCATGGACTTTCTTCCCCTGGATGCGGTTCCTCCTTCCGAAGAGATCCGGGAGATGTACTGGCGATATGGACAGAAGATCCTGGCCGCAGGAAAAATCATCAAGGAAGATCCGAGGCTCTTCGCGGTCTACATCACCAATTTCGGCTGCGGCCCCGATTCCTTTATCGGCCATTTCTTCAGGGATTTATCCAAAGGAAAACCCTATCTCCAGCTTGAGATTGATGAGCACAGCGCCGACGCCGGGGCGATCACGCGGTGTGAGGCTTTCCTTGACAGTTTGAAGCAGGCGAAAGCAGAAAAGGCTCTTCCGAGGAAGAAGGAGACCGCGGGAACAGACCGGACCAAAAAGATTTACATTCCTTACATGTGCGACCACTCCTTTGCCGTAAAAGCGGCATTTGAAGCCTGCGGCGTGGAGGCTGAAGTTTTTCCCGAGTCGGATGAAGAGACCCTTTACTGGGGAAGAAAACTCACCTCCGGAAAAGAATGTTATCCCTGCATCGTAACCACAGGCGATATGGTCAAACTGGTGAAGGATCCCGGCTTCGACCACAACCGGGCAGCCTTCTTTATGCCCTCTGGAAAAGGTCCATGCCGGTTCGGCCTGTATCATCGTTTCCACCGGCTCGTTCTGGACGATTTGGGTTTTAACCACGTCCCCATCTATGCCCCCAATCAGGACGAGACCCTCTACAATGACCTGGGCATCATGGGCTCTCGATTCTCCCGTCTCGCTTGGCAGGGGATCGTGGCTGTGGACCTCCTGATGAAAAAGCTTCTTGAAACCCGTCCCTATGAAAAGAAGAAGGGGGAAAGCGACCGGGCCTTTCAGAGTTCCTTAATGCGGGTCTGTGAAGCCATTCGTCATGGCGGCAATCAGGAGGAGGCTCTTCAAAAGAGCATCGAAGATTTCAACCGGATCGAGGTGGACGATCCGGGGACAAAGCCCCTGATCGGCATTGTGGGAGAGATCTTTGTCCGGCTCAATCGCTTCAGCAACGAAGATGCCATCCGAAAGATCGAACAGTTCGGAGGCGAGGCGTGGATGGCTCCCTTCACAGAATGGATTCTCTATGTCAACACCATCTCCAAGAGGAAAAGCCTGAGGAAAAAATCGTTTTCGAATCTCTTGAAAGTTTTTCTGACGGACTACTATCAGAAGAAGGACGAACATCATCTGGAGAAAGTATTCAAGGGCCATCTCAGAAACTTTGGGGAGCCCAAAACCAGATCGATTTTTAAGAAGGCGAAACCTTATCTTGATTCCTCTTTTGAAGGAGAGACCATCCTTTCCGTGGGTAAGTCGATCGATTTTGCCAAAAGGGGCGCAAGCGGCATTGTCAATATCATGCCCTTTACCTGCATGCCCGGAACGATTGTCAGCGCCCTGTTGAAAAGGTACAGGGAGGAGAATAATAATATTCCCATCCTCAATATGGCCTACGATGGACAGGAGCAGACCAATACCCTGACCCGCCTCGAAGCCTTCATGCACCAGGCCAAGGAGTTCCAGAACAGAAAGAATAAAAGGGTTTAAGCGGATGATATTAAAATAATATTTGTCTTCCCAACATGCTTGTTAAAAAAATCACATTTAATATTGAAAAACCTTTTTTTAGGTGATATATAGTTATGCATACATCCTTAATGCACTTCGAGGAGGTTTTCAGTAATGGATAATTGGACATTCGGAATTACAATGATTGTGGTCGGAATGGGAGGCACCATTTTAACCATGTGGTTTCTCAGTTTTTTAATGGGCCTGCTGAAGAAGGCTTTTCCCTACAAAAAAGAGGAAGAAGGAAAGTAAATTCCCATGGCCGATAGGCCGCTCACGAACTATGAAAATAGTCTGTAGATAAGGTTACGGTTACGAAGCACGTTTCGTAATTCGGCAATGGTTACGTAAAAAGAATTAAAAGACGATAAACGTTGCCTTTTATTAACGATACGGGCCTCGTGACCCTTACCGTTATACTTTTATTTTCTAAATATTAAAGGGGGATGAAATATGTTTGAAGCCATTGGAAACGGATTATACGGACTTATTGCTGGATTTGTTAGTCTTCACTGGTCAAATCCGATCATGATCGGTTTGGGTTGCCTTCTCCTCTATCTCGCAATTAAGAAAGGCATTGAGCCCTTGCTTCTTGTTCCCATTGGATTTGGATGCATTCTGGTCAATATCCCTCTTGCAGGGTTGATGGAAGAGGAAGGTTTTCTCAGGACGATTTACAATGCGGGCATTGCTACGGAACTCTTCCCCCTGTTCATCTTCATCGGCATCGGCGCCATGACCGATTTTGGTCCTCTCTTAGAGAACCCCAGAATCTTTCTCCTGGGTGCGGCAGGCCAGTTCGGGATTTTTTTAACACTGGCGTTAGCCTTGGCCCTGGGCTTTTCTAAATTAGATGCGGTTGCCATCGGAGTGATCGGCGCCTGCGATGGGCCCACAGCGATCTATGTCGCCTCCAAATACGCTCCCCATCTGTTAAGCGCCGTCTCGGTAGCAGCCTATTCCTATATGTCGCTGGTTCCAATTATTCAGCCTCCCATTATGAAGTTTCTCACCACGGAAGAAGAGAGAAAGATCAATATGGGGGCGGTGAAAAAAACGGTTTCAAAAACGACCAAGATCCTCTTCCCCCTGATTGTCACGGTCATCGGAGGCCTTATCGCACCCAAAGGCTTGCCACTTCTTGGAACGATCATGTTAGGAAACCTGATGAGGGAGAGTGGAGTGGTAAGCCGGTTGACCAAGGCCTCTGAAAATGAGATTGCCAACATTGTCACGCTCCTCCTGGGTATCTCCATTGGAGCAACCATGGATGGCAGAAACTTTTTAACACCTCAGACGCTAATAGTTCTCTGTCTGGGTTTTATTGCCATCTGCCTCGATACGGTCTGCGGTGTTATGTTCGGGAAATTGTTGAAGGTTCTTTCAGGCGGGAAGGTCAATCCCCTCATAGGAGCGGCCGGTATTTCAGCCTACCCCATGGCCGCCCGGGTGGCTCAACGGGAAGGCCAGAAGTATAATCCCAAAAATTTTCTCCTGATGCATGCTATGGGAGCAAACACCGGCGGCCAGGTCGGTTCTGTAATGGCTGCAGCTGTTATGCTCTCAGTACTAAAAGGGATGGGAATTATATAATCTTCCGGAAATTTACGATGAATTGAGATAAAATATTCAAAAATGATTCGTCCTGAAGATGAAGAATATATACTTGCACAGGCGTATGTTCCAGAACATATTGTGAGCCTGATGGCGCTCATTTCTAAGGGCGAGCCTTATCTCATCAAAGGTTATCTCAGTTTTGTAAAGGATAACTGGTCCATCCTGGTGGGATATCCCCTTGAAGAAAGTTTTTCACTCACCCATTGTGAGAATATTATTAAACAAGTTTTAAAAACCTTTCGACCCGAGTACCTATGGTTCATTGGTCCAGAAATTCCACCCTCACTTTTACACTCCTGCACCGAAAGGGAGACAGACCAATATTACAAACTGGACATCGAACAAACAAAGACCAAACCCTCCCTTCAACGAATGATTGAAAAGGCTTCTAAGGAATTAATCGTCGAAAGGAGC
>JAGXSW010000161.1 GCA_018333715.1 Syntrophaceae bacterium | reverse complement strand
TTCAAACTCCTTCATGCCGGACAATGATATTTGCCCCGCCTCTAAAATCTCTGCATCGATTCCAGCCATCAGGGTAAGATTTGACCCATATTTTTCCTTTAAGCCAATCAGATCATTTGTCCGATGCTGAATGGCTGCTAAACCGTCAAATCCAAACGAAAGCAGTTGGGGGACCAACCCTTTAATATTTCCGCAGGAATGAAACAAAGCGTAAGAATGCCCTCTATGAATTTGGGAAACGGCCTGGATATAAAAAGAGGAAAAGAGGTCCTGTATCTCGCTTGGGTCAATAAATGTAGAGCTCTCTCCGGCCAAATCATCCGCTATAATAACAGAATCAACTGACAGCTCAAGGCACCGCGTTATCAGAATATCAACTTCTGCACGCTCTTTCTCATATTCTTTTGCAACTTCATACCGTTCACGTTTCCATCCGGTGAGGATTTTCATCAACCCATTTTTTTCTGCAAGCCTCTGAAAGGGGCCATCAATGATCGCTGTTAAAAAGAGGTCGCTTATCCTTGAGGCCTCTTCAATCTCTTTTAAACTGAAGCGCCTGTAGCCAAGGGCCTTATTCATAGATATGTCATGTGATAGGGAAAGACAAAGGAAATCCTGGCCTAAACGCTTGACAAGCTCTATGTGGCCTTCCAGGTTATCTTCAAGGTCGGCCTTTTTGAAAAGATCTGTTCCCAGCCATAGCTCTCCCCTTGGAATACGACCTGTTAAACGGTGTTCAAAGGCTTTCTTGACGGTTACGATTGAATGATCCATATCCTGTTATTATGGCATGGGGTGGCGTGGGGTCAGCCTGTTGACTTTGGACAATTTGCTGAAAAATTTTCCAATTCTTTCTAGAAACGTCTGACCGTTCTTGATTGCTTATTCAGCGGTATTCCCATTTTTTCCTGTCTCTCAGAAAATTAGCAAAATAGAAAACAACGTCCCCGATTTTCGAAAAATAGGAGAGATATGAGCATGGTCTATTAAAACTGCAGGTTGACCGTGATGCTCTTTCGCTGGGTGAAACTTTCGAGCATTCCCTCGAGGGAGTATTCCCGACCGAAGCCGCTCTGCTTGAATCCGCCATACGACTGGCCCGGAACAATGCCCACTCCCTGGTTGATCTGAACCCATCCCGATTCAATGCGATGGGCTGTGCGAAGAGCCTTTCCGATGTCATGCGTCCAGATAAAGGCGGCCAGGCCGTAATGACTCTCATTGGCCATGCGGATCGCCTCCTCCTCTTCATTCCACGGAATGGCAACCAGCACCGGCCCGAAGATCTCCTCCCGTGCAATGCGCCAATCATTATCCACATTACTAAAGACCGTGGGCTCCATGAAATAACCCTGGCTGAGCGGCCCTTCTTTCGGCGGAAGACCACCTGCCAGAAGGCGCGCCCCTTTCTGCCGGATTCCATCTTCCACATAAGAACAGACCTTCTCAAACTGAGTCCGGTTGATGAGTGCCCCCATATCCGTTGATTCATCGAGTGGATCGCCGATCTTAAGATTCTTCAGCTTTTTAACGAGCTTTTCCAGGAAGGAATCATAGATTGATTCATGAAGAAAGAGGCGCGAACCAGCGGTGCAGGATTGGCCCTGCCTTGTAAATCGCATGGCCAGAAAGACCCCATCCACCACCTGAAGTTCATCTGCGTCTGGAAAAACGATCTGCGGGCTTTTACCTCCCAGTTCAAGGGTAACCGGCACGATGCGCTCGGCGGCCGCTTCCATGATCGTCTTGCCAATCTCATGGGAGCCGGTAAAGGAGAGCTTTCTCACAAGAGGATGTCTTGCCAGAGGAATGCCGCACTCCGATCCGGTTCCGGTGACTACATTGAGCGTTCCCGGAGGCAGAATTTCAGAACAGATCTCTGCCACCCTTAGAACAGCAAGGGGCGCCTCCGAAGAGGGTTTAAGAACCAGAGTGTTGCCCGCAGTGATCGCCATGGCAATCTTGAGCGCGGCAAGACCTGCCGGTGAATTCCATGGGACAATTCCTCCCACGACACCGATGGGTTCTCTCCGCGAATAACTGAGATGATTCTCTCCGAGAGGTATGGTCTCTCCTTTGATCTCGCTTGCCACTCCGCCGAAGTAACGAAAGATGTCCGCAGTGAGCATGGCCTCAGGTCGTGACTGCGTGCGAATGGCATTTCCTGTTTCAAGGGCAATGATGCGGGCAATCTCATTGGCTTTAACTTCGAGAGCCTCACCCATTTTGATCATCAACTTGCCCCGCTCACGGGGACTGACCCGCTTCCAATCTTCAAAAGCCTTCGCAGCGGCTCGGACCGCACGATCCACATCCACTGCCCTGCTACGGGGCACTTCTCCGATGATCGAACCTTTCCGGCTCGGGTTTTCAACCGGGATGAATTCGCCGTCCGAACTCTCAACCCACTGCCCATTAATTAGCATCAGTTGACGACCCACATCCATAAATCTCAACCTCCTCATCTGGCTTAGCGATTGAGTAGCGGTCGGCATTAATTGCCGACGTGGAGTTGTGCCCCCGGTAAACGAGGGCGCTACAAACCCGCTAACCGCTGATTGCATGATTGGCAAGTTTTTCGAGGACCGTAATCAGAGAAGAATGGTCCAGTTCGCTTCCTCCCTGAGCGGCAAGGGCATTGAAGAGCTCCTGCGCCGTGGCTGTATTGGGCAGACTCAATCCCATGCTTCGTGCGGACTGAAGGGCGATGTTTAAATCTTTTTGGTGAAGCCGGACACGAAAACCCGGATTGAAGGTCCGCTTGATCATTCTCTCCCCGTGGATCTCCAGGATGCGGCTCTGGGCAAATCCTCCGAGAAGCGCGGCCCGGACCTTCACCGGATCAGCGCCTGCCTTTGAGGCGAAGAGAAGGGCTTCCGCCACCGCCTCAAGGGTCAAGGCCACAACGATCTGGTTGGCCACTTTACAGGTCTGACCATCTCCATTGCCGCCGATATGAACGATGTTCTTCCCCATCAGTTCAAAGAAAGGCTTGATCTGATTGAACACCTCCTCTTTTCCTCCCACCATGATCGAGAGGGTGGCGTTCTCAGCTCCGACCTGGCCTCCAGAAACAGGCGCATCGAGCATCTCCACGCCCATCGCAGCCAGCTTCTTTGCAAATTCCTTTGTCGCAAGCGGTGAGATCGAGCTCATATCCACGACAATGGAGCCTGGCTTTAAGCCCTCCGCCACACCCTCCGGACCGAAGAGCACGGCTTCCACATCGGGCGTGTCAGGAACAATGATGAAGATGATCTTTGATTTCTGCGCCACCTCTTTGGCGCAGGAGCATCTCCCCGCACCCAG
>JAGXSW010000160.1 GCA_018333715.1 Syntrophaceae bacterium | reverse complement strand
CGAGAATCTTTAGCCTTAACCCTTCACTTAACCGAAACCGGTTTCCTTGCCTTTACCTTTAACGAATCATTTTTCAGAGTTCTCCCTTTGGACAATTGACAGAGGGTTAAAAAATGGGTAGGGTATAATAAACAAGGGATAAAAATCTAACAAAAGATATTTGAAATTTTGGCATCACCTTTTCGTCATTCCTGTGGAAACAGGAATCCAGGATGTTCTTTGTGCGGATATTTCTGGATTCCCGCCTTCGCGGGAATGACAGGATTCATTGACCAGTGTTAGAGATAAATTCTCAAAGTTAACCATGTAAGAATCTAAAAGGGGGGAGAACGATGGATATATTCGAACTAATGAAGAAAGAGGGACATGAACAGGTCATCTTTAACTACGACAAAGAAACAGGGATGAAGGCGATCATCGCCATTCACGACACAACACTCGGTCATGCCTGCGGCGGGACGAGGATGGTTAACTACGCCTCCATGGAGGATGCCCTTAGGGATGCAATGAGGCTTTCAAAGGCAATGACCTACAAATGCGCGGCGGCTGATGAGGATAAGGGAGGCGGGAAAGGGGTGATCTGGGGCGATCCGAAGAAAGATAAAACCGAAGCCTACCTCAGAACTTATGGGAGATTTATTGAGATATTGAAAGGGCGTTTTGTCACAGGGGCCGCTGACCTCAATCTCAATGAAGCGGACGGTTCAATCATGGGCAGGGAGACCCGCTACATTCTGGCGAAGCCTAAAGAGGAGGGAAGCTCCGGCAATACGGGAGCCATCACCGCTTACGGGGTCTTTGTGGGGCTTAAAGCCTGCGCCCAATTTCTCTGGGGCGATAATAACTTAAAAGGCAAAAAGATCGCTGTTCAGGGACTTGGGGCTGTGGGTGTGCCCTTACTGGGATATTTAAAGGAAGGGGGCATGGAGGTGATCGCCGCGGATGTCAACGAGAAAACGCTTCAGAGCCTCCAGACGAAATATGGATACAAAGCAGTCAAACCCGAAGAAATCTATGAGGTCGATTGCGATATCTTCTCTCCCAGCGCCATTGGCGGCATCTTGAATGATCAGACCATCCCAAAATTGAAATGCAGGATCGTTGCGGGTTGCGCCAACAATCAATTAGAGGATGAGGAACGCCACGGCCGGATGCTCCATGAGCGTGGGATTCTCTATGCCCCGGATTACATCATCAACGCCGGAGGCGTTATCCAGGCCATTGATGAAGAACAGGGCTATCATCCGGAACGGGTCAGGATGAAAACCGAAAGAATTTATGATCGCCTCCTTCATATTTTCGAGATGGCTGAAAAGGAAGGAATTCCCCCCGTGGAAGCGGCCAATCGCTATGCGGAGTCTCGAATCCGGGAGATCCACAAACTGAGACGGCTTTATGTGCCAGGATAGCATGGGGCAGAGCGCTAAGAGCATAGTGTTAAAGGTTTTTTAGAGAAGAAGTTGTGATGCAGGGAGAAGTTTCACTCACTATTACTGATGCCTATTGCCAACGATTTCCCGAACTGAGTTTCGGGATCGGGACGATCCAGGACTGTGTCTATTTTGAAAAGAGCGAAGCCTTCAAGCTCTACAAAAGGGATCTCCTGAGAAAGATGAAAAGGAGGACCAACCTTGCCCAAATCGAAGAACGGGTCAATGTCTACGATAAATTTTTTAATGACTGGGAATATCCCTGTCCCCTTCCTGGTCACTTGAAGCGGACCGTTGAAATGGGATTCCCCATCCACAACCTCTATATCGACACCCATATCATCGCAGAGATGTCTCATGGAATTCTCATGGCCATTCAGGACCTGGACCGTTTCGAGGGTCCATGGAGGCTCGATTTAGCCCATGAAGGAGAAACCTTTCAGGCTGTTTCAAGTAAGATGATCATCTGTAAGAAAGATGAGATCGTCCTTCGCGATGAGAAAGAAATCGTCTGTTCTCTCTTTCAGGGGCCTGATTTCAAAACCAAGATCGATTCATCCAGCAAGAATATTGTGGTCTATGTATTCACTGCCCCTGGAATTGAAGAAGAAAATGTGTCAAATGGTATCCAGTTGGCCATTGAGATCTTAGAAAAATTTGGTGGCGGAAAGAATCCATGGTGGAAGGTGTTTAAACCGTAACCCCCTCACCCCTTCCTCTCCCCCCGGGGGAGAGAGGAAGGGTGAGGGGCATAGAAAGGAGAAAAAGATGCCCATCGTTCAGATCAGCATGATTCAGGGAAGAACACCGGAGAAGAAGGAACATCTCATTAAGAAAGTGACGGATGCTATTGTCGAGGCGCTTCAGGTTCCAGCAGAAAAGGTTCGAATCATTCTCAACGAAGTCCCAAAAGAGAATATCGGCGTTGCAGGGGTGCCACTGTCAAAGATGGATTCCTGATTGAACGCGGCATAGCGCAAAGGGCGCAACTTTTTAACCACTTACCACTTTTCTCTCTGAGAAATTGAGAGAGGCTTATCTTTTTTTGTCTGAACAACCTGCCACTCACAACCGGCCGCTATTTGCGGGATAGAGGCAGGAACAGTGAAGCAGGCTGCAAACATTCAAAAGAGGATTTCGGAGGTTTATCACAGGGCCAAGAAGAAAAAAGGCTTGACATTTAAAAAGGATTTGTCAATAATCCTCTAACAGTAAGTTGTAAGGAGTATGTGGTTGGATCGAAAGAGAGGTCACAAAGTTTTTATCTCAAACTTCTGTGGCCTTTTTTTATTGCGCGCCAGAGGCTATTACAACTTACGCAGTTTAGAAAGGAGAGGAGGTGAGTTGTAGTGGCCAAAGGTAAAGTAAAGTGGTTTAATGAGAAGAAGGGCTTCGGGTTCATTTCCAGAGATGATGGAGGTGATGTCTTCGTACACTTCTCCGCCATCAAAAAGGACGGTTTCAAAACCCTCTATGAAGGAGATGAGGTGGAATTCGATATTTCCGAAGGACCGAAGGGTCCCCAGGCAACCAACGTAACCCCGGCAGCCTGAGAGAGACTACATTGAAGTGAAAAGAGGAAAGACCCCGGGGGTTACCCCTGGGGTCTTTTTTTAATCTATTAGTGGAAAACTGCCAGAAAGAGATTCCATTAAACAAGAAACCATACCCCAATTAAAGCCCCCAAAAAAATGATGAGAGTCGTCAGGTGAGAGAAAGGTATTTTTGAAAGCTTCAGGGGCATGTCCTCACGGTAGCCTCTTGCAACAAGCGCAAGGGTGACATCTTCTGCCTGTAATATGGAGCGGCGAAGAATGGGGAGCGCCGTGAATTTGATTCTTCGAAAAGGATTTCTGTTTCGGTCCCCCAGTCGCGCCCTGTGAGCCAGACGGACCTCTTCTGCCTGATCAAGAGTGCATGAAAAGAACCTGAGGGCGAGGGAGACCATCAATCCGATTCGTCTTTCAGGCAGCGTTGGAATAGGTTTTAAAATCCAGATCAAGGCATCGCGAAGCTCCCGGGGGCGGGTCACCGCTGTAAAAACCACGGCATAACCGAGAATCAGACCCAATCGCCAGCAGGTCAGTCCTCCCAGAAGGAGCCCTTCTTTACTGACAGGGAGCCATGGAAATGAGTGGAGGCGGAGTCCAGGTGTAAAAAGAGACTGAAATAGAAATAGGATGAAAAGGAAGATGGTCCAGAATCTGAGCTCACGGAGAAGCTGTTTGAAGGGAAATCGTGAAAGGAAGAAGAGACCGACAAGGAGAATCGAATCGAAGATGAACCAGGAGATTCTTGTTTGAATAAGAGTTGCCGTGATCATCAGGAGTCCAAAAAATTTGCATCGTCCATCCCAACGGTGGAGAAGAGAATTTCCAGGGAAGTAGTGAAGGACTATTCGAGCCATGAGATTTTCTCCCCTCCGAGAAGCACATAACAGGGCGGTCTCACCCCAAAGCGAGAAAGTTCCTTCACAAGGCTCTCTGGGAAACCTAATGCCTTGATCTCTCCATTCTGGAGGATGGCGGTCCGATCCACATGGCAGATCACCTTTTCAACATCGTGAGTAGTGACCACCAGAGTATGCCCTTCCTGATGCAATTGAATCATATATCTCAGGACTTCTTGAATGCCGGGATAATCGAGATGGGAAAAGGGTTCATCGAAGAGAATCACCTCCGGCTTCATGGCCATCACGCCGGCAATGGCAAGCCGCCTCTTTTCTCCTCCGGAGAGCAAGTAACAGGGTTTTTCTGAGAGACCCTGAAGGCCCATCTTCTCGATTGCCCAATCCCTCCGTTCGTTGATCTCCTTAAAAGATAACCCCAGGTTTTCAGGTCCGAAAGCTACATCTTCTCTCACTGTTTCTCCGACGATTTGACTGTCCGGGTCTTGAAAAACCATTCCCACGATCTGTCTTACTTTGCGAGAGTTGTTCACGGGGTTATGGCCATTGATAGAAATTGATCCATCCGAGGGTTTCAGAAGACCGCTCATAATCCGGAGCAGGGTGGTTTTACCGCTTCCATTGGACCCGCAGATGAGAAGAAACTCTCCATTAGAGATGGTGAGATCAATGCCCCTTAAGGCATAAGTCCTATCAGGATAACGATGGTGTAAATTTTTAATTTCGATCATTGTTTTTCTCCCTCTCCCTTTGATGGGAGAGGGTGGGGGTGAGGGTGGAGACAGTTTGCATCTGTCGATTTAACATCGGTCTGACCGCACGGGCCAGGACAATAGCAACAATCGCTTTTACAGCATCTCCAATAAGAAAGGGAATCATCCCGACCATCAGCGCTTTTGACCACGACATTTTGGCGACCATCTTCAGCCATGGAACTCCCAGCCCATAGATGATGAGCAATCCGATGATTACAGCTAAGATTTCTCCTCCAAAACGATGTCGGATCCGCTCAGAGATGAAGCCTGCCATCCATGCACAGAGAACGAATCCGAAGAGGTAACCTCCGGTCGGACCGAAGATGTGGGCCAGCCCCCCTTTGCCGCCATAAAAGACGGGCATGCCAATGGCTCCCACAAAGAGATAGAGGCCTGCGCTGGCGATCCCCCAGCGGCTTCCAAGAAGAAGACCTGCGAGAAGGACAAAAAGGTTTGTCAGAACGATGGGTACAGGCCCGATGGGGACATGAATGTAGGCTCCCACTGCCATCAGACCTGCCATCAGGGAGGCAAGAACGACCATTCGCAATTTTTCAACGGGCATAAAAGGCTCCTTCAACATTAATTGTTAACCTTTATATTGATAGAGGTTAACAAATTAAGCGGAGTCTGTCAATGACCGATTGCGGAAGAAGCCAGAAAAAGCCCGGGTTGACGGGATAGGAGGATGGGTATATATTAAAAATTATAAAATTTCGGGAGGGGATCTATGTTCTTCATCGTTCGATTGATTATCAATATGGCAGCCATCCTGATCATCGCTTACCTTTTCCCAGGCTTGATCTGGGTGGATAGCTTCTGGGCGGCTTTAGTGACCGCTTTTCTTCTGGGGATCGTCAATGCTATCATACGGCCCATTCTGGTCTTACTCACTCTTCCCATCACGGTTTTGACCCTGGGACTCTTTCTGATGGTCATCAATGGACTGATGCTCTGGTTGGTCTCAGCCCTGGTGAGGGGATTTCATGTCAATGGTTTTTGGGGGGCGGTTTTGGGATCGATCCTGATCAGCATTGTTAGCTGGATTCTATCCAGGTTTGTTCCCCGCTAATTTCTGATTTCAGATTTTCCAATCCTCAATCCGAAATTTAAAGGGAACCTCTAATAATTATCAATTTGTCACTCCGGAACTGAAATGAGTCCAATGATAACAAGAGGTTCTTGATTCCGGCTGGAGTTTATCCCGATGGAAATCGGGGCCGGAATGACATTTTTAGAGGAACCCTAAAATGTAAGTCTACCCTCCGTCGAGGGTGTGATGTTCCATCTTGCGATACCAGGAAGCAGGATCGATGAAATACTCTTCAGTATCTTTAAGAGAGAGGTAATGCTCGTGCTCGATCTTAGAGAGAAGGTCAAAGAACTGCTTCTCTTTGGGATCGGTCACTGAATCCCTCAGACCGGCATAGAATTTGACACCTTTAGCTTCGAAATCGAGAGCTTTCCTCACCGCCTCCAGGTCGCTCGCATCTCCTTTTGATGTCTCCTCGGCCTTTCTGCCCAAGCCATTAAGGACCTGCTTGATGTTGGTGTCCTTCACCTTCAAGGGCACGGTCTCTGGCCATTTCTCCTGTTTCGCCCACTTTTCATGGAGCTGTTTCAGCCGTTCGTAATGCTCCAGCTCCTCATCGCCAATCTGTTTGAACATGGCCTTGCCGAGAGGGTTCTTCGTCCTCTCAGCGTTTTTAAGATAGAATTCCCTCTCCACCATCTCATTTTTGAGGGCCACTTCGAGAGCATTCAATCGTTCTTTACCGTCCATCATCATTCCTCCCTTCGCACATATCTTCGACATATGTTCGTTTTTGAGATGTTTTATAATACCCCAGTTTTTTCTATCTATCAAGAAGCCGGTTTAACTTTGCCATACAAGGCTGTCTTGCGAGCCCTTGATTGAAAATGATATACATTAGGCAGTCCGATGAAATCGAAGCGCGTTGTCATTACAGGCATGGGTATTTTCTGTTCGATCGGGAAGAGTGTGGAGGAGTTTACCCAATCCCTGAAAGAGGGCCGTTCAGGCATAGGGCCGGTCACCCTTTTTGATACCTCAAAATATCCCTCCAGGATCGGAGCCGAAGTCAGGGGTTATCAACCCGAGAAATATTTTAAGAAGAGAGATCTGAAAAGACTTTCCAGAACGGATCAATTGGGCCTCATAGCGGCAGAAGAGGCGGTTAAAGATTCCGGAATCGATTCTTATTCTCCGGAAGAAATAGGGGTCTGCCTGGGGGCGGGCGCAGGAGGCATGTTCGAGGCGGAGGCCTATCATCGTGAAATCCTCGTTAAAGGGAAGTCTTCTCCTTCTCTTATTCTCCCGTTCATTCCGAGTTTTACCACCAGCCGGGTTTCGGAGCGATTCGGATTTTCAGGCCCAAAGCTGACCATCACCACAGCCTGCAGTTCATCGGCGACCTCTATTGGTTATGGAGCCGATCTCATCAAAAAAGGGGAAGTGAAGGCAGTGGTCTGTGGAGGAAGCGATGGACTGAGCGAGCTCACATTTGGCGGATTCAATTCCCTTAAGGCGATGGATCCTTCTCCCTGTAAGCCTTTCGATCGGAAAAGGGCCGGGATGTCCCTGGGTGAAGGAGCGGCCATCTTAATCTTGGAAGGTTTTGAGGCGGCGATGAAAAGGGGGACCAAGATCCTTGCCGAATTTTTGGGTTATGGCATTGGCGGCGAGGCCTATCATATTACCGCTCCTGAACCCAATGGATTTGTTGAGGCTCGAGTGATGAAAGAGGCTATGGAAGAAGGTGGTATTTCCGTTGATCAGGTCGATCATATCAATGCCCATGGAACGGGCACACCCCTGAACGATAAGGTTGAGACAATGGCCATCAAAAAGGCATTTGGAGAGAGAGCCTATGCCATTCCTGTCAGTTCTATCAAGTCGATGGTGGGGCATTGCCTGGGATCGGCAGGCGCCATCGAAGCAGTGGCATCGGTTCTCTCCATCGTTTATAATTTCATTCCTCCCACCCTTCATCACCGGGAGGGTGATGAGGATTGTGATCTCGATTACGTCCCGGAGAAGTCAAGGGAAAAAGAAGTAAAGGTCGTGCTCTCCAACTCGTTCGCTTTTGGAGGCAATTGCACTTCCTTAGTCTTCGGAAGATATTTAGGATAAGCCTTTCCTTTTCACACCATGTTGACTAAGAAAGTCCCTTCTGCTATCCTTTAAATAGATTAAACATTTAACTAATTAGTTCGTTTTGGAGGATCAACATGCAGACAAAATCTATGACAAAACTTATCGATGCTCTTTCTGCCCGGACTCGTTTTGGGGAACTTATGGAGAAGGCAGAAAAGGGAAAGACCCGTTTTTTAGTCAGTCGGCGAGGGAAACCCAAGGTCGTGATTTTAGGCGTGGAGGACTATTTGAGAAACATCATTAAACAGCCGGAGATATTAACCACCATTCAACTCAGTGCTAAAAAAGCTGGGCTGGATAAGATCAGCGATGGAGAAATCGACGCTGAAATTGCAGCTTACCGTCGACCTAAATCTAAGAAATAATTATTGACAATATGCTCCGAATTGTGGTTGACACCAACGTCGTTGTTTCAGCGCTACTCAAGCCCCAGAGCAATCCAGCTTTAACTCTCTCTCTTTTCATTCAAGGTGACTGTACGGTTTGTTTGAGCAAAGAAATCTTTACTGAATAT
>JAGXSW010000159.1 GCA_018333715.1 Syntrophaceae bacterium | reverse complement strand
TCATCCCGGAGACCATCTTCTCAAAGTCTCCCATTTTATCGTAGAGCGCGCCGAGCTGATAATGAAGATCGACATTTTCCCTGTTTTGCGCCAGCCCTTTATTGAGAGTTTGGAGGGCCTTCGGCAACTGCTCCTCTTTTTCGAAGAGGGCGGCGAGAATGAGATAGAGGTCCGCCTCTTTTGGTTTGGCCTGAATCGATTCCTCCATGATTTGAATGGCTTCTCCCATCTTTTTCTGTTTGCTTAACGCCAGAACAATGCTTCTCCGTGAGTCAGCAAAGAGATTCGATTCAACGGGGATCTTTTTGAATTCCGAAATGGCAAGATCGAGCGCCTCTTTCTCCACATAAGCGGCTCCCAGATAATACCTGACCCGGTCGTCTCCGGGCGTAGCGCCGAGGACAAAGTTGAACTCGAGAATGGCCTGGTCCAGTTTCCCCTGTTCGAGATAGATCAGGCCGATCTTTGTCCGGATGTTGAGATCGCCTGAGCTAGATTTCTGGAGCTCCTGAAATAGGGTTAATGCCTGATCCAGTTTTTTCTCTTTGATATAGGTCTGCCCCAGCCGGTTTCTCGCCCCTTTGTGGTCCGGATGGAGGGTAAGAATCTTTTGATAAACCTCTGTGGCCTTCCGGGTCTCGTTCCGGATCTCATAGACGATTCCCAGATCCATCAGGGCGGAGATCTGATTCGGTTCGATGGCGAGGGCCTTCAAAAAATATTCCTCCGCCCTTTCATAAGATTTTGTCTCAGCGTAGATCCTGCCGAGGGAGTAGAGACCCATGGCGGAGTTGGGTTCGATTTTGAGAAACTGCTGGAGCAAATGGATCGCTTTCTCATACTCCCTGCCTTCCGCATAGAGGGAGCTGAGGTAGAGATAGCTTTCACGATGCCGGGGCGAAATCTCAATGGCCTTCTTGTAGGCGTTGATGGCGAGCTCGTTCCTTTTCAGAGAGGAGTATATCCCGCCCAGCAGGAGGTGGGCGGTCAGGTAAAGGGGGTCCGCACGCACAGCTGCCTGACACTCCTCAATCGCCTCGTTCATGCGTCCCTTATAGATATAGAGAGAGGCCAGCTCCACTCGGAGTGAAGGCTCTTTTTCATCGTGGTTAATCGCCTCTTTGAGATCTTCGATGGCTTCATCGATCTTCCCCTCTCGCAGTTTTAACTGGGAGAGAAGGAAGTGATAATAGGCGCGGGGTTTGGGAGGAGGCGTCTTTTTCTGAAGGGATTCTTTGACCGGTGGAGAAGGGGCCGGCTGGGGCGTTGATGGATCAACCTTCTGAGCGCTTGCGCATGAACTGAGAAGGACGAGTGAAAACAGGACGGAGAGGGCTCTCGCTCTAAAATGTCTCATAAACAGTTAATAACACTGTTTCCTGGGGTAGTCAACGAAACCGACGGCAAACCTAGTGTGATGCGTTAAAAAATCCTTTGCTTTGATTGTCATTCAGGGCTTGGCTAAGCCTGCCCCGTACTTGGTACGGGGGAATCCAGTATTTTCGAACTGGATTCCCGCTTTGGCAGAGATTTTAAGGATACGATTTATTTTCACCATAGTAAGTTTAATCCCGCCAAGGCGGGATTCCGGCAGATACCCCATCCCCCCCCTCACCTCCCCCTTGAAAGGGGAGGAACTTTGCAATTTCCCTCCCACTGAAGGGAAGGAACATTGCAATTTCCCTCCCACTGAAGGGAAGGAACATTGCAATTTCCCTCCCCTTCAGGGGGAGGGTTAGGGTGGGGGTGGGGTTAAATAGCTTATTTTTCTAAGTAGAATCAGTTTTCATGAGGTTAGGATTTCAAATTAAGGGGAGTCCCCCGAGGGACCCTTCTTTTCGAATCGGTAGAGCGTTCTGGGGTTGACCTTCAAAATTTCAGCGGCCGCTTTTTTATTCCCATTGGTCTGCTTCAATATCTGGGCGATATATTCAGCCTTGATTTCATCGAGGGATTTATGGCCCTTTGCCCCTCTTCTGATCAGGAAGGAAAATCCTTCTATCAAATCTCCGGGAAGATCCTGAGGAGTCAAAAACTCTCCGTCCGCCATGATGACCGCCCTTTCGATGGCGTTCTCCAGTTCCCTGACATTTCCCGGCCAGTGATATTCCAGAAGGAGGTTCATCGCCTCTTTCGAGATTCCTTTGATCTCTTTCCTTGCTTCCTTCGAATAGAGATCGAGGAAGTGATAGGCCAGGAGGGGAATATCTTCCTTTCTTTCTTTCAGGTCCGGGAGGAAAATGGGAAAGACATGGAGACGGTAGAAGAGGTCTTCCCTAAATTTCCCATTCTTCATATTGGTTTCGAGATCTTCGTTCGTGGCCGCAATCATCCGGACATCGATCTTCGTTCTCTCGGCGCTTCCTATTTTCATCACTTCCTTTTCCTGAAGGACCCTGAGAAGTTTCACCTGAATGGATGGGAGGACGGTGGAGATTTCATCGAGGAAGAGGGTCCCGCCATGGGCTTCCTCAAACAGCCCTTTCTTGGTTTGAACCGCTCCGGTGAAGGCGCCGCGAGTGTGACCGAAGAGTTCGCTCTCCACAAGGGTTTCGGGAATGGCGCTGCAATTGAAAGGGATAAAAGGCTGATCCGTCCTCGGGCTGTTGTAATGGATGGCCTTGGCAACGAGTTCTTTCCCGGTTCCGCTCCCTCCGTAAATGATGACGGTGCTGATGCTCGAAGCCACCTTTTCGATGAGGGAGAAAACCTCCTGCATCTTCCGGCTTTTTCCGATGATGTTGGAAAACTCGAATTTTTTTCTCAACTCCATTCTCAGGAGACGGTTTTCCTGCAGAAGGCGGTTTTCCTGATGGACTTTGGAGATGCGGAGGAGGAGGTCTCTGAGGTCAACGGGCTTGGTGATGTAGTCATCGGCCCCGGTCTTCATCGCCTCCACAGCGGTATCGATCGACCCGTAGGCTGTCATCATGATAACCGGCATCTCCGGCCTGGTGCCCTTGATCATCTTGAGAAGCTCCATGCCATCCATCTCCGGCATCATCAGATCGGTTAAGATGAGGTCGAAGATATCTTTCTCGATCTTTTCGATCGCCTCCAGACCATTTGGGGCCACTTCGACAGAGAACCCGCCCATCTGGGTCAGGCCCCTTTGAAGGATCTCCCGGAGAGGGGCTTCATCATCCACCACGAGTATCTTTAAGGGCTCCATTTCATAGGTCTCCTTTTCAACAATACTTTTATCAAAAAAAAGGTTTTGAATCAACTTTCTTTTCTAACAGGGGAAGAAAGATCAACGGACCAGTTTCCAAAAGGAGTTCCAACCCGGGCATTCCTCATGAATTGATTAATTCCTATGCTGACCCCTATTAGTCCCTTATAAATGAAATTGTGCGCGAAATGGCAACAAAATTTTTATCGACCAAGCAAATTCAAAGTTGAAGCGCGCTCTCAGGCGAATCAGAAGATCAGGGCATCAGGTTGTGGATATCAGGAAATAAGGACATCAGGTTTAGCCATTCTTTTTCATTTGAATCTCCCTGGTAACCTGATGGCCTGATGCTCTGCATCCTGTTTCCCTGATTTCCTTTCGTGTGTCGTTATTAGAATTTCAGATTTTTGAAACCCCCAAAACTTCTACGGTTCTGGCTATGCCAGGTTAGGTTTTGGATCACTCTGATGCCAAACATAAACTTTTGATTTTAGGCACTTTATGCGCTTTAAACTTTGATCACTTTAGTCACTTTTCAGGAGGTGAGTTTATGAAAGGATTTTCATTGAGGAGCCTACGGGCCCGTTTGATCCTGATTGTCGTCATTGCGGCTGTTCCTGCCTTAGGATTGATTTTCTATAACACCTTGGAACAACGAAAATCTGCTATCCATGAGGCACATGAAGATGCTTTGCGTCTTGCCCGAATTGCAGCCCATCGGCAAGAGGAAATCATTGAAGACACAAGGCTCATTCTCACCACGCTGGCGCTGGTGCCGGAAGTCCGTGTTCTAAATCAAAAGAAGTGCAATGCGCTCATGGCTGATCTGCTAAAAAAATATCCCTACTATGCGAACCTTGGAGTGGCCGGATTAGATGGTCATACTGCGTGTAATGCCGTTGACCCCCAAAGCCGGGCTTATGCAGGAGACCGAAACTGGTTCAAAGGAGCCATTAAGAAGAAGGACTTTTCCATCGGAGAGTATGTGGTCGGCCGGATTACAAATAAGGCTGTTCTTGTCTGTGGGTATCCTGTTCTTGATTCACAGGGCAAAGTGCAGTCTGTCCTCTTCGCCGCGATCGACCTGACCTGGTTCAACCGTTTTGCCGCAGAGACCAAAATGGTTAAAGGGGCAACACTTATGGTGCTTGATCGCGATGGAACCATTCTGACCCGTTACCCCGACCCGGCGAAGTGGACAGGTAAAAAGCTTCCGGACTCCCCCCTTCTCAAAACTATTCTGACCAAACATGAAGGTTTGATGGAAGCCCCGGGCCTGGATGGAGCCATTCGGATATACGCATTCCTTCCCTTGAAGGGTATTCCGGTAGGCGAGGTTTACGTAAAAATTGGCATTCCCAAAGATCACATTTTGTCGTCCGTTCATCGGAATTTGGTCCGCAACCTGGTTATACTTGGCCTTATATTTATAACAGTTGTTTTTCTGGGTTGGATGAGTGGAAATGTATTCATCCTGCGACAAATAAACGCCCTCATTGAGGCTACAAGGCGACTGTCTGCCGGGGATCTGAGCGCCCGGATGAGACCTCGCCACAGAACAGGAGAATTTGATCAACTGGCCCATGCCTTTGATCGTATGGCCGAATCGCTCGAAAAGCGGGAAATGGAAAGTCAGGAGGCTGATAAGGCTCTGAGAAAAAGTGAGGAGAAAAATCGCACTTTAATTGATACAATGGGCGAAGGGATCGGAGTCCAGGATAAAGATGGGTTGATCATTTTTATGAATAAACGGGGTTGTGAGATGCTTGGTTATGAATTGGAGGAATTGATCGGAAAGTCAATTTACTTCGTATTCGATGAAGAAAACCAGAGGGTCATCCGGGAGCAGATGGGAAAGAGACGTAAGGGAGAACGTCAGAGTTATGAGGTTTCCTGGCTGCGTAAGGACGGAGGCAAAATAGACATGATCATTTCGCCATGTCCGGTTTTCGATGAAAAAGGAAACCTTGAGGCAAGCGTGGCTGTCTTTACCGACATCACCGACCGCAAGCGGGTGGAGGGGTCTTTGCGAGAGAGCGAATATAAATACAGGGAACTCGTCCAGAATGCCAACAGCATTATACTTCGATGGACGCCTAATGGCGTGGTCACGTTCATGAACGAATATGGACAGAATTTCTTCGGGTACGCAGAGGCAGAGATCCTTGGTCGTCATGTCGTCGGCACCATTGTTCCGGAAACAGAGAGCACGGGGAGGGATCTTCGACCATTGATGGACCAGATCTGTGCCAATCCGGCAGCATTTGAAAATAATGTCAATGAAAATATGCGAAAAGATGGAAGCCGAGTCTGGATCGCCTGGACGAACAAGGTGGTGCTGGATGAGCAGGGCCAGATAAAGGAGATCCTGATCATTGGTTCCGACATCACCGAGCGTAAACGAGCAGAGGAAGAAATACGAAAGCTCAATGTGGAGCTCGAACAGCGGGTCAGGGAGCGAACACGGGAACTTGAAGCCAAGGTAAAGGAAGTTGAGCGGATGAACAAGCTCTTTGTGGGCAGGGAACTGCGGATGATAGAGTTGAGGAGAGGATAGCGGAGCTTGAAAAAAAGTTCGGAGTAGAGAGTTCGTAGTTCGGAGTGAAGAGAAAGAGTGTAAGGCAAAAGGCGATGAGTACAAGGTAAAAGCACGGTTTTTCATGAGCCATGAACCTTGAGCCATGAGCCTTTTATTGGAAGAAGGACGACAGAAAAGTGATCAGTAAACAGTAGGCAGAAGGCAGGAATAAAAATAAGAGAGACGAAGGACCAAAAATAGGAAGTGGAAACCCGATTAAAAGGCAACGGCTATAAATCGATCAACTTCGGGAAGAAATATAATTTTGGCAGTTTGAGAGCGATAAATTAACCTTGTAAAATGAAATAGCTTCTTTTAATATACAAGAATGATAGAGAGACGTCTTTATAATAAAATCCAAGCATCCCTGAAAGCATATCCGGTTGTGGGTATGATCGGTTCACGGCAGGCAGGTAAAACAACGCTTGCAAAAATGCTCAGGGATACCATAAAGAAAAAGAGCATCTATCTTGACCTTGAACTGCCTTCTGATCAGGATAAATTGTTTGAGCCCGAGATTTATCTCGGTCAATTTGCGGATTCCCTTGTGATTATAGATGAAATACAACGGTTGCCTTCTCTTTTCCCTCTTCTACGGGCATTGGTTGATCAGAGGAGGGTCGGAGGCAGGTTTCTTATCCTCGGTTCAGCTTCGCCGGATTTGATTCGACATGCCTCTGAAAGCCTTGCAGGCCGAATCATATACCATGAATTAACGCCTCTTAATCTTGAGGAAATAGGATATGATGAACTCAACAGGCTCTGGCTCAGGGGCGGGTATCCGCTCAGTTATCTGGCGAAATCAAACGATGCCAGTTTTACATGGCGTGATTCTTTTATAAAGACCTATCTGGAGATGGATATCCCTCAACTTGGAATACATGTCCCTTCCGCGCAGTTAAGGAGATTCTGGACAATGCTCGCGCACTCCCATGCGCAACTCTGGAATGCAAACCGGATTGCCGGCAGCATGGGATTGTCAGCCCCGACCATCAGGAGATATTTAGACATACTTGAAGACACTTTTATTGTGAGACAATTGCAGCCTTATCATGCCAATCTGAAAAAGAGGTTGATAAAGTCCCCGAAGGTCTATATCCGTGATTCAGGCCTGCTTCATTCATTGATGAGGATCAGGACATTGAAAGACCTGCAGGATCATCCATCGGCAGGAAGCTCATGGGAAGGGCTGGTCATAGAACAGGCGCTGGGGATTTTGCCTGAAGGCTGGCAGGCGTTTTTCTACCGCACAAATGCGGGGGCTGAAATAGATCTGCTGCTTCTGGATGATGCGAATAAACCGATAGCCATCGAGATCAAGTATTCAGCAGGGGCCAGGGTCTCGCGGGGGTTCTGGAATGCCTTTGAGGATTTGTCGTGTACAAGGGGGTTTGTCATCTATGCCGGCGAAGAATTCTATCCCATAACGAAAAATGTCTATGCTTTGCCCCTGAAAGATATGGAAATGATTGTCCGACGGTAAGAGACGATGGAATGAGAGATAATGGACGAAAGACCCGCCTACACTGAAGTTTCGGCGGGCAGGCGAGGGACAAGAGAAGGTGAATAAGATAAGTTTTATTTCTTCGAAGTCAAATCTTTGGAAGAAGGGTGGGGGAATCCTTGTCACCCTGATCACCCTGACAATCATTGAAATAGCGGCATGGGCCTGGATCAGGATCCCCAACCCTCCTCCCATTTTGCTTTTAGCGATTGCGTTTTCCGTTTTTGTCGGAGGTTTACGCCAGGGACTCATAAGCGCCGCGATCACATGGTTGTATACCTTATATTACTTTTCTATTCCCGGCCAGCTCTTTCGCTATCCGGAGGAGAGCTTCTTACGCATTATCGTATTAACAGGGGTTATCCCAGTGATGGCGCTATTGGTGGGCATCCTGAAGCGAAAGGCCGACCGCACAGATGAGAATTTTAGATTGAATGCCATTATCCAGGCTGAACTCGCCGAACGCCAACACGCAGAAGAAGAACTCCGTGAAAGCGAGCAATACAACAGGCTCCTCTTCGAAAGCTCGGTCATGGGACTCGCCCTATGCCGTATGGACGGCAGCCCCGTTGATGTCAATTCAGCTTATGCAAAAATTATTGGCAGAACGGTTGAGGAGACATTGAAATTGACATACTGGGATATTACCCCCCTGAAATATGCCGAGCAGGAACAACTCCAATCGGAGTCGCTCAACACCAAAGGGCGTTACGGCCCCTATGAGAAGGAATACATACATAAAGACGGTTATCTTGTTCCGGTACGTCTTCAGGGTCTCATTGTTAAAAAGGGGGGGGAAGACTTCACCTGGTCAAGCGTGGAGGACATTACAGAGCGAAAAAAAGGGAAGATGAACTTCGACGTTCTGAAGAAAAGTTTGCAAAAGCCTTCCGGAACAGTCCTGATACGATCATCATGACTGATATTGAAGAGGGACGAATTATTGATGTGAACGAGGCTTTTTGTCATAGAACTGGTTTTAATCGTGAGGAAGCGATTGGAAAAACCACATTGGAATTAAACCTCTGGATGAGCGAAAAGGATCGTGAGCAGTTCATCACATTGTTAAGGGAAAAGGGACGGGTCAGGGAGTTCGAAACCCGTATCCGCCACAGAAATGGCGAAACTGTCATCGGTTTTTTATCAGGAGAGATAATCGAACTATCCAATAGATTATATATGCTTGCAATCTTTCACGACACCACCGAACACAAGCAGACGGAGGAGGAACTCAGGATAGCCAACGAGGAACTTCTCGCCATCAACCGCATTATCGCTACTACTACTACTACTACTACTACTACTACTACTACTGGAGTGAAGGGAATTCTTGAAAAGGTTCTGGATGAGGCGCTTCATATCACAGGGCTTGAGGGCGGGACAATATGCATGGTCACTCCTGATGAAACACTCGATCTCGCTGTTCACAGGGAAACATCTGAGGCCACAATTCTTGACCTTACTACAAATCAGATCAAGATCGGCGAATGTCTATGCGGAGAGTGCGCGAGGGACCATAAGTCACTTATTCTGTGGGATCGGGAAGCAGTGCTCAAATTTTCAACCCGAGAGGCACAGAGGGGCGAGGATATCCGTTTTCATGCCGCATTTCCTCTCATTACAGGAGGAAGGTGCCTGGGGGTCCTCTGCGTCTTTACCCGGACGGATAAAAAACCTGGTTCTTTCGTAAAAAAGTTGAAATGGTTGCGTTGACCTCTAAAAGTTCTTTGATAACAGTCAGATAAAAAGGTACATCGGATTTTAGCCGTATCTGGTATAGTTTAGCTGCGAAACAAAACTTTACCGGAGGCAAAACCCGATGCAGTTAAATACTATCACAGAATTACTCAACATACCAAACTATAAAGTGACCCACATGA
>JAGXSW010000158.1 GCA_018333715.1 Syntrophaceae bacterium | reverse complement strand
AAACTTCGATGATGTTGAACTGTTCCTGGTGGAAGCCGGACTTGGCCTTGATTACGATCTTCTTTTTCAACTTTCTTTCCAGCTCCTCCACCCTGGCCCTTTCCTCCTCATAGAGGAGGTCTGCCACATCCGGATGGACTTCGACCATGATGCTATTGCCTCCCAGTTGGGAGGTTGTTCTCTCGATCTCACGGAAGATGTCGTAACAGACCGTGGCCTTCGATTTGACATGACCCGCCCCTTCGCAATATGGGCACGGCTCCCCGAGGACTCTCGAGATGTTCTCACGAGTCCGCTTACGGGTCATCTCCACCAACCCCAGCTCGGAGATCTTAAAGATGTTGGTCTTTTGCCGGTCTTTCTTGATGGCCTCCTCCAGGGCCTGATAGACCTTCTCCTTATCGCCATCCCTCTCCATATCGATGAAATCGATAATGATGATCCCTCCGATATTGCGAACCCTCAACTGGTAGGCGATCTCCTTGGCTGCCTCAAGGTTCGTTTTCAGGATCGTATCCGCCAGATTCCTCTTGCCCACATACCTGCCGGTATTGACATCGATGGACACCATTGCCTCGCTGACATCGATGACGATATAACCTCCTGATTTGAGCCACACCTTCCTTCCGAGAATCTTGTCGATCTCCATTTCAATGCCATAGGCATCGAAGATGGGGGCTTTCTCCTCATAGCGGAGAATCTCATATTTCTGCCTTGGCATATAGGTATTGATGAAGGAGACGATGCTCTCGTGTTCCTCTTTCGAATCGATGATGATCCGGTTGATCTGAGGGGAGAGGAGATCGCGAATCATTCGGAGAATCAATGTCAGGTCGCTATGGATGAGGGAGGGGACGGAAGCATGCTCCTTCCTCCTTTGGACGTTACTCCAGAGCTGGAGAAGAAACTCCATGTCATTTCGAATCTCCTCTGGCTCCGCCCCTTCGCTCGCTGTCCGCACAATGAAGCCTCCCGAGGGAGGTTTGACGGACTGGGCGATCTCCCGCAATCGCCTTCTTTCCTTCTCATCCCGGATCCTCCTCGAGACACCTATATGTTCCACCGTGGGCATGAAGACAAGGTAGCGGCCGGGAAGTGTGATGTGGGATGTGATCCGGGTGCCCTTCGTGCCGATGGGTTCTTTGGAGACCTGAACCAGCACCTCCTGGCCCTCAAAGAGAAGGTCCTGTATCTGTGATGGTGGATTGAATTGGTTGGTCATCTCCAGACCCCAAAAACCCATCTCCTCGTACTCTTCCATCCCTCCATAAACATCGGCGACATAGAGGAAAGCAGCTTTCTCCAGTCCGATGTCGACGAAGGCGGCCTGCATGCCCGGCAAGACCTTGACGACCTTCCCCTTATAGATATTTCCAATGATGCCCCGGTCCCGGGTACGCTCGATGTGGAGTTCCGCAAGGACCTGGTCTTCCAAAAGGGCGACCCTTGTCTCCTGAGGCGTCACATTGATGATGAGTTCGTTGGCCATAATCCGCTCCATTAAATTAAATTCCAATAACCAAATCCCAAATTCCAAATAAATTCCAATGGCCCAATATTCAATAACCAAACGTTCATTGATCAGTTGTATCACTTTAGCGCTTTGAAATAGGTCTGGCACTTTAACCCAATAAGATTGTCATTCCTGCGGAAGCAGGAATCCAGGGATTTTAAATTCTGGATTCCCGTTTTCACGCCTGCGCGCTGAAGCGCTCTGGCGCGCAAGCACGGGAATGACAAAAGTGGGGACTTTTTCAAAGGGCTAAAGTGTTACGATCAGTTTTAATTTTAAATATTGGTTATTGAACCATTGGTGATTATTTGATTATTGGTGTTTGAGATTTGGTTATTAAGTTCATTCAACCTTAACAGTTCTGCACCGGGAGAGCGCTTCTCCCTGTATGCCCAGAAGGGCTTCGATGACCTCATTGGGCTTTGCCGTCTTTCCGCTGAGGCTCCGAAGAACGAGTTCTAAGACCGGCCCACCCTTTTCGCCAGCCCCTTCTGTTTCTTCCTTGACTTCGGCCTTCTCGATCAGAGGAAGAAGATCGATCCTCCTCATCTTCTCCTTTCTCTCCTGGAGAATGAAGAGTTCTTCTTTCTCCATGCTCTTTTTCAGCCTTGATTGGGCCTCCTCTTTTGAGAAGAGATGATCAAGAAAGATCCGATAGACTGACCGGTGCGGAGGAGAAGACGGAAGGGGGAACAGGACTTCCCTTGCTTCAATGATTTCAATTCCTTCCGGAAGGGTCTGATTGAGCCTCCCCATCAATTCCGTCGAAGTGATCCTTCCCTCCAGCTCGATATCAACGATCTCTCTCAGACTCTCCACTCCCACCGGGAGGGCCTTTTCGAAGACGATTCTCGGCATCGGGTGAAATCCCTCGGAGTAATGGAGGGAAAGACCGGCCCTCTTTGCCGACCGGTAGAAGAGGTGGGCCAGTTCGAGATGGCTGACAAACCGGATCTCTCCTTTTTTGACAAAGATCAACCGAAATTTCATCATGAGGCCCTTCCTTCGAATCTCACGCATTTCCGGTTTTTTTGACGACTCCATTTGTACGGAGCGCCCTTCTCTCACGACAACCTCTTTCCCGTCACAGAGGCCGCAGAGATGACAATCCCTTGCCGTGCAGGGAGGGCTGATCTCCTCCTTCAAGCCTTTCTGATACTCCTTCCATAAGAAATCAGCTCCGATTCCTGTCTCAATAAAGGACCAAGGAAGGGTTTCTTCAAACTCCTTTTTCCGGGTGTAGGATGCCATCTCCAGATTCGCCTTCTCAAAGGCCTTCTCCCAGAGATCATAGCGGAACTGGTCGCTCCAGCCATCGAACCGGCATCCGAGCCGATGGGCCTCGACCAGGACTCTCGATAAATTTCGGTCTCCCATTGAGAAAACTCCTTCGAGGAGGCTGAGATGGGGATCCTGCCATTTGAGACGGAGATTTTTCCTCTTCAAATTTTCCTTTAAAAATTGGAGTCTCTCTTTCATCGTTTCGAGAGGGATTTGTGGTTCCCACTGAAAAGGGGTATGAGGTTTGGGCACAAAGGTGGAGACGCTCACGCTGATCTGTGGATGGATTCTCTGGCGTTCTCCCTGAGAGGAGATCCTCCTGGAGAGGTCGATGATGCCTCTAATGTCCTCCTCCTTCTCCGTGGGAAGGCCGATCATAAAGTAGAGTTTGAGGTTCTTCCAGCCCATGGAGAAAAGTTCACTTACCCCCTGAAAGAGGATGGCTTCATCCAGCTCCTTATTGATCACCCTGCGGAGCCTTTCGGTTGCGGCCTCAGGCGCTATGGTGAATCCTGTTTTCCGGACCCGCTTCACTTCACCTGCGAGATGGCCGACGATGCTTTCAATTCTTAATGATGGGAAAGAGACCGCCACCCGCTTTGCCTCGAATCGGTCCATCAGATTCGAAAGAAGCGGCCCGATGGAGGAATAGTCTCCTGCGCTGAGGGAGAGCAGGGAAATCTCTTCGTAGCCCGTCCGTTTCAATGAACCATTGAGGATCTCCCGGATCGTTTCCGGATCTCTCTCCCGATAAGGCCGGTAGATGAACCCTGCCTCACAGAAACGGCATCCCCGTTTACATCCTCGGGCGATCTCCACATTGAGGCGGTCATGAACCACTTTCATATAAGGAACGATGGGGCAGTTGGGAAAAGGGGCGCGGTTGAGATCGGAGACGATCCTCTTCCGGATCTTATGGTTCTGACGGAGGCCGGGGACATAGACGCCCTTCAACTCCGAGAGGGATTTTAAGAGATCGCCTTTTTTCCCATGAGACTCTTTCCATTGGAGCGCCACATCGCAGATCTCAAGCGCCGCCTCTTCGCCATCTCCGATGACGATGGCATCGAAGAAATCAGCCACAGGCTCCGGATTGAAGGCAGTCGGCCCTCCTGCGATGATGAGTGGAAAGCTTTCATCCCGATCCTTTGAAAAGAGAGGGATGTTGGAGAGATCGAGCATGTTGAGGACATTGGTGAAGCAGAGCTCATACTGGAGGGAGAAACCGAGAATATCGAACTGATTGAGAGGTGTGGACGATTCAAGAGAAGAGAGGGGAATTCTTTTCTCCCTCAGGATCTTCTCCATATCGACCCAGGGAGCAAAGACCCTTTCACATGCCACCCCGTTCTTTGAGTTGAGGATGTGATAGAGGATCTGGATGCCGAGGTGGGACATCCCCACTTCATAGACATCCGGAAAGGTGAAGCAGAATTTCAGTCTGACTTCAGAGGGATCTTTTCTGATTGAATTGATCTCCCGGCCCAGATACCTGACCGGTTTTGAGACAAGAGAAAGAAGTTCTTTCACCAACCACCATCCTAAATATATCTATTGAGAGCCCTAAAAACTAGCCAAAAATATTTGAAATTTCCCCAGATATTTCCCTCCCCCTTCGACGGGGGAGGGTGAGGGTGGGGGTGGACAATAAGGATTTGATTTCCCCATCTCCTTAATCCCTGCCTGCCGGCAGGCAGGGGTGTAATCAGAGATTTCTGGCCTTCTCCAGAAATCTCATGTGGTTAAAAATACTATAATTCCCCTAACCTGTCAATTTGCGAAAACACAGCCTTTGTTCTTGCCCTTGCCTTCGGCTCGTACTTTTGATAGTATTCATATACAGGAATACCATAAGTTCACGCCCATGCCGGGCGTACACAAGGCAATCCAGCGGATCGCTTACAGTCCCTGTTGATTTCAGTCGGTAGACCATAGAGGATGAATTTACTCAGTATTTTATCTATATCATACAAAGACCAGACCGTGCTAAAATAAAGACGGAATGGATTGAGGAGGCGATTCATAATGCTTTCTTTGATAGGAGGTTCAAGGGAGGAACGAAATGAAGATAAAGTATTTTTCAGATACGGACACGGCCTTAGTTGAGTTTTCTGACCGTAAGGTCGCTGAAACCAAAGAGATAAATGAAAATATTTACATCGATCTCGATACCTCTGGCAATTTGGTTGCCATGACGATTGAGCATGCCCGTAAACAGGCGAGTCTCCCCCATTTGTCATATGAACAGATAGAAAAGGAATTGCCTAATAAATCACTTCAGCGGATGGCGAGGAGTAGCCGCCGCTGATTTCCGTGAAAAGAGAGTTTAATGCTAAGACTCACTCACCGTTAATTGAGGGGACGCTGGTTCTAAAACAACTTGGTAGTTGAACCAAAAAACAAGGAGATATTTCTTAGGATCCCCGGTTATCTTCATTGTTTTCCAGAATGCAGTGACGTCCGTCACGGGTAAGCATAAATACTTATTTATCCAGCACCTTCCTGCGGGGTTTAATAC
>JAGXSW010000157.1 GCA_018333715.1 Syntrophaceae bacterium | reverse complement strand
ATTTCCAGAATCGGCATCCTTCCGGCGCACAGGGTTGGAGGGATTGGAGAAGCTTTAGGGCGGAACCTCTAATATTAAACTATGTTGCCTAAACCTGAGTCATACCGCTTTCTTACTGAAAACGAAGGTTACCCATAACATCTAATGCCCCGCGTTCTAAAGCCTGGACAAGACCCCCAACCCTGTGCGCCGAGGCACAGTGCACCAATTTTTTCACACCTTCTAAGGGGTTACAAAAAAGGATTGTTTTTTGTTCTGAGATTGCCGATAATATCTTTATGAAGAGGATCTTGGTTGTAGAGGATGAAGAGGGTCTGAGGCTTCTCTATGTGGAGGAGCTGGAGGCGGAAGGCTACGAGGTCATCACCGCTCGAAACGGTAAAGAGGCGATCCAGAAATTGGAGGAGGAGAGGCCTGATCTGATCATCCTTGACATCGTCATGCCTGTGATGGATGGAATGGAGGCTCTCGGCCGGATCGTCGGAAAGGACAGGAAAATTCCCATCATTCTCAATTCTTCTTACTCCGGATATCGCGAGGACTTTATGAGCTGGGTGGCGGACGCCTATGTGACGAAGTCGAGCGATCTCGAAGAGCTGAAAGTGAAGGTGAAAGAGCTTTTAGAGATTTCTGGAAAGTCCAGAAATCTCTGATTACACGGATTATGAAACGATTACACCGATTAGAAATCCATTGAAAATAAAGAAAAATCTGTGGAATCATTTTTTAACAATCTGCGTAATCAAGAGAGCGAAAAGCGGTGTTTCAGAGCTCTCTTTAGAAAAGGGTAAGGCCAGATGAAGAAGGTCGTCACCATGCTCCTTGCAGGGGGGAGAGGCGAGAGGCTCTATCCACTTACGCGGGATCGAGCCAAACCGGCTGTCCCTTTTGGCGCCATCTACCGGATCATCGACTTCACCCTTTCCAATTGTATCAACTCAGATATCAGGCATATCTATATCCTCACCCAATATAAATCGACCTCACTGCATCGCCACATTCAATTGGGCTGGAACATTCTCTCCACCGCCCTGGGGGAATTCATAGAGGTCATTCCGGCCCAGCAGAGAATCGATGAGCACTGGTATCAGGGAACGGCAGATGCCATCTTTCAGAATATCTATACCTTGCAGCACGAGAAGCCGGATCTCGTCCTCCTCCTCTCCGGCGACCATATCTATAAGATGGACTACCGGAAGATGATCGCCTATCATCTGGAGAAGGGGGCGGATTTAACCGTGGCTTCCATCCGGATGGATCGAAGTTTGTCAAAAGAGTTTGGCGTTATGGAGGTGGACCGGGAGGGGCGGATCAAGGGATTTCAGGAGAAACCTGAGGAACCCAGGACTATTCCCGGAGACCCGGAAGGAATCCTCGCATCGATGGGGATCTATATCTTCAATACGGAGATCCTGGTAAGACGATTGGTCGAAAATGCCCGGTCCGATTCAAGCCATGATTTTGGCAAAGACATCATTCCTGCGATGATTAAAAAAGATCGCGTCTTTCATTTCGATTTCAGACACGGCGATTGCGGAGGGATGGGGTACTGGAAGGATGTCGGGACGATTGATGCCTATTACGAAGCCAACATGGACCTTGTCGCTGTGATCCCTCAGCTCAACCTCTACGATCCGGACTGGCCCATTCTTGCGCATCAACCGCCCTATCCGCCGGCCAAGACCGTCCTGCTGGAAGAAGGGAGGGTTGGCACGGCTCTCAACTCCATCCTCTCCCATGGCTCCATCATCAGCGGAGGCAGTGTGAAACGATCGATCCTCTCGCCGAGGGTGAAGGTCCACAGTTACGCCGAGGTTGAAGATTCCATCCTCCTGTCAGGGGTGGATGTAGGAAGGCATGCTAAGGTCAGGAGGACGATTATTGACAAGGACGTTCAGATCCCCGAAGGGATGGAGATCGGTTATGATCTGGAGAAAGATGCAAAACGATTTACAGTGACCGCCTCAGACATTGTTGTGGTTCCCAAGTGGATCAAACTATAAAATCAGTGACGAGTTACAGGTTTCAAGTTACAAGTTGATATCCAAGATATCACTGATGTTGATCTCCAGCATCTTCACCGAGGCGAGGATCCGGCTTGCATTCCGGTCGACCGCCTGAATCCCGCCGGAGAGTTCTTTCAATTCCTCAGCCGCCTTCTTGATCTTTTTGATCCGGACATCCATCTTTTTCAATTTCATTCGGTTCATTTGCAATCTCCTTTTGCGAATTACTCGAATGATAACGAATTCATCGAATAATTAAAGTCTGATGGTTGAATCGACATAATCATTGGAGAATCTCCCCTATCCCCTCTTTGCCAAATCCCGCGAAACGCGGGACCTCATTTAGAAAAAGGGAGGTCAGGAGGGATTTTAAAAAAGTTTATTTCAAACCGCTAAATTGTTACAAACAAATACATTTGAAATTCCCCCGATAATCCCCTCCCCCTCCGACGGGGGAGGGTGAGGGTGGGGGTGATGTCATTTTATTCGTATTATTTCCTCAAATCCTTAAACCGCTTGGCCTTCACTTCATAACGGGGCAGGGAGTTATACGGATGAACCTCGATGTTGTAACCGAGGTTTGTTTTTAACCGGAGCTGATCTCTCAATTGGTTGAGGATTGCTTCGCGATTTCCCTCGGCATCGGGCAACAGTTCGATCTTTAATGTGATGTCATCGAGATCGCCCTTCTTGATGACCACTGCCTCAAATTCATTGCTCAACCCCTTGATGGAACGAACAACCTCTTCAATCGCAGAAGGAGCGATGAGAACGCCCTTGATCTTGGTGATGTCATCCGACCTTCCGACCACACCGCCCTTAATGATACGGAATGTCCTTCCGCAAGGGCATGGATCCTTTGACCACTCTGCCACATCTTTAGAGTCGAAACGGATACAGGGCTGAGCCATGCGGTCCAGAGCCGTGATGACGATCTTTCCCCTTCGGCCAGGTTCTTCGATGATCTCGCCTGTTTCAATATCCTCCAGCTGGGTGAGAAAGAGCGCTTCATTCACATGGAGACCTCCCGGTTGGGCCGTGCATTCGAACCCCCAGGCGCCGATCTCCGTGGCTCCCACATGGTCATAGACCTTTGCTCCCCAGGCCTCCTCCATTCTCTGTTTGGTGGAGGGGATGCTTGCGCCGGGTTCGCCCGCACAGGTAATCTTCCGGATGGTGAGATCCTTTGCTGGATCGATTCCCAATTTCTTTCTGGCTGTGTCAGCCATTCCAAGCACATAGGTGGGTGTGGCCATCATGGCCGTGGCTTTAAGCTCCTGGATCTTCAAGAGACGGGCCTCCGTATCGAGCACTCCTCCTGGCACGACTTCGCAGCCGATCTTCTCCGCGGCATAGTGACCTGCCCAGAAGGCCACAAAGATATTGTATCCGAACGGAAGAAAGACCCGATCGGTTCTTCGGTATCCCTGAGCATAGAGCAGGTAAGCCCAGGATTCCGCCCACCATTCCCAGTCCTGCCAAGTATCGGGCTGATAGACCGGAGTCCCTGTAGTTCCGCTGGTCTGCCGGAATTCAGTGACTTCTTCCAGCGGAACGCAGAGGGCATCCCCGTAAGGGAAGGGGTCCTTCCTCTGAATATCCCGCATCATCGCCTTTTCGACTTTGGGAACCCTGGCCACATCCTCATAGGATTTGATATCCCCGGGTTCAAGACCGGCCTCCTGGTAGAGTTTCCGGTGAAACTTTGATCGCTCATAGGCCCACTGGACAATATTCTTAAATTTTTTGAGTTGAAGCTCTTTCATCTTCTCAAGAGGAAGGGTTTCAACAATGGGATTCCAGTAGTTTTCAAACCCCTTTTTGCTCATTTTCATTCTCATTCTCCTTTGTTCGGTTCCCAGTTTTTTCTCAAGACTGGCAGAATTTTAAGAAGTCAACCGTATTTTGTCAACCCCGATTTTAGTCGCCGAATCCCTGAAGAAAGGCTTTAACATTTCTTCCGAGGACGGAATGGTTATAGCCCCCCTCCAGGGCGGCGAATCGTCTTCCCTGACAGTTTTCAATGGAGGACTCCCTGACCCAATTCCCGATGGAATGGTAATCTTCGGTTTTTAACAGACCTCCCCAATCCTCTTCATGACGATCAAATCCTGCCGAGACACCGATGATATCGAAAGGTTTGTCCGTCTGAAGGGATGTTTGAACCTCGTTCAAAAAGGACTGCCGGTTTGTGCCTTCGGGATGGAAGTAGCTCACCTTTTTGGAACCACTGAACGTATTCGCTGTTCCATCCCCATAATGAAGGTCGAAATCGAGAATCAGAGCGCTCTTGATCTTTCCTTCACCAAGGAGCTTCTTGATGGCAATGGCAATGTTATTAAAGTAACAGAAACCCCAGCAGGAATGGGGGCTGGCATGATGTCCCGGCGGTCGGATCAATCCAAAAGCGGGTTCACCCCCACAACCTAATTCTCCTGCAAGAATGGCTCCCCCTGCTGATAGAAGACCGATCTCATAGACCAACGGTTCGCCTTTGACGGATTGGATGTGCTGTCTTCCGTGAACCCTCTCCAGGTCCCTTTCTGTAGCAGGCTCTGGCTCGACAAATTCATATTTTCCTTCGAGAGCCTTGACCATCGGCTCCATCCTTCCCGGAGCCGCCGCCGGATCGGATGTGTAGACTTCAAAAAATCGTGGATGGAATATAACCTTCATCTGATACTCCTTCTCTTTGCAGGATTAAATTACCATATTTTATCACATTATAGATTGCCCACAAATGGAAAAAAATCATTCCAGCCCTTCTGTTAATCATTTTTCTCCTCTATTCAAAGGCGCTGACATAGAGATTTCCCCCATTATTTCGCCAGACCGATGAGCACAAGTCCGAGGGTGAGGATGAGGGCTCCGGTGATCCGGGTTTTCCAGTCACTTTCCTTCAACAGGACGATTCCCATGACTGCGCCGAAGAGACCTCCTGCCTGTCGGAAAGCCACCACATAACTGACCTTGCTCGTCTGCATGGCCATGAGAACCAGGAAATAGGCGGCATTCTGGAGGACCGCAATGATGAGGATTTCCTTTTTTGATTCATCCCAGACCTTCCAGAAAGGGTTTTCTTTCCGCAGAGCCAAATAAAGCCCAGTATAAATTGTCATCGAGAGGTTGATCAGCCAGAGGTAAAAAACAGGGTGAATGATCTGAACCCCCACTTTATCAATGACGGAATAAATCGAACTGGCAATGGCTGCAGAGAAGGCCAGGAGGTATGACCGGGAAGTAAGCCGATGAGATTGTGAAAGAATATTATTTAAGTGAAAATCTTTCAGAGAAATGATGTAGATGCCGGCCATCACCAGGCCAATTCCCAACATCCCTCTCGGAGAGAGGACCTCTCCGATAAAGATGGCCCAGATCTGGGTGAAGAGCGGGGCGGAGCGGGAGATGGGATAGACCAGGGAGAGATCTCCAACGCGATAAGCCTCAATCAGACAGATGAAATAGATCGTTTCGAAAAAGCCTGACAGGATGACGATCCACCAGAGTTTCAGCGGAGGGGCGAGGAATAAGGAGGGAAAGACACCGAACCCAATGAAGAAGGGGAGATAAAAAAGGACTCCCCATAGGAAGACCCAGAAGAAAAATTCCACGGGAAAATTTCCCTTCTTGGTGAAGAAATTCCATGAGGAGTGGATGAGCGCTGAAATCAGGACGAGAATGATGCTGAGGGGAGTCAAGGCTTTTCCAAGAGAGCTCTGCAAAACTATCTTTTGCTCTCTGATTTCACAGATTTCAAAAAAATGATTTCACAGATTTTCATTTATTTATCAATGAATTTTTAATCCGTGTAATCGGTACCTAATCGGTGTAATCAGAGATTTCTGGACTTTTTCAGAAATCTCTTCAATCCTTCCGGG
>JAGXSW010000156.1 GCA_018333715.1 Syntrophaceae bacterium | reverse complement strand
AAAAGCGAAGCTTAATGTTCATAAATGGAGCGCATTATTCCAGGTCTCCTATTGACAACGCTACCAAAAATTTAGGCTACCTCTAAAAATGTCATTCCTGCGAAAGCAGGAATCCATAAGTTTTTGACATTACTGGACTCCCGCCTTCGCGGGAGTGACAAAATGGGAATTATTAGAGGTTCCCTTTATTCATTCACCTCCCTTCTCTCCCGTTTTACCTGCTTCCCTCCTAAAATTCATGAGCCATGCTATTCCTTTTTTTATGAATTGTCAATTTTTTTTGGACACCATTCATAAGCGGGAAAAATATTCCCCCCGCCCCCGTAAACCGAACTTCCATAAATTTTACTTGACAGTACAAAATATTGTGTTAACTTCTTTATTGGCGCATAGATGTTGTGCCTGCTTATCGCAGACAGGGTAGGCAGAGAGGGGAAGGATGGAAGTGATTGATCTGACACAGAATGCGGTCGCCGTGCTTGAGAAGCGATACCTGCTAAAGGATCTTCAGGGGAATATCGTTGAAACCCCAGAAGATCTCTTCCGGCGGGTCGCCAGGAATATTGCCCAGGCAGACCGGCTTTATGACCCTTCCATCGATCTCGCTTCCATTGAAGCGGAGTTCTATGGCCTGATGGTCTCGCTCGATTTTCTTCCCAACTCGCCCACCCTGATGAATGCGGGGAGGGAACTCCAGCAGCTCTCCGCCTGTTTTGTTCTTCCGGTGGGGGATTCGATGGAGGAGATCTTCGATGCAGTGAAACAGATGGCCCTGATTCAGAAGAGCGGCGGCGGAACGGGATTTGCCTTCTCAAGGCTCAGGCCGAAGAATGATGTGGTGGGTTCCACCAAGGGAGTTTCGAGCGGCCCGGTCTCCTTCATGAGCGTCTTTGATAATGCCACGGAGGCGATCAAGCAAGGGGGGACGCGAAGGGGCGCCAATATGGGCATTCTGCGCGTGGATCATCCCGACATCCTCGATTTTATTAAATGCAAGGACGAGGATCACCACTTCAACAATTTCAATATCTCCGTGGCTGCCACGAATGAATTTATGGAGGCTGTTGAAAAGGGTGAAAAATATGCCCTCCGGAATCCGAGGACGCAGGAGATTGTCCGTTTTCTCGATGCGAAAGAGGTCTTTGAGAAGATGGTCTACTATGCCTGGAAAAATGGGGATCCTGGGATCATTTTCATCGACCGGATCAATAAGGACAATCCCACTCCCCAGGTCGGCCCGATTGAGAGCACTAACCCATGTGGTGAGCAGCCACTCCTTCCCTATGAGTCCTGCAATCTCGGCTCCATCAACCTTTCCCATATGGTCAAAAGCGGGGAGGTCGACTGGGAGAGGCTGGGTTCAACCACTGAAAGAGCGGTCCATTTTCTGGACAATGTGATCGACATGAACCGCTACACCCTTCCCCAGATTGAGGCCATGACCAAGGCCAACCGTAAGATCGGCCTGGGAGTGATGGGATTTGCCGACCTCTTGATTCAACTGGGAATTCCTTATGACCATCCAAAGGCTTTTGAGATCGGGGAGAAAGTGATGGCTTCCATTCAGGAGAGAGGGAGGAAAGCCTCCCGTGAGCTTGCTCTCAAGAGAAGTCCTTTTCCCAATTTCGATGCCAGCGCCTTAAAAGACCAATGGGACACGATGAGAAATGCAACCGTCACAACAATTGCTCCTACAGGGACGATCTCCATCATCGCAGGGACTTCCTCTGGGATTGAACCTCTCTTTGCGCTGGCCTTTGTCCGTCATGTCCTGGATGGAAAGGAGCTGCTGGAGATCAATCCCTTTTTCGAGGCGATCGCTAAAGAGGAAGGATTCCATTCAGAAGAACTGACGAAGAAGATCGCTCAACTGGGCCACATCGTGGACCTTGAAGAGGTTCCGGAGAGGGTCAGGCATCTCTTTGTCACGGCCCACGACATCTCTCCCCAAGACCATATCCGGATGCAGGCCGCCTTTCAGAAATATACGGACAATGCGGTCTCAAAGACAGTCAACTTTCCTCATGAAGCCGCAGTGGACGATGTGGCAAAAGTTTATGAACTGGCCTATCAGTTGGGTTGTAAAGGAGTGACGATCTACCGGGACAGGAGCCGGGAGAAGCAGGTTCTCTATAAAGGATTGGGCGCTTCAGAGGAAGATCGGACCGGGGCCAGAGAGGACTTGTCGAAAATGGAGAGGAAACCGAGAGCGCGCCGGGATGTGATCCATGGCTCCACCTGGAAGATCCGGACGGGTTGCGGGAATATCTATGTGACGGTGAACGAGGATGAGGATGGGCGCCTTTTTGAGATCTTCAATCAGATAGGAAAGGCAGGAGGATGCGCGGCCTCCCAATCGGAGGCCCTAGGCCGCCTGGTCTCTCTTGCTTTTCGATCGAGTATCGAACCGGAGGATATCATCCGTCAGTTGAAAGGGATCAGTTGCCATATGCCGGTCTGGCATCAAAACGGGAAGGTTCTTTCCTGTTCGGACGCAGTGGCCAAGGCGATCGAATGGCACATTCAGAAGATGAGGGCGCAAAGGGGCGGTGTCATAGAGAAAGAGATGCTGCCCTACCCTCCAGAAGTCGGTGTGACTCGAAACCGAGAGAGAAAAAATTCTCCGCAGGGAATGAGCGGAGTGTTTATGAGAGGGGCCTGTCCTGAGTGCGGAGGTTCCCTCATCTTTGAAGAGGGCTGTATGAAGTGTTTCTGCGGCTATTCGGACTGCGGGTAGAATGGAATAGGGCATAAGGCAAAGAACATCTAATCATTTAATCATTCTTCACCCCCCACAAAACGCCTGATATCAGGAGAACAACAGATCTGTCTGTTCCGTCCGGGTAGCCCCTCGGTGACGAAGGATAAACGCTTATGTGAGTATGTAACTCAGGGCCCTGCCGCAGGAGCCCTGATGAATCAGCCCTGAAGGGCTGAGTTACAGGTTGTGGTAAACTTAAGCAAACCATAACTGAGGGATTACCCGTCCCGAGAAATTTTTCTGGACAAATTCTCTTTTTTGGGATAATTAGAGTCTGTTTATAAACTGTTATCTTATGGACAGGTAATAAATCATCCGATTCCATCAATAGAAGGAGGAAATTATGGCTACAAAGAAAGTAGTGAAGAAAGTTTCCAAGAAGGGCGTGAAGAAGGGCGATGCTTACAAGTGCACCGTGTGCGGCCTGGCGGTCTCGGTGGATGAGGTTTGCGGATGCATGGACGTCTGCGATATCATCTGTTGTGAAAAACCGATGAAGGCCAAGAAATAGATTCAGATCAATCCTGATGATCTCGTAAAAAGTCGTCATTCCCGTGCTTGCGCGCCAGAGCGCTTCAGCGCGCAGGCGTGAAAACGGGAATCCAGGGAATTCTAACTTTTGAAAATACTGGATTCCTGCGTGCGCAGGAATGACAAAAATCTCTTTTTCAGGCTTTTTACGAGACCATCAATCCTTATCACCAACAACTTTTTTGAAGCCTATGGAAGAACTCTCTACCGATATCCTGGTGATTGGCAGCGGCCTGGCGGGCATGGTCTCCGCCCTGGAGGCTGAGAAGGCAGGCCTTCAGGTTTTGATCACCGGTAAATTTGCAATTGGCGCAGGAACAAACACCAACCTGTCGAATGGCGTCTTTACGGTTTCAACCCCCCTTTTTTCCAGAGAGGATCATCTCAAAGAGACCTTGATTTCAGGAAGAGGGTTGAGCCATCCCGGGATGGTCAAAACCTTGATTGAGAGAGGACCCGATGCCATGGAGAAATTGAAAGGCTACGGGGTTTCATTGATTGAGAATCAGATGGGATATTTCGTGGAGAGGCGTAAGGGTTCAACCTCATTGCCGGGAGTCCTTCTGACGAATCCATTGAAAGAGAGGTTGAAAAACAGTTCCATCCAGCTTCTTCCTGGCGTGATCATTTTTGAGTTGGTGGTTGAAGACGGAGCAGTTCAAGGAGGGTTCGGGTTTTTAAGAGACGGAAGACCCTGTCTCATCCGATCGAAGGCAGTCATATTGGCGGCAGGCGGAGCAGGCGCCATCTACCAAAGAAATGACAATCAAAGGAATGTCCTCGGGGATGGATATGGCCTGGCCCTTCGGGCAGGGCTTCCTTTGCTCGACCTCGAATTCGTCCAGTTCTATCCCTTTGTGATCGCAGAGCCGAGGCTTCATACCTTCATTGTTTATCCCCCCTACCCGAAGGAGACAAGGGTGATGGATGAGAGGGGGGAAGATCTCTTAGAAAGATGGAACCTCGGAGACGATTTGAATCGGGCGATCATCACCCGAAGAGACTCTCTTTCTTTTACCTTCTTTGAGATTTCCCGGAGCGGAGACATCTATTTTGATCTGACGCGGGTTCCGGAGGAGAAGTGGGACCATTATCCACTCAATTTTCTCAGACGTTCGAAGTTCCCCTTCAGGGATCGTCCATTTCTGGTCTCGCCCGCAGTCCATTTCTGTATGGGAGGAGTCGAGATTGATGAAAGGGGAAGGACCGCCCTTCCCGGACTCTATGCGGCGGGAGAGGTGGTCTGGGGAGTCCACGGAGCCAATCGCCTTGGAGGAAATGCTCTGACCGAATGTGCGGTCTTTGGAACTCTGGCCGGTCGATCCGCCTCAGAATATGCAAGGGAAAGAGAACCCGATCTTTTTTCTGAACCATCCAGGAGAAGATGGGAGAGGAAAGCGGGAGGTTGCCTGAAAAAGAGCAGGGGGTCCTTCGATCTTCCCACACACCTTCTCAAAGATCTGAAGATTCTTGCCTGGAGATATGCAGGGCCGATTCGGGAAGAGAGTTCATTGAAGGAGGGGCTCGAGCGGTTACCGTCGTTAGAGAAAAGGATTGAGAAGGTCTATCCTGCCGCCTTGAAGGATTTATTCAGGAAGAGAGATCTGGAGAATGCCGCTCTTCTTTTAAAGGCTATCCTGACCGGGAGTTTGGCTCGGCAAGAGAGCAGGGGCTCCTTCTTTCGTCAGGATTTCCCGGGTCAGAATGATCGGGAGTGGTTAAAAAATACCTGCTACCGTCTGGAAAAGGGAGAACTTCAGATTACTCACCGGCCCGTCTTGGAAACGTGAGGTTTTTACTCTTGACATTGAGGGCAGGTCTAATATAAATTTAAGCCAACATTAATACTGAAAGGAGGTATTTCATGAAACGATTCGTCATCTTTGGAATCATCGCTCTCTTCATACTGGGGTCTTCCACTGTGTGGGCCCAGAAGTCGGTCCGTCTCTCCATTGCCACCGGAGGAACAGGGGGGGTCTATTATCCATTGGGTGGGGGAATGGCTAATATCATCTCAAAATATATTCCCTATGCCGAGGCAACAGCAGAAGTGACCACTGCGTCTGTAGATAACTGCCGGCTGGTCGGTGCGGGAAAGGCAGAATTAGCCCTGATCATGGCAGATACGGGGTGGGATGCTTTTCAGGGAAGGGCACAGTTTAAGGAAAAGGTTCCTTTAAGGACTCTTGCGGTTCTTTACCCCAACAATATGCATATTGTGACCATAGAGGGGAGGGGTATTGATAAAGTGACTGACTTGAAGGGGAAAAGAGTTTCAACGGGCGCTCCTGGGAGTGGAACCGAAATCATGGCCCTGAGGGTTCTGGAGGCCTTTGGCATGGATCCGGATAAGGACATGACACGGGATAAATTGGGCGTCTCCGAATCTGCCGGCGCATTGAAGGACAGAAAGATCGATGCTTTTTTCTGGGTCGGGGGGCTTCCCACGGCAGCCATCACCGATGTTGGCGCAACGCCAGGGTTGAAAATAAAGCTGATCGGCCATGTTGATGCCCTTTCAAAGATGAGGGAGAAGTATGGCCCTCTTTATGTGAGAGGAACCATCCCTGCCAAGACCTACCCCGGACAGGATGCGGATGTTCCCATTACAGTCGTCTGGAACCTCCTTGTCTGTAATGAGAACATGAAAGGGGACGTGGCCTATGACATCATCAGGACCCTCTTCGAGCGCAAACCGGAGCTGGTGACTGTGCATAAGGATGCGGGATGGCTCGCCCTGGAACCACAGGTCGGCGGCTCCCCGATTCCATTTCACCCCGGCGCCATTCGCTACTTCAAAGAGAAAGGGATAACAGTTAAATAGTTGAGAAAGAAGAGCTGGCTCCTCCTGACACTGATTGGGCTTTTGATCGTGTTGGGAGGGGCCTTTGTTTTTAAGAAGATCACTTTTCTCCATTTAGAAAACCTGGACCGTAGAAAGACTCTCCAGATACGGGTCAGCCCTACCGAACCATTCTCTATTTTTTATGTCCATTCGATCTATCTCGAGCCTGTCATCGAAGAATTCCGGGTCGAAGGGGAAGCTATTCTCCTTCAAGGGGTAAGAACGAAGAGTCCTGCGGTGATGGAATATTACGGATTTGAAGATACGAAAGAGTTCCATCCCGTCACCCGGAGATTGGGCGCCCTCTATTTTAAATGGGGAACCGGAGAGGGGCAGGGATTGATCGTAAGAGAGAGAAAGATCTATTTAAGCGAGATCGGAGAAAGAGGGGACCGAATTCGCTTGAGAGTGATTACTGTTCCGCTGGGATCTTATCTTTTAAGGCATTTTCGGTTTTCCCGGCTTTTGCGTGGATAACACTTTATCGATCACCCTGAGGCTCTCGAAGGGTGAGGAGGGATGGATCAATCAGACCAGTCCTTTTTTCTCGTCTCATGCATCTGGAGGGCTAAGAGATTTGCATAGGAGTCAAAACGCATTGGATAGGGACATTCCAATATCTCCAGATCGGGCCTCTGAAGGAGTTCTTTCTCATAGGCCTCAGAAACTTCCACCTCATCCAGTTGAAGGGTATTCTTAATACGCACAATCCTAGTTCTTTCCGGCGGGGTGAGGCCTGTCGAATCCAGCGCTACCCGAATAGCCTCTCGGTCGGTTTCAAAGTGCATCGGGATGGCGCCCTTTTCAAGGCTGATCGCCGTAATGCAGTTCATGTAAGTAGAATGGTGGTCGATCTTCTCAACAAGCCTCTTTGTGGTGAGATCGGCCAGGCCGATTCCTATGGCATTGCCATTGGATGAAGCTGTAATATCCCGCACAAAGAGCCTTTTCACGCGGGTTGGATGAGAAAAGGTTCCGATGATGTCCCGATTTCGACCCGTGATGTTAGGATCCATTCCAACCCCGCTGATATCTTTTCCCATTTCATCCACGATCAACAAATCGATTTCATCAAAAGGAAGTTTCGGCATCATCCGTTTGGCCAGAGACAAAAGATCCTTCTCTTTTGCCTCGATCTCATCAGGTTTTAATCCAGCGATTTTTGCTGTTTGGTCGTAACCATTCTCCACGATTCCCAGTCCGAAGAGGACAGGGGTTTTTTTCAAGACCACTTCGGCTGCGTCCACGATGATCTTGGGGAAGGAATGTTCAATGGCTGCCTTATGGTAGAGGTCTGCTCCCTTCTGTTTACCCATGCCAATTGCCATCATCTTCATCAATCCGCTTTCAATGAAACCTTTGAACTTGGTATGGGGTTTAATACGATTGACTACGATGATATGGTCAGCTTGCAGAGCATTCTTGTCGATATAGACCGGAAGCCCTCCCCCTGTTTTGCCGACCTCCATGACTTCCATGGAAGAGAGGATAGGAGCACCGATGACATCTTCAGTGACCTGATAATGTTTGAGAAGAGCCACCTGACCTTCAGCCGTGGCGCCTCCGTGAGAACCCATCGCAGGGAAGAGAAAGGGTTTGGCTCCGAGGGCATTGAGGTATTCCACGATTGTCTTCAGGATAAGGGCAATATGGGATATTCCTCTGCTGCCCGCTGTAATCGCCACCCGGTCGCCTGGCCCGACCGTTTCTCTCAGGGGCAGCTTAATGAGCTCGGCCCTGAGAGCTTCACGAATGTCTCCGACCGAAGTCCGGTCAAAGGTCTGACGGATACGGTACATCCTTGGAAAAGTCATAAGATATTAATATTGTTTGGCATGGAGTTTGTCAAATCATTGCCATTGACATTTTTAATTTAAATTGAGAGTATTGGCAGCCAGGAGATGACAAAACCACTGAGGAGAAGAGCATGATGGAGGAAAAAAAGACAATACAGAACGAAGAACCTGTGATTACGGAGGAGGCCCTCAGGGAAGCCGAAAAGTACATCGAAGAGGAAGAGGGTCCTTCCCGTAGGCTTTCGGGAAAGCTCGATATTTTTATCACGGCGGTAGCTGTGATCATGTCTCTGGTCCATCTTTATGCAGCCATCGGCATCATCATGACTCATGTCCTGAGAGGAATTCATGTCATGTTTGTCCTCTTCCTCTCTTTTTTGGTCTTTCCCTCCCTCAAACGATTTAAGAACCGGATCATCTGGTATGATTATATCCTCGCCCTGCTTGGGGTCGCAGTCATTCTCTATATGCTGATCGACTTCGATCAGTTCATTTACCGCTCTGTCGTTCCAAATTCCTGGGATATTGTTTTCGGAATCATTCTGATCTTTCTGGTCTTAGAGGCGACCCGGCGAACAACGGGCTGGATCATGCCCGCGGTGGTTATTGCTTTCATTATTTACGCCTTTATCGGACCGGAGCTTCCAAAGCCCTGGACCCACCGGGGTTATGACATTGAGCGCCTGGTGGGCCACATGTATATGACCCTTGAGGGGATCTTCGGCGTTCCGATCGATGTCTCCTCCACGTTCATCATCCTCTTCACCATCTATGGCGCTTTTCTCGAGTTCTCCGGAGCAGGGAAGTTCTTTATCGACTTTTCCTTTGCGGCCATGGGGGGAAAGCCAACCGGCGCAGGGAGAACCGTCACCCTGGCCTCGTTCCTTTTAGGAGGTCCTTCCGGAAGCGGTGTGGCGACCACGGTTACCCTTGGTTCAGTGGCTTATCCCATGCTGGCCAAGGCGGGCTACAGCAAGGATGCGGCAGGCGGGCTTCTCTCTGCGGGTGGGATTGGAGCCATTCTCTCGCCCCCCGTGCTTGGAGCCGCGGCTTTTCTCATCGCCGAGTTCCTGAAGATATCCTATCTCGATGTGATCATCATGGCCTGCATCCCTACCTGCCTTTACTACTGGTCGATCTATTTGATGGTGGAAATTGACGCAAAGAAATTCGGGGTTAAAGATGTTGCCGTGGACAAGACCTATAGCCTGTGGCAGCTTACCTATCTCTACGGGTTTCACTTTGTTTCCCTGATCGCTATTGTGGCGATCATGGTCCTTGGTTTCACCCCGATCATGGCTGTCTTCTGGGCAACGGTGGTTGCTTTTGCGGTCAGCTTTATCCGGAAGGAAGCAGCCCTTACCCCCGGCAAACTGGTGAAAGCGTTGAGAGGAGGTTCGATCGGTGTTTTAAGCGTTGCCTCCACCTGCGCGGCCGCAGGAATTATCGTTGGAGTCGTGACCCTCACGGGGTTGGGGTTAAAGTTCAGCTCCATCATCATTGCCTATGCCGGCGGAAGTCTTTTGCTGACGGCGATCTATACCGCCCTGATCGTCTGGGTGATCGGTTTAGCCGTCCCGGTCACAGCTTCTTATATTATCTCTGCGGTGATTGCCGCACCGGCATTGATCCAGCTTGGCGTCCCGGATTTTGCCGCCCACATGTTTATCTTCTACTATGCGATTCTTTCAGAAGTCTCTCCCCCCACCGCGCTCTCCTGCTTTGCCGCCGCCGCCCTGACCAAAGGGAACCCGTATAAGACGACGATGTATGCATGGAAATATACCCTGCCGGCATTCATCGTGCCCTTCATGTTTGTGCTTGATCCCAAAGGCGTTGGGATTTTGCTCAAGGGATCTGTCATGGATGTGATCTGGACGACGGTCACCGCCTTTATAGGGGTTGCCTCCCTGGCAGGGGGCGTGGAAAACTGGTTCTTTAAAAGGACGACCCTTTATGAACGGATCATGTTGCTGGCTGCAGGCATGCTCCTGTTCTACCCTATTGCCCTCTATGATATCATCGGATTCGTCTTGATGGGCATGGTCATCGTGTCTCAGAAGTTAAGGAAAGGATGAGAAGAAGTCTAAAACTCTTTCTGCCTCTTCTCTGTTTCCTCCTGACGGGGTGCGGAAATCTCTTCTACTTCTCCAAATTAGGATGGCACCAGTCCTTCATCACTTTTCAGAGCGTACCTGTTCAGGAGGTTCTCAGAGACGAAGCGCTGGAAGATGAGGAAAAAAAGAAGATCCGCATCATCCAGGAGGTGAAGCGCTATGGCGAGGAGAGGCTGGGATTGCGAAGGACAGGGAGTTACACAAAATTTTTTGAAGTGAAAAGGCCTGTCCTTCATATTATCACAGCGAGCGAAAAAGATCGCCTTCACCTTCATCACTGGAACTTTCCCATCATCGGCAGAGCAACCTACAAAAGTTTCTTCACGAAAGAGGGAGCCCTCAAGGAGAAGACGTTTCTGGAGCGAAAAGGTTATGACACCTATCTCCAGCAGGCGGCCGCCTACAGCACGCTCGGATGGCTGAAAGACCCCATCTTTTCAACGATGCTGAAATGGGATGAGCCCACCCTGTCCAACATCATTCTCCACGAGATGGCCCATGCCACGGTCTATTTTAAAGGAGAGACCGACCTGAATGAGCAGCTGGCGACCTTCATCGGGAATCAAGGGGCAATCCATTTTCTGACTGAGAAGTATGGCCCCGGTTCAAAAGAGGCGGCCCTGGCGATCGATTATCAGGGGGATGACCTGCTTTTTTCGAAATGGGTCGATCAGGCATACAAACGGTTATCGGAATTCTATGATCAACCCATTTCGAGAGAGGAGAAAGTGAGGGGAAGGGAGGAGATCTTTCAATCGATTCAAGAAAAATTCAAAGAGATGCATGATCAGTTTAAAACGGACTGCTATAAAGGGTTTGAAAGAAAGAAGATGAACAATGCGGCCCTGATGGCCTACCGGCGATACTTCCACCGCCCCGACCGTTTTGAAGCCCTTTATGAAAGATTGGGAAGGGATTTAAGAAAGGTTGTAGAATTTTTCAAAGAGATGAAAGCTTCAGGAGACAAGAGGATTCTTAAATCTTTTTTAGAATGAATATCTTCAATCTTTCGAGTTTTTAACTCCACACTCATAACTCATAACTTCTATTACCTCTCCCTCTTTCCCTCAATAAACTCCTCCACCATTAACTTGGCTTCATTGTCGGGAACCTGGACGAGGGGATGTTTCATCGCATAGGCGGAGATGGAGAGGAGGGGACCGCCGGTTCCCCTGCTTCGGGCAATCTTACAGCACCGGATGGCATCGATGGTGATCCCGCCGCTATTCGGCGAATCCTCAACCGAGAGTCTCAGTTCGAGGTTCAATGGGATTTCTCCGAATCCCCTTCCTTCCATCCTGAGAAAACAGACCTTGTTATCGTTCTGCCAGGGGACATAATCGGAAGGGCCGATATGAATATTCTCCGGTTCGAGAGGGACGCCGAGCTGGGACTGAATCGCTTCGGTTTTGGAGATCCGTTTATTCTTCAAGCGGCTCCGGTTGAGCATATTGAGGAAGTCGGTGTTTCCTCCCGTGTTAATCTGATAGGTCCGGTCCAGTTTGACTCCGCGGTCCTCGAAGAGTCTGGCCAGCGCCCGATGGATGATGGTGGCGCCCATCTGGGATTTCACATCATCCCCGACGGCAGGAATGCCTTTCTCTTCAAATCGTTTTGCCCACCCGGGGTCCGAGACGATGAAGCTGGGCATACAGTTGATCAGGCTGACCCCTGTGTTCAGACAGGCTTCCGCATAGAATCGAGTCGCCAGATCCGAACCCACGGGAAGGTAGTTGAGAAGGATTTCCACTCCGGATTCCTTGAGAACCTTCTCCACATTGCAGGGTTTTTCATTGGCCACCACGAAAATGCGGTCTTCGGGGTATTCCTTCATATGTTCTGAAACGCCATCCAGCGTTTCACCCATGGAAACGATGACGCCTGAATCGTTGAAATGGGAGAAGATGGTCTGGGTGCAATTGGGCCTGGCGAAGATGGCATCCCTTAGAGATTTTCCGACTTTTCTCCGGTCAATATCAAAAGCCGCTCCCACCTCGATATCCCAGGGCCTGTAACCTCCGAGATCCATATGCATCAGGCCCAGGGGTTCGGATTTTGGATTCTTTCGGCTGAGATCCCTGTATAATTCAATCCCCTGGATGAGAGCGCTGGCACAGTTTCCGACACCTACGATGGCAATTCGGATCGAACTCTTTTTCATAAATGTTCAGCCTTTCGGAAAACATATTGTCTTTTTCTAACCCAATTAACTATCTCATTTCATTTCGATTGTCAAGAAAATTGGGAGACCCATCGTAATGCGTCACTGAAGCGTGGGGGAAATCCGTCCATCGGGCAGGCATGTTGGAGAAAATCTTATACCTGCCTGCGCGTAGCCGCTTCGGCGAAGGCAGGGCGGAAACATTAGCTTGTTCGTAAACCAAAAGGATGATCCCGTAGGACAAGGACTTTTCTACAATGGGCAATGTTGCCTTTGCCTAAAAAAATATAAACCATCCGCCCGTGGTCGGGTCTTATCGACTTGATGATCATTAACCGGGGATCAAAGGCCGAACGACCCGCCTCCCCTTCCACCGCATCCACCTTTTCATAGTATGGGCTTAGATCCACTCGCCCCACAAATTCCCAGATCGCCCGAACCTCATGATCTTCCGGCACCAACCGCTCCACATCCATCGGCCGCAACACCATTTGCTCACGGTTAATCGGCCTCAGTCGCACCCTTCGGCCCTTCTCCTTCACCACCTCCCCAACCCTCAACTCGCATGCATGTCCCTCTCTCATACCCTCCTCCTCTTTTTTAATCCCATCTGTTCCAGATTTACACGCGATAGCTTCACCCCAAGCTCCCAATACCGAGAAAAAGCCCCCATCGCCTTCTTGACCTCTTCCAATCGGGAAACAGGAATATAAACCATCTGTGTCACTCCCCCTTCTTTGTAAGAAAGACAGTAGGCCGGCCCATGCTTCTCCCCCCGCTCACATCGACACCCCTTCTTGCCACATCTTCGATACAGAGCCACCAGGCTGCCTTGAAGCATCCCAGAACATCCTTGAATCTCTCTCAATAACTTTGCCTTCTCTCGCTCCAAACCCCTCATACTGTTTTATAATATTACAAAACAGATTTTTGTCAAGCCTCTTTTCTTTAATCCCATTCAATTTTTTCACACCTTCTGACGCATTACAATAAAAACCTCATTTTCATTGACTATGAAAGTTTCCCTTAAACGTCTAATAATCCGCAATCCTAAAGATTTCGGGGTCTGGTCTGCCTGCCCCTCTGGAGTTCATTCTGTCATCACGAAATTGGAGAAGTTTCCTCTTCCGGCGATCAAACAGCTTCTACCACCGCGGTAATACCCACTCCTCCACCACCGCAGAGCATCTGGATGCCAGCTTTCCTGCGCGTGCACTTAAGGTGGTGGAGCATCTCTCCGAAGAATATTGCCCCGGTTGCACCAATGGGATGGCCCAGAGCAATGGCGCCACCCGTCGGATTCACCCTTGGATCTAAGCGGCCGTAGCCCAGTTTGTCTGCAAACTGGAGCAACGGGGAAGCAAATGCCTCGTTGGGCTCGATAATATCCATGTCATCCATGGTCTTGCCGGCCCGATCGAGGGCTTTCTTCACAGCCGGGATAGGGGCCAGAAGCATTGGCACGGGCTCGCCTCCTGCTACGGCACAAGCTACGATTCTACAGAGGGGGTCAAGTCCCAATGCCTCGGCCTTGGCGCCGCTCATGAGCAGAACCGCAGCAGCTCCATCCACGATTTGCGAAGAACTGCCCGGGCTGACAAGCCCGTTATCCTTGAATGGCGTAGGAAGCGCCATGAGATTCTGGGCGGACGCCTGGCAGAGCTGATCGCCTTTCTCCATTCCCTTCCACCCCGACTTGCCAATGGCAGAGCGCACCGCATCCACAACCACCACTTCCTTCAATCTCGGCATATTAGCGCCCTCTTCTCTTCAAGCGACTTTACTTCAGCAAGCTCTGCAGTTGCATCGCCAACATCGTATCGCCCTTCACCTTAAGTTTCCCCCCCATAAAGGCGGCGACGCTGTCGAGCCTGCCCTCAACCATGTCAGCAAAATCGTTGGAAGCCATGGTAACCGTGACGTTTGGCGAAACCGAAACGCCCTCATTGACCTTAGCGCTGCCATCACCAATAGCCACAAAGTAGTTCCCGGGGTCAGCTCCACTGATCTCGAACTGAAACACAGCCTTGATTCCTCCGAGCTTCCCAGGGTTGGAATCCATCCTCTTCTGCATTTCGGCAAAGATCTCTTTTACTGTCATGTTGGCCCTCCTCATTTCTTATTGAACAAATTTTCTGATTTGAATCTACCTAATCTCACAGAAGGTGTCAATCATTAAAAAAGGGGACACAACTTGTTCATTCTGCCAATAATTAGTGTCTGTTTATATTGTCCCCTCAATCAGAATCGTCATTCCGGCCCCGATTTTCATCGGGATAAACTCCAGCCGGAATCCAGTCCTTTCAAGGCCCCCTGGATACCGGATCAAGTCCGGTATGACGGAAAATGTTGTTTATGGACAGACACTAATTACTCTCCCCTAAAACTCGTCACTCATTTGGTCACTCGACAGGGAATATAACGATGGAGCGGTGTGGCTGTCAGACGGTCCCGGTGTTTCGCTGGAGCTAACTGGTTCACATTGACTCCGTGTGCCTCTCCGCCGTGCACAAGCCCGAAGCCATGGGGTATGACAACCTGGCCCTGGAATGAACTCTCTGTCACCTCCGCTTCAATCCTGACGGATCCTGCTTCGGTCTCAACAAGGGCGAAATCCCCATCGTCAATTCCTAACTCCTTTGCATCCTTCGGGTGAATCCGCAGGGTGCAGGGCCGCTTTCCCTCATTCCAGGCCGGGTCTCGCATGATGGTATTAGCCACCATTTCCATATGGTTTCCGGCTATCAGAACCATGGGATAATCTTTATTCACCAGCTGGGTCTCTTCGGTTTCAGGGGTTACCTCCTTTAACCAGGATTCCATCTCAGGAAAATGGACGTGGATTTTCTTATCCGGAGTCTTCAGCACGGAAAGGTTGTTTTCCGAATCTACGGCTCCGATCTTCACGCCTCCCGGGGTGTTCAGGATCTTTCTAAATATTTCTTCTCCTGTGAGAGGACTCACCTTGTACCCGGCGCGGGCAACATCCTCTTTGTGCAACATCGGAAATCGCGCCAGTAGTCCCCAGAGTGTAGACAGATTTTTAGACCCTAATTCCTCCCCAAGGGTCTTCGCCAAAATGTAAGGCAACCACGGCTCCGCATTTGGATTGGCACGAATATATTCCATCAGCGCAAGGCCAAAACTGAGTCGGTCCTTGGCCAGCTCTCGAAGCTTGGATGGGTAATCCGGAATCATACCCAACTTTTGAGCAAGCTCTACGAAGATGGTCGCTTCCTCCACCTGCTCTCCATCGGGTTGCACAACAGGACGGCGCATATCAAAATAGTAGTCCGGATACCCCCATTGGAAAAATGTGCCATCCCATTTTTCGTAGCCTGACCTGGCCGGCAAAACATAATGGGATAGCAGAGCCGTTTCACTCATGGCAACCTCGATGGTCACCAGGAGATCCAGTTTTGCAAAAGCTTTCTCATAGGCCTTTGTGTCAGCGTAAGAACGTAAGGGATTTGAGCCGCTGACGATCAGAGCACGTATGCGTTGAGGGTGATCGTTATCGATCTCTTCAGGCATCACATTGGGCGGGAAGACCCCCATGATTAATGGAACATTTGTCGTGAGGGTTTTCCATGTTTTGGGATCTTCTTCCGGCGTGTGGGATCCCATTGGCATCAGATGACCCAAAAAGACGTTGCCACCTTTCGCTCCTATGCGGCCTGTTAATGTAAGCAAGATTAATTCCAAATAAGAATTAAGCGTGCTGTGCCGTCCCATCAAAATGCCAAGGTCACTGCGCATGGCAGTCTTCCGGGTGGCAAAGAGCCGGGTGAATTCTCGAACCGCATTTGGGTCCAATCCACAAACACGGCAGTTCTCTTCAACAGCCACATCATCAAACCAGCTTCGAATCGCTTCAAAGCCATTGACATTGGCAGCCAGATATTCTTTGGCCACAAGCCCCTCGGTCAGCAAAATCTTGATCATTGCTTTGAACAACAGGGCGTCTGTCCCGGGCCTGAGTCGTAGATGGATGTCGGCAAGTTTGGCTGTCTCCGACACTCTCGGGTCCACGACAGCCATTAAAAAACCGGGTTCCTTTTTCTTGTTGCCACCCCCGGTTAAGAATGGACCCACCTTGTCGATATAGATGGACCCACCCCGAAGGTGCATGTTTTTGAGTTTGTGAGGAGATAAACACCGGTTTAGAGACCCACTCTGTTGGTTTTGTTACCGCCTGGGAGGTGTAGATCCTCTTAGAGCGATGAACGTGAAGGGACTGGAGATGGAAGAGAAGGCAATGGGGAGCAGGGGTTAGGGTTTTGATTTCGCTTTCTTTGCCTGAGTGTTGAGCTTCTTTGATTCGTGCATTCTCCAACTGGGTCCCTGGATATGGAGGATGATGGAATGATGCACCATGCGGTCAACAATCGCGGTGGTGACGACGGGATCACCGAGGTAATCGCCGAGGTCTTTCCAATCGATATTTGTCGTGAGCAGCGTAGAACCCTTACAGTAACGGCCGTCGATGACCTTGAAGAACAGAGAAGCATGTTTGGTGTCTTGCTGCTCGAGCCGGTCAAAGCCTAATTCGTCGATCAGGAGGATATCGGGAGAGGTATATTGTTTGAGCTTTTGGTGGAAGCTCTGGTCCGCACGGCTTGCCATCAACTCCGTGAGCATGTCGGCAGCGGTGGTATAGCGGCAGCGGTAGAGGTGTGTGCAGCCGATGAGAAGCAGGGCCTTGGCGATATGGCTTTTTCCGGTGCCGGAGTTGCCTGCAATCATCCCGCCTTTGGCGGGACTTACGGCCGACAAAGTCCAATTTTGCGATCTCCAAGACCTGTGCTTTGTCCACACCGGTCTGGAACCCGAAGTCGAAGTCGGAGAGGAGTTTGCGCTCAGGGAGTCGCGACTCCTTGATTCTTCGCTCGATCCTTCGTTCGATCCGGGCGTTGGCCTCGATGGCAAGCAGCCGTTCAAGGAGTTCGGTCGGCGGCAGCGCCTGTTGGGCGGCATGGGCAAGTTCCTGGTCAAGAACCTTCTGGATTCCCAGAAGTTTGAGGGTCTCGAGATGTTGCCTGATTCTTGTCAGGGTCTC
>JAGXSW010000155.1 GCA_018333715.1 Syntrophaceae bacterium | reverse complement strand
GGGGGAGGGTCAGGGTGGGGGTGGACAAAAGGAATTTGGTCCCCCTCCCCTCAATCCCCTCCCGCCAGGGGAGGGGAGGTTTTTGGGGGGCCAAAATGTTAAAGATAAATTCTCAGACTTTATCGTGTAAGAATCTAAAAAGGTATTGAAAGTTTAATACAATTCTGTTAGGAATAAGATTGTGAATAATATCGCAATCAGATCCTTAAGGAGTTATCCAGATGGAAGCCTCGGAACAAACCTTCGCCGGCAAATTTGACCTCTACGGTTGTTATCAATGCGGGAAGTGCACAGGGGGATGCCCGGTCTCCCTCAAATCGAAATTGAATATCCGGCGGTTGATGATCGAAGGCATCCTGGGAAAGAACCTCGACCACATCGGTGAGAAAGAAGAACTCTGGGACTGCACCACCTGTAAGACCTGTACCCTGAGATGCCCGAGAGGGTTGAAGCCCATGGACCTGGTCATCGGGATGAGAGGGACCATGGTCGAAGAGGGGCGTATTCCCAAAACGATCATCGAGGCCATGGAAAATGCCTACAAACATGGAAACCCCTGGGGAAAACCGAAAAACAAGCGGACGGAATGGCTCAAGACCCTTCCCGAAGACATCAAGATCAAAGACTTCTCCAAGGGAGACCGTGCGGAACTTCTATATTTTGTCGGATGCACGGCCGCCTCAGATCCCCGAATCCAGGAAATCGCCAAATCCATGGCGTTCATCTTTCAGCAGACAGGGATTGATTTTGCCATTCTCGGAAACGAGGAACAATGTTGCGGCAATGAAATCAGGAGGATGGGAGAGGCAGGCCTCTTTGAAGAGTTGATGGATGGAAATGTCCAGCGCTTCGAATCCTATGGGATCGATCATATTCTCACCGCATGCCCTCACGGCTTTAATGTTTTTAAAAACGAGTACCCCCAGGGGAAATTCGAAGTTCTCCATGCCACCCAGATCCTGGCGAAACAATTGGAGGAAGGCAAGCTCTCCCTCACCCGGGAGATTAAAAAGGTCGTCACCTATCACGACCCTTGCTTTCTGGGCAAACAGAATAATATTTTTGATGAGCCTCGCGCGCTTCTCACTGCCATCCCCGGCCTCACCTTCAAAGAGATGGATCGTTCCCGTGAAAAGAGCCTGTGTTGCGAGGGAGGCGGCGGAAAGATGTGGGCGGAATCCTCTTCGGATACGGGCCAGCGTCTCTCTGAGATTCGTGTGCAGGACGCGGTGGAACTGGGCGCAGAAATCCTCGCCACCGCCTGTCCTCTCTGCGTGCTCACCCTTGAAGATGCAGTTAAAACTTCGGGACATGAAGAGAAGATTCGCGTCATGGATGTGATGGAATTACTGGCGGAGGCCATCGATTGAAATGACGCTTCGTGACATTCAAAGGCTTCTTGACGCCGAAGTGATCGCTGGAAACGAGAGTCTGGACAGGGAGATTAGCCATGCCTTCGCGGCAGACCTCCTCAGCGATGTCCTGGCCATTGCCAGAAGAGGGGCCGATGGCGCTCTGCTCGTTACTGGAAATATGACCCTTCAAGTGATTTATACGGCGGATGTCGTTGATCTGGGCGCCATCCTTTTTGTTCGGGGAAAAAGGCCGACCGAATCCATGGTTCAGCTTGCCAATCAGATGCAGATTCCCCTTCTGATGACTTCCTATATCATGTTTGAAACCTGTGGCCGTTTATATCAACGGGGATTGAAAGGGTGCGTCGAAAAAGCAGGAGATGGATCAGACTGAGGAAAGGTATCCTTTCCACAAGACATTTCAAATCGAAGGAGGCAATTTTATACACGCAGGTTCGATCTCGAGCCAGGTTAAAAGGATATTAAAAGAAGAGGGGTTCCCGAAAAATGTGATCCGCAGAATGTCGATTGCCACATTTGAAGCGGAAATGAATGTCATCTGTTATGCGCGCTGGGGAATCCTTACCCTGGTCGTATTCCCCGATTTCATAAAAGTGGCGGTAGATGATGAAGGCGCCGGCATTCACGATGTGAATCAGGCCATGAGGGAAGGGTTTTCCACTGCAACTGAGAAGATCCGGGAGCTCGGATTCGGGGCGGGAATGGGATTGTCGAATATCAAGAAGGTGACCGATGAGATGGTTTTGACTTCAGTGGTGAACCAGGGAACCCATCTCGAATTTATGGTTAATGTTCACCCCGTTAGAAATTCCTGCGAGGCACTAAACCCCGCCGGAATTAATCTGAAATGTAATCCCGCCACAGGCGGAACCGCTGAGCAGCACGGCATTATTTCTAACAGGGTGAAGGATGGGGCGGAGAAATAGGCCAGCAAGTCTTTCAACCAAGTATCACCCTCCCCCTTGACGGGGGAGGGTCAGGGTGGCCTCCGGCTCAGAGAGCCTCTGGCTCGGAGAGGGGTGATTCATGAGTTCCCCCTCACCTCAATCCTCTCCCACGAAGGGGAGAGGAAGTATTTTAGGTAGATGGAGTAGGATTTTTTCATGAAAGTAGAAACGCTGGTGCACTCCTTAAGACTGGAAGTAAAGGCAGGCAACGATCAACTCCTTCAGGAAGTGACCGGAGGGTATGCAGGCGACCTTCTCAGCGATGTCATCGCTCACAGCGCCAGAGGGAATGTCTGGGTGACCATCCAGACCCATCCCAATATCGTTGCCGTGGCGAGTATGAAAGAGTTGGCCGCGATTATTCTTGCGGGAGGACGGGAGCCTGATCCGGAAACCCTGAAAAAGGCTGAGGAAGAAGGAATTCCTCTTCTGATCTCCCTCCTTCCCGCTTTTGAGTTAGTAGGAAGGCTTTACCAAGCCGGGGTCGCAGGGATCGTTTCATGCTAAAGCGATTTCGCGCTGACCTCCACATTCACTCCTGCCTTTCTCCGTGCGGGAGCGAGGAGATGAAGCCGCAGGCTGTTGTGGACCGGGCCATGACCGTTGGATTGGACATGATCGCTATCTGTGATCACAATTCTGCTGAGAATCTCATTGCCTTTATCGAGACCGGGAAGAAGGAGGGACTTGCCGTCTTGCCGGGAATGGAGGTCACCTCCAGGGAAGAAATTCACCTTCTTGCCATTTTTAACCGTCCCGAGGACTGCCTGACCCTCCAGGGCTGGGTTTATCAACATCTTCCCGGCAAGAACCAGGAGGATGTCTTCGGGCCCCAGATCCTGGTTAACGAGCAGTCGGAAACAATAGGGCATAATGATAAAATGCTGATCGGAGCGACCCTCCTTCCATTTGAACAGATCGTCTCCTTCGTGGGAACCCTGCAGGGAGTCACCATCGCCTCCCATATCGACCGTCAGGCATTCAGTCTCCTTGGCCAATTGGGCTTTATTCCTGAAGGGGTTTCGCTGGATGGGCTGGAGATCTCTTCCCGCACTTCGCTGGAAGAGGCCCGGAGTCGATTTCGCTCGTATCAAGATTTTGCCTTTGTCCGTTTTTCGGATGCTCATTCCCTTGAGGAGATCGGAAAGGCATCGACCCCGTTTCTTCTCGAGGAGAGGACATCAAGTGAAATCAAAATGGCCCTCCATTCACGGGAAGGCCGCAGGATCGCGGAGGGTTAGGAGACGGTTGGAGCCCGGAATTGGAAGATCTCTCTCTTCATATCCTCGATATTGTAGAGAATGCCATTGCTGCAAAGGCCCGAACGATCGAGGTTTCAGTGGTGGAAGATCCCGGGGAGGACCGGCTGACGATCGAAATCAAGGATGACGGATTCGGAATGGATGAAGAAATCCGACAGAGGGCCGTGGACCCTTTTTTCACCACTCGCGCCTCTCGGAGGGTGGGATTAGGCCTTTCCCTTCTTGCCCAGACAGCCCAGGAGGCAGGGGGAAAACTGGAAATCGACTCCCGGCCAGGAGACGGCACAAAGGTGAAGGCCACATTTCAATACGGGCATATTGACCGGAAGCCGATGGGGAGCATGGCAGAAACGATGACCATGCTCTTTCTTGGAAATCCTGGCATCGATTTCCATTATACTCATGTGAAAGGAGAAAGATCCTATACCCTGAAAAGTGAATGGATGAGGGAGAAGTTCCATGATCAGGCTTCTGTGGCTCCGGATGCCATTCGTTGGTTAAAAAAACATCTCCAGGAAGGACTGGCAGGGATAGGAGTAAACCCCGTTAGAAAGTAGGTTACCAAGGGGAACTCCTGGTTAATAACGAAAAATTTCTAACGGGGCGAGCGGGGCTTTCTAACGGGGTAAAAGGATGAGGTGGGCAGAAGAGATCTCACGTGAAGAATGGGAAAGAATTGACCTGGTCATTGACAAATATAAAAACCGACATGGAGCCCTGATCCCGGCGCTCAAAGAAGTTCAAGATGTTTGTGGATACCTTCCCAGGAAGGTCCAGCGCCGGATTGCGGACGGGCTTCATCTCCCCACCTCACAGGTCTTTGGGGTAGTCTCTTTCTATGCTTTCTTCACAACCGTTCCGAGAGGGCGAAACATCATCCGGGTCTGCATGGGGACCGCCTGTTACGTGAGGGGATCGAAAGAGATCCTTGACGCCCTCCAGAGGGAGTTAGGGGTTCATGTCGGAGGCATCACGGAGGATCGAAAATTTACGCTCGAAGCGGTTCGCTGCGTTGGAGCCTGTGGTCTGGCCCCCGTGGTCGTGGTGGGTCAGGACACCTATGGCATGGTCACCCCGGGAAGAGCGGTCCAGATTCTCGGGAACTACACCTGATAAGGAAGGCAGGAAAAACTCAAATTCTAAACCCCAAATTCTTTATTCATGGTTTCCTGGGTTCCTAATGAGAAGATTACTAACACGGCATAGCCGGAACCAAAAAGGAAGCAGGAAGGCAGGAAAAACTCAAACTCTTTATTCATGGTTTCCTGGGTTCCTAATGAGAAGATTCCTAATAAGGGCGAACAATGACAAAGCTGACGATTGAGGATTTGAAAAGGATTAAAGAGGAGGTGCGATCCTCGACCCTGCTGAGGGAGGGAGGATTCCGGGCAAAGATCACGATCCATATGGGAACCTGCGGCATTGCCGCAGGCGCCAGAAAACTAATGTCTGCGGTCCTGAAAGAAATCGAAGAGAGAAAGACCCAGGATGTGATGATAACCACCTCCGGATGCGCAGGGCTCTGCAGCCGCGAGCCCATGGCAACCGTGGAGATCCAGGGAAAACCTCCGGTCAAATATTGCGATCTCAACGAGGATAAGATAAAAGAGATCTTCCTCCATCATGCCATCCAGGGGGAAATCGTTGAGGCCTATGCCCTCGCAAGAGGGAGTGAAACGACCTATTAATGCAAACGCAATTAATTTATTCTCATCGCCAAATTCGAGATTCCGAAACAAGTTCGGAATGACACACTTTTTCCTGTCATGCTGAACTCGTTTCAGCATCTCATTTAATGATGATCTCGTAAAAAGTCGTCTCACCGGTGAAAACCGGTGTCCAGTGTTTTCATAAGCATCTAATATTACTGGATTCCGGCTTTCGCCGGAATGACGATCATTAAGATTTTTCGACTTTTTACGAGACCATCATTTAATGCATTTGTATTAATATGATCAAAAAATAAAAGGGAATGAAAACATATCGAACTCATCTCATGGTTTGCGCTGGAACAGGCTGCGTTGCCTGCGGCTCCCTGCAATTACGGGAACGGCTTGCCGCCGAATTGGAGAAACGCGGGCTTTGCGATGAAGTGCAATTGGTCATCACCGGTTGCAATGGCTTCTGCGCCGAAGGTCCGATCGTGGTGGTCTATCCCGAAGGGATTTTCTATAAGAAATTGACTCCCGAAGACGTCCCTTTTCTGGTTGAGGAACATTTTCTCAAAGGGCGTCCTGTGGAAAAGTTTTTGTACACCGTGCCGTCCGCTAAAGAAAAAGTTCCGCTCATGAAGGACATTCCCTTTTTTCAGCACCAGGTATTAAGGGCGCTTCGAAATCGAGGCCTGATCGATGCGGAAAATATTAATGAATATATTGCAAGGGACGGATATTCCGCACTCCATAAAGTCCTCTCCTCCATGAAACCCGAGGAGGTGATTGAAGAAGTAAAACTCTCCGGCCTCAGGGGCCGTGGAGGCGCAGGGTTCCCGACCGGCAAGAAATGGGAGGAAGGAAGGCGCTATACCTCTTTTCCTAAATATGTCATCTGCAACGGGGATGAGGGCGACCCGGGCGCCTTCATGGATCGCTCCGTTCTGGAGGCCGATCCCCATGCGGTCCTGGAAGGAATGGCCATCTGCGGTTACGCCACGGACTCCCATCAGGGCTACGTCTATGTGAGAGCGGAGTATCCCCTTGCCATCCAACGTCTCAACATTGCCATCGAACAGGCGAAAAGCTATGGACTGTTGGGAAAAGATATTTTCGGTTCGGGTTTCGATTTCGAAATCGGCATCTATCCGGGCGCCGGAGCCTTTGTCTGTGGTGAATCCACGGCTCTGATGTACTCCCTTGAGGGGAAACGGGGAATGCCAAGGATCAAGCCCCCCCGTTCAACGGAGGCAGGCCTCTGGGGACAGCCCACCGTTCTCAATAACGTTGAGACCTTTGCCAATGTTCCCTCTATTCTTCTGAACGGGAGCTCCTGGTTCGCCTCCATGGGCACATCAGGGTCGAAGGGAACCAAAGTGTTTGCCCTGACAGGCGCCGTGCAAAATGTTGGGCTGATCGAAGTCCCCATGGGCACGACTTTGCGAAAGATTGTCTTTGATATCGGAGGAGGAATTCCTGATAAACGGGAGTATAAGGCTGTGCAGATTGGGGGGCCTTCCGGAGCGTGCCTGCCCGCATTCCTTCTCGATACGGAAGTGGACTTCGACTCCCTCGATGATGCGGGAGCGATGATGGGTTCCGGCGGACTCGTGGTCATGAACGATATGACCTGCATGGTGGATACGGCCAGGTTTTTCACGGACTTCTCCGTCGACGAATCCTGTGGGAAGTGCGTTCCCTGCCGGATCGGAATGAAAGTGATGCTCAATATTCTTCACCGGATCATCCATGGCGAGGGAACGATCGAGGATATCGACCACCTCAAGCAGCTTGGAAACCATATCAAGGAATCCTCCCATTGCGGTCTGGGGAAATCCGCTCCCAATCCCGTGCTTTCCACCATCCGTTATTTCCGTGAGGAGTATGAGGCTCACATCATCGATAAACGGTGTCCGGCCCTGGTCTGTGTGGATATGATTCAATTCCGAGTCATCGAGGAGAAGTGCAAGAAGTGCGGTCTTTGCAAAAAGGCCTGCCCTTCGGAGGCCATTGCCTGGGAGAAGAAGACGACGGCTGTCATCGATCTGGAGAAATGCATTCGCTGTCGCTCCTGCATCCAGGCCTGTAAGTTTTGGGCAATCGAATAATGAACATCTATTTGTCACCCTGAACTTGTTTCAGGGTCTCGTATGAGCAAGGATGCGAACCAATATTACGTTTATATCCTTACAAACAAGGGCAATACAGTTCTTTATATTGGGGTAACAAACGATCTTGAACGTAGAATATTTGAGCACAAAAATAAGCTGGTCGAAGGATTTACAAAGAAATATAACCTCAATAAGTTGATTTATTACGAAATGACTGAAGATATTAACAGTGCGATAGAAAGGGAGAAACAATTGAAAAATTGGCATAGGGATTGGAAGATCAACCTGATAAAGAGCTTTAACCCTATGTGGAAGGATTTGGGCATCGATCTTGGACTATGAGATTCTGAACCAAGCATGTCCTGAGATGCTGAAACAAGTTCAGCATGACAAAAATATATGAAAAATCAGACCATCAAACTAACGATTGACGGTATCGAAGTGGAGGTTGAACGAGGCCGGACCATTCTCGAGGCTGCCCAATCGGCCGGAGTCCGAATCCCATCCCTGTGTCACGACCGGAGGCTCATTCCCTTTGGGGCTTGCAGGCTCTGTGTGGTCGAGGAAAAGGGGAAATCCGAGCTTCTGCCGTCCTGTTTCACTCCTGCCAAAAATGGAACGGAGATTATCACCCATTCTCCCAAAATCACCGAATCCCGGAAAGCTCAGCTCCAGCTTATTCTCCTCAACCATCCGATGACCTGCCCCCGTTGCGAAAAAGAAGGGGAATGCGACCTTCAGAGCCTGGTCTATGAATATGGGATCAACGATACGCAATATCCCTGGGACCTGATCACCTTTCCCGTGGATCACTCCCCTCTTCTCCAGAGGGACGCAAACAAATGCATCCTATGCGGCCGCTGTGTGAGAATCTGCGATGAAGTCCAGGGCGTGGGAGAACTTTCCTTCACGCGCAGGGGTATCCAATCCGTCATCGATACGGATTTCCATCGTCCTATTCAGTGCGAATTCTGCGGACAGTGTCTGGATACCTGCCCGGTGGGCGCCATCACCAGCAACTGCTTCGATTACAAGGCCAAATCCTGGGAATTGATGGAGACCACCACTCCCTGCCCTTACTGCGGAGTGGGGTGCCTGCTCACCATCGGTTCCAGAGAGGGAGAGATTAAAAGGGTCTTTTCCACCCCTGAACATGGCCCGAACGATGGAAATCTCTGTGTCAAGGGGCGTTTCGGCTGGGACGTTGTCGATTCTCCCGATAGACTGAAATCACCCCTTCTCAGGGCCAATGGATCCCTGGGAGAAGTCCCCTGGGAAGAAGCCCTTGGATTTGTGGCTCAAAGGCTCGAAGAAATAAAGGATAAATATGGCCCGCAGAGTATCGGGGCAGTGATCTCAAGCCGTCTCCCTAATGAAGAGCATTTCCTCTTCAAGAAACTCTTTAAGGAAGCGATCGGTACGGACCAGATCGCACTGAATGGAGGAAGAGGGGATCAAGGATTGGCTGAAGGGCTTTCAATGACCCTCGGGTTTGCTTCTTCCACAAACTCCATTAAAGAAATCCGGGATGCTGATTGTATCTTAATCATCGGGGTCGATCCTGCCCAGACCCACCCCATCATCAAGAATGAGGTCCATCTGGCCATCAGGAAGAACAAGGCTCAACTCATTGTCCTGGGTAGCCACGATATTGGCCTCAGTCGGGCGACGCATATCTCACCCCTCTCCCCCTCTTCGATCCTTCTTCCCGTAAAGCCGGGGAGAGAACTCTCCCTTCTCAACGCAATGGCCGGAGTCATCCTGAAGGAAGGTTTTGAAAATCAGGGATTCATCGGGCAGTGGACCGAAGGAATTGAAGAGTTAAGGAAGAAGCAGGACGAGTACTTATCAAGCCTCTCTGCTGAGGAGCGCAGCGGCGTTGAGAAAGCAGTGAGAGCCTTTGCCCAATCGAAGAGAGCGATGATTCTGATAGGATCCGGCCCCTGGTCTCCTCCTGATTCGGAAAGGATAGCCCTCGCTTGCTCCAATCTCGCCCTTCTGACCGGCCATATCGGCAAGGAAGGCTCGGGAATTCTTCTTCTCCTTGAGAAATGTAACAGTCAGGGAGCCATCGACATGGGGATTCTTTCAGAGGCAAAAGGAATGAAAGATCTTTTCAAACAGGCGGAGGAGGGAAATCTAAAAGCCCTCTACCTCGTGGGAAAGAATCCTGTTCTGTCTCCCAGGGCTTTGGAGAATCTGGAACTTCTGGTGGTTCAGGACCTCTTTATGACCGAAGCCGCAAAGGGGGCCCATGTCGTGCTTCCGGCCTGTTCGTTTGTTGAGAAGTCAGGAACCTACACCAATCTGGAACGAAGGGTCCAGAAACTTCATCCTCTTCGTCCGCCCAAAGGTCAGTCAAAATCGGACTTTGAGATCTTCCTCCGACTGCTTCGCCTCTTAGAGGTCCCCGTTTCAGGAGAGACTCCCGATGCCATCTTTCAGGATATTTCCAAAATCAATCCCCAATATCAAGGCATTCAGGATGGGGAGCAGTGGCCGAAAGGGGCCGGGTATCTTTACAAAGATGGTTTTCCTATTGGGAAAGCAAAACTCATCCCTCTTGCTCAACCTCGGCCTCAGTCTCAACCTGACGATTATCCCTTCTGTCTGATTGAGAAGCCATCACTCTTCCAATCGGGTGAGCTCAGTCTGAGGAGTGAGAATCTGAAGAGGGTGATGGAGAAGCCTTCTCTGGAGATGAATATTGAGGATGCTCATTCCTTGAAGATTGATGAAGGAGAGATGGTAGAACTCTCCTCTCCCGTTGGAAAAACATGGAAAATGAAGGTCCATCTTTCTTCCATGCCCAACCGTGGGGTCATCACTGTCCCCTATTCTTCTTCTCTGATTGAAGAAGGAAGGGTCGTTTTCGTGCAAATTAAAAGGTTAAAAGCACTAATGATGGTCTCGTAAAAAGTCGTCTCACCGGTGAAAACCGGTGTCCAGGGTTTTGATAATTATATGAAATTACTGGATTCCGGCTTTCGCCGGAATGACGATCTTTAACTTTTTTCGACTTTTTACGATTTCATCACTAATGAGGTCATAATTTATAATGCTCCGACAAAACTCCATCCCCCTCCTAACCTCCCCCTTGAAGGGGGAGGTATCACACGAAGCGAGTCACTATTTCCCTCCCCCTCAGGGGGAAGGGAAGGGTGGGGGTGGGGTTAATCATCAGAATTTTAGAAAGGAGGAATGTGAATGAATATCATCGTCTGTATCAAAAGGGTTCCGGACACAGCGGATGCGGATATCTTCATCGACAAGTCGGGGAAAGATATCGAGAAAAGCGGGCTGGCGTTCGACCTGAACGAATGGGATAGTTACGCCATTGAGGAGGCCATCCAGCT
>JAGXSW010000154.1 GCA_018333715.1 Syntrophaceae bacterium | reverse complement strand
GACATCGTTAACTCAAAAAATGGTCACGACATCGTTAACTCAGGGTTTTGAGGCTATGTAGCGATACCGTGGCCGGTATCTTTAGCTCGCAGTTGATGTTGATATTTGTGTTCTTCGACCTCTATCGTACCCAGTTCTCAAAGAACGATAGTAAACGATGTCCTGAACGTAAAATCAGTAAACGATGTCTTGAACGTTGTCAGTTAGGGATTAAGGTTACGTGCAAGGAATTATTAACAGTCTCAAAATAGTAACAACATCGATTTGTAAAATCCCTCCTGACCTCCCCTGCCTTCGCCGAAGCGGCTTCGCGCAGGCAGGCTTTTCCCAAGGGAGGGATTACCCCTCTTTGGTAAAGAGGGGTGGGGGGAGATTTTCCAATGCTTATGTCAATTCAATTCTGAGACAGTTAATAAGAGACGATAAACGTAGCCTTTTATTAACGATACGGGCGTCGTTACCTTTACCGAATAACGCCCCCCTTATTTTATAGAAAATTTGACACGAAAAGGATTAAATATGGAACCCAAGAGATTAAAAAATTTCATTAATGGACAGTGGGTGGAGTCAAAGACACATCGGTGGCTTGAGGTGAAAAATCCCGCTACGGATGAGGTGATAGCGCTCTGCCCGGAAACAACCCCGGACGAAATTGACAGGACGGTGAGGCTCGCCCAGGAAGCCTTCTGGTCATGGAGAAACACGCCCCCGCCCCGGCGCGCAAAGTTTCTTTTCGATTTCCATGAGAAACTACAGAAACATCAGGACGAGATCGCCGAGTTGATTGTGAATGAAAACGGAAAGACCCTGGCCGATGCGCGGGGAGAGATAACCCGGGCGATGGAATATGTGGAGCATGCCTGTGCGGGGCCGGAACTTTTAAAGGGAAGTCATGCAGAAGATGTGGGGACCGGTGTCGATACGATGTACATTCGGGAACCCCTCGGAGTTTTCGTATTCCTCCCTCCCTTCAACTTTCCAGCCATGATCGCCCTCTACTTTGTGTGGGGACTTGCCGCAGGAGATACGGCGATCATTAAGTCGAGTCGTCTGTGTCCGATGACGGTTACAAGGATAGTTGAAATTGCCGAGGAGTGCGGTTTTCCGAAGGGGGCGCTCAATCTTCTGCACGGTTCAGGGAGTGGAGTGGGAGAAGCCCTGGTCACCCATCCCGGGACGGTTGGGGTTTCCTTTGTCGGCTCTTCGGAGGTGGGAGAGCGCGTCTATAAAACGGCGATTCATCATAACAAGAGGGCTCAATGCCAGGGGGGCGCAAAGAATCATGTCCTGATTGCCGAGGATGCCATCATCGATGAGATCATGCAGAATGTGGTTGACTCCTGTTTCGGCCATGTGGGAGAGCGGTGTTTTGCCGTATCGAATGTGCTGGCTGTTGAGAAGGTTTATGAGAAGGTCAAAGAGAAGTTCATCGATCTCTCCAAAAAACTCGTCCTGGGCTACGGCATGGAAAAAGGGGTGACCCTGGGTCCGGTCGTCTCCAAAGAGGCTTTAAACGAGATGCTCGTAGAGGTGGATCAGGGGATCAAAGATGGGGCAAAGCTCCTGCTCGACGGCAGGAACCCCAGAGTGGATAAATATCCCAAAGGATATTTTATTGGTCCTACTGTTTTCGAGGCGGAACCGGAGATGCGCATTTTTCAACTGGAGGTGTTCGGGCCGGTTCGCTGTCTCAAGAAGGTGAAGGATCTCACAGAGGGTGTTCAGATCATCAATCAAAGCCCTTATGGCCATACGGCAAACATTTACACTGAAAATGGCGGATGGGCTCGAGAATTTGCCCGGTTGGTCGATGTGGGTCAGGTGGGGATCAATATCGGGACTCCTGCCCCCATTGCCTATTTCCCTGTGGGAGGGAGGAAGATTTCGATGTTCGGCGATATCCGGGGCCGGGCCAATGAGGCGATTGACTTCTATACGGATAAAAAAGTGATCATCAGCCGGTGGCATTCCTCGCTTCAGGGCGTGGCCAAGACACTGGACGATGGTTTTGCGATGAAGTATGGGAAGAAGTAAAAAATCACCAATAACCAATCACCAATAATCAAATAATAACCAATATCCAAATTCTAAACAAAAATATTTGAAATTTTGCCGCTGAACCTCCTCCCCCTTCGACGGGGGAGGATAGAGGTGGGGGTGGACAAAGGGAATTTGGTCCCCCTCCCCTCAATCCCCTCCCGCAAAGGGAGGGGAGATTTTTAGTGGGTCAAAATGTTAGAGATAAATTCTCAGACTTTACCGTGTAAGTATCTAATAACCCAATCTTGTTTGGTTATTGGGAAATTGGAAATTATTTGGAGCTTGGGATTTGATTATTGGATTTTTGATTCCAAAAGCTAAATGGGAAGCATAGCGGAGATAATGATCAGATTCAAACTAAATGGAAAGTCTATCGTGGTTGATGCGCCCCCTCACTGGACGCTTCTGAAACTTCTTCGTGAAAAAATGGGCCTCACCGGAACAAAGGAGGGCTGCGGAATCGGGGAATGTGGAGCCTGCACGGTCCTGGTGGATGGCAATCCTCTTCACTCCTGTCTCCTCCTGGCTTCGAAGGTAGAAGGGAAAAGTGTTCAAACCGTGGAAGGATTGGGAAGCCGAGATTCTCTCCACCCGCTTCAGAAATCTTTTGTTGATCATGGGGCGGTTCAGTGCGGATTCTGCACTCCTGGAATATTGATGTCCGCAAAAGCGCTTTTGGATGGAAACCCACATCCATCGAAAGAAGAGGTGAAGGAGGCCATTTCCGGTCACCTCTGTCGGTGCACAGGATACCAGCAGATCATTGAAGCGATTGAAGATACAGGGAAGAAAAGAAAGGTTATCAGGTGACCAGGGGACCAGGATGAAGGATAACAGGGGATCAGGTTATCAGGTAAAAAGCTACCTCTAAAAATGTCATTCCGGCGAAAGCCGGAATCCAGAACCGATTGACATCACTGGACTCCCGCCGGAGTTTACCCCGTACTTCGATACGGGGCGGGAGTGACGAATATGGAATTATTAGAGCTTCCCAAAACACTCAAATCTGATTTCCTGATGTCCTGATAACTGCTCCCTGATGTCCTGGTATTCTGATACCCTATTTTGTTGATATGATTCCTCCTTTTGACTATATAATTCCTGAAACGCTTGAGGAGGCCTGCAATATTCTATGGGAG
>JAGXSW010000153.1 GCA_018333715.1 Syntrophaceae bacterium | reverse complement strand
AAATTGATTAAAAAATTTGAGGAGTATATCGAAAAATACCCGGATCAATGGTATAATTTTTATCCTTATTGGAAAAACTAATCCCATCAAGCCTGAAGGCTTGAGTTACATTATTAGTAGGCATCTGTAACTCATGGCTTTAGCCATGAGCATCATATCTGAGAGAAAGAGGAGAAGCATGGCTGAAGTGAACGGTGACCTGATTGAGAAGCTTAAACAACTGATCATCACGAGATTGAAACTTGCGGATATGACACCTGAGATGATCGAGACCGATGCTCCCCTTTTTGGCGAGGGGCTCGGACTGGACTCGATCGATGCCCTTGAACTGGTCCTGGGTCTGGAGAAGGAATTCGGAACGGTCATTCCGGATGCGGAGGTCGGGAAAAAGGTTTTTCACTCCGTCAGGACCATGGCCCAGTATGTCCTGGATCAAAAAGAGGGTTTCTGAAAAAATATAGAAACCCCCGATTACATCGATTACATATAGATTACTCAAATAAAATCATTGTAATCAAATCAAAATCTGTGTAATCAGAGGTCGTTGATATAGGTTTCAATGACCTCAAAAAGAGATAGCCTAATGGGAAGGACGGCTTTCTGTTTTCCCGGTCAACTTCAAGAGAGACCAACCCTAAAAGAAGACCATCCCCTGAGGAGAGATTCCCACTTTAAAGAATGGGTGGAGAGGGCTTCCCATCAGACGCCATTTGATCTCCCCGACTTTTCATATAAGGGAGAGGAAATCGGATTCAATCTCAAACTCCAGATATCGACCTATCTCCTCTCGATGGTCCACTTCTATCGTCTCCGGTCTGAGGGGTGGGTTCCGGATGTCGTCACGGAACACAGCATGGGAATTTATGCCGCATTGGCCGCCTCTGAGGCGATCACCTTCGAGGAAGGTTTATGGATCACCGAATCGATCGGGAGGATTCTCGAAAGAGAAGGGGCTTCTTCCGGAGGAGCCATGGCGAGCATCGTTGGACTTCCCTTCGGGGAAGTCGAGAAGATCAACCAGGACCTGAACGGATTTCATCTGTCCATCGCCAATTATAACGGTTCGAAGCACTTCGTCCTTTCTGGAGAAGAGGAAGGGATAGAAAAGGCCATTGATCTCGCTCTTTCAAAAAAGGCGATTTCTGCCGCCCGGCTCACCTTCAACATTGGACTTCACTCTCCCCGTCTCTCTGTTTTAAGCGGGGAGATACAGGCTCTTTTGAAAGAGATAGAGATACGGTCGCCTAAATTTCCCATCCTCAATCACTGGACCATCAGACCGCTGATGCAGGAGGAGATTAAAGACTTTCTCTCCCTGGAGATCGGACAGCCTGTCTATTGGGACCGGTGTGTGGAGAAGCTGATCCAGGAAGGGATTAACCAATTTATTGAGGTGGGACATGGAGCCACCCTGACCAAATTGATTCGATGGATCAATCGGGATGTGGAGGCTTTCTCCGCGGGAGATAGGCTTTAATATAAAGGTCTGGTCTCACGGTAACGGTTAAGATGCCCGTTTCGTTGTTCGGTTAGGTCATTCGTCTTAAGAAGTTCATATAACCCTCTAACCTTAACCTGAACGGGCTTCGTAACCGTTACCCAATTCACCAAAGTATTTTCATGGTTCGAGGGTGGTGTAGCCGTCATGAAAGATTGTTTAGCAAAGAGGATGCGAGATGAAATATCATGAGACACCCCTTCAGGTTCGATTCTATGAAGTCGATGCCTACGGCGTGGTCTGGCATGGTCACTATGTCGGCTGGTTCGAGGTGGGCCGAAACGATCTAACCGAACGGTTTCACATGGGCCCCCTTCAACTGAAGGAGAAGAATCTTTTAGCCCCGGTGGTGAAATTGAATTGTGAATATAAATTTCCGGCCACCTATGGAGACTCCCTTCTCATCCAGACGACGATGGAAAGGACAGAGGTGGCAAAACTGATCTTTCACTACCGGGTCCTCTCGCAGGGAAACGGAAAAGTTTTGGCCACGGGTTCTACAACCCATGTCCTCACCGACCTTAACGGAAATCTCCTCTACCGTGTTCCTCCGGAGGTACTCGAGAGAATCGAAGCCATGAGGAAACATTTAGATGTATAGTAGCGTCGGCATTTATTGCCGACGAAAGCCTGCGCCCCCAGTCAATGGGGGGGCTACAAGAGAGCACAATTGGTGTAGCGTCGGCATTTACTGCCGACGAAGACTTTAGACGCCCCCATTAAATGGGGGCGCTACAATAATGGAAGCAAAAGATAAAGAAAAATATAAGACATGGGGTAAAAGTCGTTCAATTAGATTACCCAGCTATGATTATTCAAAAGATCGGCCTGTTCATGTTACCATCTGTACAAATAATAAGGAAAATATTTTTGATTCTAATGTGCATGCAAATATTGTAATTAGTGAGCTATTAAAGACAGCAAAAGACCTTAAGTTTAGGATCCTATGTTATTGCCTAATGCCTGACCATCTTCATGTAATCATATCCCCTGGTGAATCAAATCTTCCCCTATCCAAATTTCTGAATACCTTTAAAGGGAGAACAACCACAATTTTCAGAACAATGAAGGGTTTTGAGAAAATATGGCAAAGATCTGCTTTTGACCACATCATTAGAGCAGAAGAAGGTTTAAAAGCGGTTATTGAGTATATTATGAATAACCCCGTCAGAAAGGGTATTGTAGAAAAAGCAGAAGATTACACATATAGTAAGTGGTTTGAAGTCGAGATAAAGAGATATATCTAAATCCTCCTCCATTTAATAAATAAGGTAGCGTTCCGACATTATCGGAACGAAAATCTGCGCCCCCAATAAATGGGGGCGCTACAAGAGAGCACAATTGGTGTAGCGTCGGCATTTATTGCCGACGGAGACTTTGTAAATGGGGACGCTACAGAAAAAATATGAAGGTTCTTCTCATTGATCCTCCTCACCGGCTCTTTCCGGGTCTTCGAATGTGGACCCCTTCTTTTGGCCTTCTCCAGTTAGGAGCCTATCTCGAAAGAGAAGGAATAGAAGTCCAGATCATTGATGCGACCACGCTTACGAACTCCTGGAAAGATCTTGCCTCCCTTGTTTCCACATCGAAGGCAGATGTCATAGGAATCACCTGCTCAGCCACCAGTCTCTCTCCTGAAGCGCTTCAGGCCATCCACCTCTGCCGGAAACTTTCTCCTCATTCCCTCATTGTCGCGGGCGGAGGCCACTTTACACTGATGGCAGAATCGATCCTTCAAGAAATGGAGGATCTGGATTACATCGTTCTGGGAGAAGGGGAGGTCGCTTTTTCCCAACTTCTGAAGAACTTATCGAATGGAGAAGATGGAAAGGGCGTTAAAGGAATTGCTTATCGGGAAAACGGAAAGATTGTCCAGAACGGAAGGCAGCCCATCATTCCGAATTTAGACTCTCTTCCTCTTCCCGCCTACCATCTCATTGATATGGAGAGCGACGCCTACTACTGGCACGGGATGGGAAGGAGGGCTTTCGGTCTCTCCACCAGCCGTGGCTGCGGGGATCGCTGTGCCTACTGTTCCGAGACGAGGTTCTGGGAGGGGGTATGGAGGGGCCGAAGCGGGAAGAAGGTGGTTGAAGAAATCTCCTATCTCTATCATCAACATGGAAAGAGCCTTTTCGTATTCAATGAAAATACTTTCAACTGGAGCCGGAAGAGGATGGAGGAGTTTCTCGATGAGATGGGGAAGTCCGGACTCCGTATCCACTTCTGGTTTCAGTCCCGGATCAAAGACATCCTGCGGGATGAAGACCTTATCCCGGAGATGAAACGGTTCGGCCTCTATGAGGTGATGCTCGGGATAGAGAGCATCCATCCGGATGTGCTCGATCGATATGAGAAACAGCAGTCGCGGGAGATGGCGCAGAAGGCGATCGATATCCTGAAAAGAAATCATATCATGGTGATGGCCAATATCATGTTCGGAGATTGGAATGATTCTGAAGAAACCCTCAAGGAGGTTTTCCAATTTGTAAAAAAGCAGAGCGATTTTCTCGTCCTTACCATGACCACGCCTCTTCCCGGAACGAAATACTTTGAGGAGGCGGAGCGACTGGGAAGGATCCGAGAACAGGATTTTGGAAAATATGACTTCATGCACCCCATTATGGATACGAGGTTTTTATCCGCAGAGGAGGTTCACTGTCTTCATCAGGCCTATCTGAGGAAATATTATACTCAGCCGAGAATCCTTCTGGGCGGTTTCTTCAATCCGAACCCCTTCAAGCGGATGGCTTATCGTCTCATCCTCCGGTATGTCTGGGAGAATGCAACGAAAAGGCCCTGGAAACAGCCGAATTTGGAGTGACGAGGGACGATGGACGAGAGACGAGAGATAATAATCAGTGATCAAGTAACCAGTAAACAGTAAATAATGATGTTCTCGTAAAAAGTCGTCTCACCGGTCCTGCGGCAGGAACCGGTGTCCAGGGTTTTGATAATTATATGAAATTACTGGATTCCGGCTTTCGCCGGAATGACGATCTTTAACTTTTTTCGACTTTTTACGATTTCATCAATAATAATTCCCATCTTAAAATTTCGTTGTCTGGAAAAGGAAAGATTTTGATTCCGCAATCCGCAATCCGCAATCCGAAATCGAAAAAGGTTCTTCTCGTCTTCCCCAGAGAGAAGGGAGTTAAATTCTCGAACGACACCCTCTACCCTTTTCCCATACTGGGGTTAACCCTCCTCGCCTCCTATTTTCCCGCGAGTTACGAAGTCAAGATCATCAACGAAGCGATTGAGGAGATCGATTTTGATGCGGATGTAGATCTGGCAGGAATTACTGCCCTGACCTGTGTGGCCCGAAGGGCTTACGAAGTCGCAGACCGATTTCGTGAGAGAGGGGTGAAAGTTGTTCTGGGTGGCGTTCATTCCAGCCTTTTGCCCGAAGAAGCAAAGGAGCACGCTGACTCTGTATTTATCGGGGAGGCCGAAGGGGTTTTCGATCAACTTTTAAAAGATTTCGAAGGAGGGGCCCTTAGACCCTTCTATAAAAATGAAGGATGGTCGGACTTAAAGGGAATGCCATTTCCGAAAAGAGATCTTTTAAGTAATCGTTACAGCCCCCTTTTTAAGGCGATCGAGACGACCCGGGGATGTCCCAACCGGTGTGAATTCTGTTCGGTTCCCATCATCAATGGGAATCGTTACCGGCTTCGCCCCCTGGAAGAGGTGGACCGGGAACTCTCGTCCATCATCAAGAAAAAGGGAGAGTATATTTTTCTTACTGACGATAATGTGACTGCAAAACGGGATCACGCCCTCGGCCTTTTCGAGGTCTTCAAACGGCACAAGGTTAAATGGATGGGGTTTACCACGATCCGCATTGCCATGGATGAGGAGGTGCTGAGAAAGGCTCAGGAGAGTGGATGCATTTCACTCTTCATCGGTTTTGAATCACTGATCCAGGAAAACCTGGATGGCGTTTCAAAACGGTTTGTCCCGGCAGAGGAGTTGGCAAATCTTGTGAAGACGATTCAGGCTCATCGGATTGGGATTCAGGGAGCTTTTATTTTCGGATTCGATGGGGATGACCCGACAATCTTCAGAAGAACGGTTGATTTCGTCCAGAAAAATAATATAGAGATCCCAACGTTTTCCATATTAACCCCCTTTCCGGGAACCCTCCTCCGGCAACGGCTGGAGGGAGCAGGAAGGATTTTTGACTACAACTGGTCCCATTATGATATGAGCCACGTGGTCTTCAAACCGAAAGGGATGACCGTTCGCGAACTCCAGGATGGATACTTCTGGACACAGAAATACGCCTGCGCTCCGCGATCCATTTTAAAGCGCCTTCTCCGGGGGCCCAAAAATCACTTCTTCTTCTTTCTAATGTCAAACTTTGTGCTTCGCGGCGCCCAGATGGAGGTGATTAAAAGGATCAAAAAAGAACAATAACCAATAACCAAATTTCAATCCCCCCAAGGCGGGACAAATAACCACCAATCACCAAAACACCAATAACCCAATAAGGTTTTTGCCTTTATTTGTTGATTGGTTATTGGGGCTTGGTGATTGGGAAAAAGATGCTGAGTTTTCTATGAACATCCTCCTCGTCTCTGTAAATCGTGAACGGATGCCTGCTCCGGTTTTCCCTCTGGGCCTGGCCTATATAGCCAGGGCATTGAAAGATGGGGGGCATACGATTGAAGTGATGGACCTCTGCTTTTCTCAGAATGCCTTGGATAATCTGAAGGGAGTCTTAACCCGCTTCCTGCCTGATTTGATCGGGCTCTCTTTGAGAAATCTGGACAATCTGACTTATCCCACGTCGATCTCTTATCTTAAAGAAGTGGAAGAAGTCATTGAGGTTTGCCGTCAATCTTCCAGGTCGAAATTGGTGATCGGAGGCTCAGGATATTCTCTCGCCCCCAAAGAGCTTCTTGAACATTTAGATATTGACTATGGAATTGTCGGAGAGGGAGAAGAAATTATATCAAACCTGGTGGATTCTTTCGAAAAAAATCTCCCCATCTCCCCATCTCCCCACCTCCTCATCAAAGAAAGACCACTGCCTACATTAGTTAGCGGCGCTCAGGTTTCTAATCTCTCTGCTCCTGACCGGACCCTCTTCAATACCCGGCGTTATCTGGAGGAGGGAGGGATGTTGAACCTTCAGACGAAACGGGGCTGTCCATTCTCCTGTATTTACTGCACCTATCCCCTCCTGGAGGGTAAAAAGGTCAGGCTTCGAGAAGTGGATGAAGTGATTGAGGAGATCCGTCATCTTATTCAGGACCAAGGAACGGATTATATCTACTTTGTTGACGACATCTTCAATTATCCGGTTTCTTTCGCTGAGAAATTATGTCGGAGAATGGTTGAGAAAAAAATCGAGGTCAAATGGAGCGCTTTTGTTAATCCTGGTTTTTTATCGGAAGACCTTTTGAAACGGATGCTGGAAGCCGGATGTGCAGGAATTGAGTTTGGGACGGATTCAGGTTCGCCAAAGATGCTTAAGAATTACAAGAAGTCCTTCACGATTGAGGAAGTGGCTCAGGCATCACAACTCTGTTCGAAATACAGCATCAACCATTGCCACTACATCCTCTTCGGGGGACCCAGAGAAGATGAGAAGACGATCGAGGAGTCATTTGAATTGATGGATCAACTCAATCCAACCGCGGTGATCGCCATGCTTGGCATCCGGATCTATCCGGGAACAGAGCTGGAACAGATCTCCCTTTCGCAAGGGGTCATTGAGAAGGACACAAATCTGATGTATCCTTTTTTTTATATTTCCCCCGCCTTGAAAGGAAGATTGGAGGACATCATCAGGGAGAAAGCCCTGGAGAGGAGGCAGTGGATTGTTCCGGGGCTTGAGATCAACATCACACAGAATTTAATGGAACAGATCAGGAGATTTAGAGTTCGAGGCCCCCTGTGGGAACTGGTGGGAAGGATGAAGAAGGCAAGGGTCAAACCCTTAAAATAAATCCGAAGCACGAAATACGAAATTCGAAACAAATTCGAATGACCAAAATACTAAATACCACAAAGGTATATGGAAAAGTTTTTAAATTTTGGTAATTTGGATTTTGAGATTGTTTCGGATTTCGATATTCGGATTTCGAATTTATTATGAACTGGAGGCTAAACATGCTGCTCAAAGATAAAGTGGCTATTGTCACGGGTGGGACGAAAGGAATCGGGAAAGCCATCTCTCTGCTCTTTGCCGAAGAGGGAGCAAGGGTGGTTGCCAATTTCTCAAAAGATGTGGAGGCCGCAGAAGTTTTGATCAATGAAGCCAAATGCAAAAGGCTGAACCTGGGTCTCTTTAAAGCTGATGTCACTCAGTTCGATCAGGTGAAGGAGATGGTGGAGGATGTCTTTGCCGAATACGGTAGGATCGATGTCCTGGTCAACAATGTGGGGCTCATCCGTGATAATTTCCTGATGCTGATGAGCGATGACGATTGGGATTCCTTGCTGAAGAATAATCTAACGAGTCTATTTTATTGTTGTAAAGCGGTTATTCGGAAGATGATCCCTCAGCGGAACGGGAAGATCGTCAATATCTCTTCGATCAGCGGGATTCTTGGAACGGCCGGGCAGACCAACTATGCAGCCACCAAAGGAGGGATGATCAGTTTCACCAAATCCCTGGCGCGGGAATTGGGTTCTTTCAACATCCATGTCAATGCCGTAGCTCCGGGTCTGATCGAATCGGAAGTCATTTCTAAAATGCCCAAAGAGAAGGTGGAAGCGATCATCAAATCCTCCAGCCTGGGAAGGATGGGAAAGCCGGAAGAGGTGGCACAGGCTGTTCTCTTTCTTGCATCGGAACATTCAAACTATATCACCGGCCAGACCCTCATCGTTGACGGAGGAATTGTCTGAACCGGATGGGTTTTTTGGCCAGCGATGGGCGCCGAAGGGTTACCTACCCCATTTTATTTTACCTTGTTTAATTTGCTTGCCTGTGATAAGTTTTGCTTTGAATTTTAGGGAGAATGAATGATGAAGATCGAAAAGTTATGGGGGGGGCGGTTTGAGGAACTTCCACCGGAAGAGATCGTTGATTTTCTCTCAGGGAGAGATGTAAGAGGGACCCCTCCCTGCGATGAGCGTTTGATCTCTTACGATCTATGGGGAAATCGTGGACACCTGTTGATGCTCTGCCGTCAAGGGATTATCTCAAAGCAGGATTGGAAGAAGATCCTCAAGGGATTGAGGGAATTGGAATCCCTTTACCGGAAAGGGATGTTTAAGTTGGATCCCTCCAGGGAGGATGTCCACTCCAATATCGAGAGTTTTCTCATCGACCGGGTGGGGATGGAGTCCGGAGGAAAGATCCACACCGGCAGAAGCCGTAACGACCAGATCGCCCTCGATATGCGTCTCTACCTTCGGGATCAGGCGATGGAATTTATTGGAGGATTGATCGGGCTAATAGAATCACTTCTCAATAAAGCCGGAGAGCATCGTTTGACGATCATGCCCGGTTATACTCATCACCAGCATGCAATGGCGACTACTTTCGGCCATCTGTTGCTCTCCTTTGCAGAGGCTCTGGAGAGAGATATTCAACGGTTCATCCACTGGTTCGTTCTCTTCAATAACAATCCCCTGGGAGGAGCAGCCGGCTATGGGACCTCTTTTCCCCTCGATCGAAAATTGACCTCAAAGCTTCT
>JAGXSW010000152.1 GCA_018333715.1 Syntrophaceae bacterium | reverse complement strand
CCCTCAAGGCCATTGAGTGGGCCGGCCTGAAGGAGAAGGTGAAAACAATCGTGGGCGGAGCGCCGGTGACGGAAAAATTTGCCAAGGACATCGGAGCGGATGGATATGCCCCGGATGCAGCCTCTGCCGTGGATTTGGTGAGATCTCTTCTTGCCGAATAAACCCTGACATTGCAATACTGTCATTTTGCTATTTACTGGTAAAGTAACCTCGCATTCCACACACCCTACTCTGGCAAGGGAACCCGGCTTCAGAACAACGGGGCTTAATATCATCATGTCATGTCTAACGGGGTAAATGAAGAAGGGATGGATAAGTATTTACGTTTAGCAAAAGAACTTCATATGCTCGATGCAATGCTTATCTCACCCCAAAAAATACACTTCGACATCCGGGCCATTTTAAAATGCCGGTGGGGTTGTGAAGGTTTCTCCGATGAGAATATTCGGTGCCAGAGCCGGGGGACGACATATCCGGAGAGAGTTGAAATGGTGAAAAAATATAGCCACATTCTCCTGGTCCATTCCCACGATGCCAGGGAATTGAGCGAGGCCGTCCTCGAAATTGAAAAAAGGGCCTTCCTCGATGGTTATTATTTTGCCTTTGCCCTTCGGACCTGTAATTTGTGCCCGAATTGTCTGTTGAAAAAAGGGAATGCTTGCCCGGCGCCGGATAGGGTCAGACCCTGCGAGCAAAGTTTTGGCATCGATGTCTATAAAACGGTTCGAAATTTAGGATTTTCTTGCAACGTTCTCCTAAATAGAGAGGCGATCCAAAACCGGTATGGTTTTGTCTTAATCGATTAAACCCTCAAGCTAAGGCGAGGAGCGAAGCATGGTCATAGATAGGAAGGTTGATCGTTCATCTCGATTTCCAAAATCTTGGGATTAGCTCTCAACGGATACACAAGACCGAAAGGTATTCCAGTTAAACAGAGAGAACTGACAGATAAATTCGTGGAAGGAGGGAGCCATGATGACTTCCGAAGAAATCGGGCGTTTCTATAAAGCCTTAAAGAATACAGACCTCATTACGGTGGAAACCCTCATCAAAGACTATATCGTAAAGGAGGTCTCCCCAATCGCCATCCTTAACGAAGGTCTGATCGGAGCCATGGGAATCATTGGACAGGAGTTTAAAGCCGGTCAGGTCTGGGTTCCGGAAGTTCTCCTGGCGGCAAGAAACATGCACAGAGGAATCGAGCTTCTCAAACCCCAACTCCTTAAAGACAAGGTCCCAAGCAGGGGTAAGTTTCTCATTGGGACGGTCAAAGGCGATATTCACGATATCGGAAAAAATCTCGTCACCATGATGATGGCCGGAGCCGGCTATGAGGTGATCGACCTGGGAATCGATGTCCCCAGGGAAAAGTTTATCGAGTCCATTTCCAAAGATCACCCCCATATCATCGGTCTCTCTGCCCTTCTCACGACAACGATGCTTGAGATGAAGGAGGTAATCAGGAGCATTCGGCAGACCTTCTCCAATCCTCCAAAAATCATCGTGGGCGGAGCGCCGGTGACTCAGAAGTTTGCAGTTGAGATTAAAGCCGATGGCTATGGCGAAGATGCGGTGAGGGCCGTGGAGCTTGCCAACCAACTTCTTTCTTCGGGAGAAATCACATGACAGAAACTCTTCTCTCTTCACCCAAGCGCCGCTTCCTTTCGGGCCTCTTCGGAGGAAGAAAGGGGGATCGGATCTCTGTGGCTAACCCCACCTCGATCGTCTCCGTCGAATTGATGGAAAAGACCGGCATCTTCTTCCCCGATGCCCATCTTGACCCCCATAAAATGGCAGAACTTGCTGCCGGAGGATATGAAATCCTGGGGTTCGACTCCATCATGCCTGAGTTTAGCGTCCAACAGGAGGCTGAGGCCTTAGGTTGCGTGGTAGATTGGGGAAGCCCGACCATGATGCCGGATGCAAAAACCCATCCTGTGAAAGAGGTGGAGGACCTTACCATTCCTGACAATATCCTTGAAAAACCTTCGATGGCAGTCCTGCTCAGAGCTCTGGAAATCTTGAAGAGAACCTATGGAAACCACGTCGCCATTGTTGGGAAAGTGATGGGCCCATGGACGATTTCATATCATCTGTGCGGTGTTCAGGATTTTCTGATGTGGACGTTGACTGAGTCCGAAAAGGTAAAGAAGCTTCTCAATCGGCTCAAGGAGGTATCTATAGCGTTTGCCAATGCGCAATTACGCGCTGGCGCTGATGCGGTCGTGATCGCGGATCATGCGACCGGAGACCTCGTTAGCCCCAAGGCCTATCAGGATTTTCTCCTTCCCGTTCATCAGGAGATGAATCAGCGGATTGGAGGACCAACCATCCTTCACCTCTGCGGGAACTGCTCTGACCGACTTAGGCTGTTTGTTGAGGCTGGTTTTGATGGTTACCATTTCGAATGGCAGGTCGATGCGAAAATGGCTGTTCAAGTGGTGAACCATGAAATTTCTTTGGTCGGTAATATCGCGAATAGGGATGTTCTCTTTGGAGGAACTCCGGAAGATGTCTATAAACAGGCCCGTTACAGTATCGAGGCAGGTGTGGACATCCTTGCCCCGGAATGCGCAGTTCCCCTTCAAACGCCGATTGCCAACCTGAAGGCGATCGTGGAAGCGGCCAAAGAAGGTTATGTAGCTCAGGGCCCTGCCGCAGGAGCCCTGATTTTCAGCCCTGAAGGGCTGAGTTACGGAGTAGAAATTCCATGCTCATCATCGGCGAGTCGATCAACGGCACGATTCAAAAAGTGGGGCAGGCCATCCTGGATCGAGACGAGTCTTTCCTCAGGGAATTGGCGAAAATCCAGTATGAATTCGGAGCCCATTTTCTCGACATCAATGCGGGTGTGGCAGGTGGGAATGAGATCGATGACCTCTGTTGGTTGGTGGAACTCGTTCAAGAAGAGGTCCCGATTCCGTTGATGATCGATAGCGCCAACCCTGAAGCCCTCAAGGCAGCCCTCTCGGTCTACCATCATTTAGAGCCGCCCATCCTCAATTCCATATCCGGTGAAAAGGAAAAATGGGATCAACTCTTCCCCCTCGTCACTGAGAAAAAATGCAAAACCGTCGTCCTCCTGATGGACGACCACGGGATTCCAAAAACGATTGAAGAAAGGGTTGGCATAGCCCAAAAGCTTTACCGGAATTTGGTGCAAGCCGATATCCCTCCTGATTATATCTTTTTTGATATCCTTGTCCTCTCGGTCGCTGTGGAACCCGATGCCGCCCTTGTGGCTCTGGAGACGATCAAAACGATCCGGTCAAATTTTCCTCAATCTCACATCACCTGCGGGGTGAGCAATGCGAGCATGGGGCTTCCTGCAAGGAAACTGATCAACCGGACTTTCCTGACAATGGCCATTGCCGCCGGCCTCGACGCCCTCCTCATCGATGTCCGGGATCGGGCCCTCATCTCAACCATTTATGCCTGCAAAGCCCTCACCAACCAGGACCCTTACTGCCTCGAATTCCTCCAGGCTTACCGAGAAAAAAAGATTTTGGTATAATTTTTTACCTTTTTTAGCAGTAATCCCTCAGTTATGGTTTGCTTAAGTTTACCACAACCTGTAACTCAGCCCTTTAGGGCTGAGTTTCCAGGGCTCCTGCGGCAGGGCCCTGAGTTACATATTCGACAAAGCATTTATCCTTCATAACTGAGGGATTACTTTTAGCAATCTTTTCCCCTTGACAAAGAATAATAGCTTTAGTAATATTACGCAAAATTGAATAACGATGTTCTATATATAGAACGGTTTTTAAGCTCTTGCTGAAGGGGGGGCAGGTTCATACAAAGGGAAACCAAATGGTCTGATCTTCCGACCAGGACATTTGGAAGACTTAAAATAGAATATTAGAACCTTTGATTACCTTATCATTATTCAGAAGATTTTCTTGTCCACTTTCAGCAAACGACCGTTACTGACCTTTCGGGCGGGGCATTACAGACCTATTCTAAGGTTCAAAGAACACCCCATCGGGCTATTTTCCAACCGGTTGAACAGACACTATGGATTTTCTTCTTGTTTTATATTAAAAAAGATCGAACGAAAGGAGGAATAGGCGTAATTTTTCAAACTTAAACTCAAAGAAAGGAGGTATTACAAATGAGACAGAAGAGATTATTCATGGTAGTTCTGGCGGTGGTTCTTTGCGTTGGGTTCATGGTGTCTATCTTCTCGTCTGGAAAGGCCCATGCACAGGTGGTAAGGTTAAAAGTATCTACTTACTTTCCTGCCCCGGCTAGCCAATCCACACTGTTAGAGGAATTTTGCCGCGAATTAGAAAGACGAACCGGTGGTCGGGTAAAGGTTGATTTCTTTGCCGGCGGTTCACTGGTTTCACCAGTGGCGACGTTCGATGGGATAGTGAGTGGGATCACTGATATAGGTTACTCCCATGTTTATTACACCTCAGGTCGCATGCCGGTTACCGAAGCAATCGGTTTGCCTCTCGGCTATCCCAGCGCATGGGTAAGCGGTCAGGTCATCAATGATTTCTACGATCAATTTAAGCCTAAGGAGTTTGAAAGGGTTAGAGTGCTCTGGATGAACACTTCCCCCCCGAGCGCCATCGCCACTTCTAAGAAAGCCGTGCGCAAACTGGAAGACCTCAGAGGGCTGACCATCAGGGCGCCAGGGATGGCCGGTATTGTTATTAGGGCGCTGGGTGGAACACCGGCTCCTACGCCGATGCCGGAGGTTTATGATGCGATCTCGAAGGGCGTGCTTGATGGAGAGGCTTCAAACTTTGAAACGCTCAGAACGTTCCGGTTTGCAGAAGTTGTAAAGCATACGACGTCAGTCTGGCAAATCACCAACCCCTTTCCCTTTTATTTGGCGATGAACAAGGACAGCTACGCGAAGTTGCCGGCAGATATTAAAGTCATCTTTGACAGCCTTGTTGGGGAATACAAGGAACAATACATTTTAATGTGGAATTCCATTGATTTCGCAGGAAGAGATTACGGTAGAGAGAAAGGTGTAGAATTTATTGAACTGCCCCCGGATGAGGTGGCAAGGTGGAAGGCAGCAGTCGAACCTGTAATAGATGGTTATATAAAAACGATGGTGGGCAAAGGGCATTCAGAAGCAGAGGTAAAAGGCTGGATCAAATTCATAAGGGATCGAATTGATTTCTGGACGAAAAAGCAGGTAGCGCTCCGCATCCCGTCGCCGGCCGGACCTCCAGAGTTAAAACCGAGGCTCTAAAAAAATGAACATCCTGGACCGCTGAAGGAGACCCCCATATTGGGAAGAATAAGTCTCCTCAATATGGGGGCATAAACTTGACAATCTTGGATTGTTTATCAATCCATATTGACGCCAGAGAGTGGGTGCGGGGGTTGTTTCCCTGCACCCACCCCAGAAGGAAAACACCGTGTTAGATAAATTTGAAAAGTTCAATCGCAGGTTATGTAGCTTGTTTGAGGGAATAGGGCTTGCCGGGCTGCTGGTGATAATGGCAGTCACCTGCATCGACGTGGTGGGGGCTAAGGTCTTTCTTCGGCCTCTCTTTGGCGCCATTGACATCGTCATGCTTTCCCAGATAGTGGCCATTGCCTTTGCTGCCGGCATGTTGCTGATTCTCGGCCGGCATATCCAGGTAGAATTTTTTATCGCTCGCCTGCCAAAGCGTGCCCAGGCAGTTATCAACAGCTTTGTTCTTCTTCTTGGAATCGGGCTTTTCAGTTTGATCATCTGGCGACTTTGTGTGCTCGGTTACTCTTTTCAAACCTCGGGCGAGTATAGCGCAACTGCCAGCATACCTTTTTATCCTTTTGCTTATAGTATTTCCCTTGCCAGTATTCCCGTCTGGTTGGTTTTGTCACTGGAGTTTCTTAAATCGCTGAAGAGGATGGTGCAGAAATGAGCCCAATTGCCGCGGGCATCGTCGGTATCGGCCTTCTCGTCTCACTCTTTCTGCTCAGAATGCCGATTGCCTTCGCCATGGCCCTGGTTGGATTTCTTGGTTTTGCTTATTTAACTACCCTGGAAGCGGCGCTTAATCTTCTTAGCCGCGATATCTTTGACTCTTTTTCCTCTTATCCGTTAAGTGTTATCCCCATGTTTATCCTTATGGGAACCTTCGCTTTCGCTTCGGGAATTAGCCAAAGGCTTTACAAGACGGCTTATGCCTGGGTAGGGCACCTCCGGGGCGGCCTGACCATAGCCACCGTCTTTGCCTGTGCCGGCTTTGGCGCTATCTGTGGGTCGAGCACGGCAACGGCAGCGACCATGGGCCAGATAGCGCTTCCGGAGATGAAGAAATATAAGTACGATGACACGCTCGCCACCGGCACTGTCGCCGCTGCCGGCACCCTTGGCATCCTTATCCCGCCGAGCACCGTCTTTATCGTCTATGGGATAATGACGGAGCAATCCATCGGCAAGCTTTTTGTCGCCGGGATATTACCGGGGATACTCCTGAGCATCTTTTTTGCCATAACCGTGGCTTTGCTTTGCTGGCGCAAACCCTCCATCGGCCCCCCTGGCCCCCCAACCAGCTGGAAAGAGAAACTGATATCAACAACAGGAATTATTGAGACTGTGATTCTTTTCGTTCTGGCCATTGGGGGCTTATTTCTCGGCTGGTTCGGTCCCACTCAGGCTGGAGCAATCGGGGCCGGCGGCACCTTGCTCATCGGCTTGGCCCGGCGACAGCTAACCTGGCGGTCATTTTTCGCGGCTGGCAAGGAAGGCTTGCGAACATCTTGTATGGTTTTATTCATTATCGCCGGGGCGATCATCTTTGGTAAGTTCATGGCGGTATCGAGGATACCCTTCGCGCTGGCTGAATGGCTCGGGGGGCTTCCCATACCCCCGCTCGCTGTCATGGCGATCATTATCTTCATCTACTTTATAGGCGGCTTCTTTATGGATTCCATGGCTCTCATCGTGCTTACCATCCCCATCTTTTTCCCGCTCGTTCAGAAGCTCGGCTTTGATCTCATCTGGTTCGGGGTCATCATTGTGCTCTTAGCCGAGATGGGGGTGATCACGCCGCCGGTAGGGGTCAACGTATTTGTCATTAAGGGAATATCCCCTGATGTGCCGCTTGAGAATATCTTCAGGGGAATATTCCCCTTCCTTGCGGCGTTGATTATTGTTACGGTTATATTAGTGATCTTCCCACAGATTGCCACTTTTTTACCGGGCCTTATCACCTATTAGCACAGGATGAACCAGCGTTATCCCCGGCAAGCAAAAATAGAATTTAAACGGATAATAGGAGCGCTTTGATGAACTCAAGAGAAAGAGTCCTCACAACCATACAACACAAGGAACCGGATAGGGTTCCTCTCTTCTTTAATTCCATCGAGGCAAAGTTTGTTCGTGCAATAGGCCAGGGGGATATGATAAAGACCTGGACTCAACTGGGAGTTGATGTGTTTGTCATCCCCCGTAAGTCCTGGTGCAAAGATAAGCCGACAGGCCTCGGTTACTCACCCGACCCTCCCCCTCCCGGAGAGTCTCTCGGAGGTTCCATTTATGCCGGATGGAACGGGATCGATGAGTTTGGCAGGAGATGGGAACATGGCAGATATGTGGGGGGAGCGGTAACCACTCGGGAAGATCTTCTTAAATATTCTCCTGAGCTCAAGTTGAACGAACGGTACAATCGACCGATGTTCGAGGATTGGAAAAAGAACTACTCGGATCATGCTTTCGCACTCTTCTCTCACAGCGGTCCTCTGGGGTTAACGATTGAGGCCTTCGGGCTCATTGAGTTCTGTTATGCGCTGTTCGATAAGAGGTCGCTGATTCAGGAAAGCGTGGAGCGAAAGACAGAGTGGTTTATCGAAACCTCCAAATATGCGGTTGAGTTGGG
>JAGXSW010000151.1 GCA_018333715.1 Syntrophaceae bacterium | reverse complement strand
GTTCGGCTTTCCATGAGCAGACTGCTCTCAGAACTTGACGATATTCGGGAAGTAATCAATATCTATACCAAAAAACGCGGCCAGAAGACTGTCCGTAGGCAATCTGTGCTGAGCAGAACCTCAGAACTCCAGGACAAACTGATCGCGATTCTTGGCCTCAAGGAAGAAGCGAACAGAGTTTTAGGGTAAGGATTCACTCTGCGAATCCTTATGCATTACAACTATTTACATAAGACCTTTTTCATAACTAGGAAACTCGGGCTAGGATGGAGCTTTACAATCCGGGTGGGGCGCTTCTTCAGAGTGGGGGCCAGATTGACCGGACGTTGACCGTGGCAGGGTCTTATACGATTCTGGTGAGGGATTCTTCCAACAGCCATGCGGGGAGCTTTGCATTGAGTTGGCGTCGGGTGAGCGCACCTTGCAGTGCGACGCCCATTGGTTGTGGGCAGGTGCTGTCGGGGTCGGTGAGCGCTGCCGATGAGATTGACTTCTATACCTTTACGGCGGCGGCCAATGATGTGGTGACGGTGCGGGTGAGGAAGACGTCGGGGACGCTTAATGCTGTTTTGGAGCTTTACAATCCGGGCGGGAGCCTTGTCGGAGGGCCTACTACTCATCAGATCGATATGACGTTGACGGTGGCGGGGACGTATAAGGTCTTGGTGAGGGATTCTGGAAATGTGAATACGGGCAACTATGTGGTGTATTGGGAGAAGGTGAAGGGGCCTTGCAATGTGGTGGCGGATTTGGCCTGTGATCAGGTGGTTTCGGGTTCGATTGGGACGGAGGCTGATCCGCCGCCCTGGAGGGTGTATACGTTTACGGGGGCGGTCAATGATGTGGTGACGGTCATCCGGTCGCGGAAGACGTCGGGGGAATCATTCTTTCCTATGATGGACCTTTACGATCCGAATGGGACAATGCTTGTGCATGGGTCCAGCCAGATAAACCGGACGCTGACCGTGGCGGGGTCTTATACGATTCTGGTGAGGGATGATTTCAACACCTATGCGGGGAGCTATACGCTGAGTTGGCACAAGGTGGGTACAGCGCCGATTGCTTGTGGTCAGGTGTTGTCGGGGTCGATTGGCGCTGCGGATGAGATTGACTTCTATACCTTTACGGCGGCAGCCAATGATGTGGTGACGGTGCGGGTGAGGACGACATCGGGGACATTAAATCCTCGGTTGGAGCTTTACAATCCTGCTGGAAGTCGGATATGGGGCCCTGTTGGACAAATTGATATGACGTTGAGTGCGGCGGGGACGTATAAGGTCTTGGTGAGGGATTCGGGAAATATGAATACGGGCGACTATTTGGTGTATTGGGAGAAGGTGAAGGGGCCGTGCAATGTAATGGCGAATTTGGCCTGTGAACAGGTAGTTTCGGGTTCGATTGGGACGGGACTGGACCCACCGCCCTGGAGGGTATATACGTTTACGGTGGCGGCCAATGATGTGGTGACGGTGCGGGTGAGGAACACGTCAGGAGGTTCATTCTCTCCTGTGATGGAGCTTTACTATCCTTCGGGGACTTGGTTAGGGTGGCCATACAGTCAGATTGATATAACCCTGACGGCAGCGGGGTCTTATACGATTCTGGTGAGGGATTCTCTCAACAGCCATGCGGGGAGCTTTGCATTGAGTTGGCGTAGGACGAGTACGCCCTGCAATGCGACGCCGATTGCATGTGGTCAGGCGCTGTCGGGGTCGATTGGTGCTGCGGACGAGGTAGACTTTTACACCTTTAGCGCCTCGGCCAATGATGTGGTGACGCTTCGGGCGAGGAAGACGTCAGGAGGTTCATTCTTTCCTAGGATGGAGCTTTACGGGCCGACGGGGAGTCTGATTGTGAGCGACTATCAGATTGATAGGACATTGACTGCGGCGGGGACGTATAAGGTTTTGGTGAGGGATTTTGAAAATGTGAATACGGGCGACTATGCGGTGTATTGGGAGAAGGTGAAGGAGCCGTGCAATGTGGTGATGGATGTGCCGTGTGATCAGGTGGTTTCGGGTTCGATTGGGACGGGGGCTGATCCTCCCCCCTGGAGGGTGTATAGGTTTACGGGGGCGGTCAATGATGCGGTGACGATTCGGGTGAGGCACACCTCGGAGGGTTCTTTCCGCCCTGTCATAGAGCTTTATGACCCGAATGGGACGGTGCTTAATAATTGGTATAGTCAGATAAACCAGACATTGACGGTGGCGGGGTCTTATACGATTCTGGTGAGGGACGATTATAACGCCTATGCGGGGAGCTATACGCTCAGTTGGCGTAGGACGAGCACGCCCTGCAATTCGACGCCGATTGCTTGTGATCAGGCGCTGTCGGGGTCGATCAGTGGGGCGGATGAGATCGACTTTTATACCTTTACGGCGGCGGCCAACGATGTGGTGACGGTGCGGGTGAGGAAGACATCGGGGGAAGCATTCTTTCCTTTGGTGCAGCTTTACGATCCGAACGGGACTTTACTTACTCTCGGACAGATTCAAATAGATCGGACGTTGACGGCGGCGGGGACGTATAAGGTTTTGGTGAGGGATTTTGGAAATGTGAATACGGGGGACTATGTATTGTATTGGCAGAGGTTGAATGCTCCGTGTAATGTGGTGGCAATCAGTTGTGGCCAACAGATTAAAAGCTCAATTGGGACCGAAGTTAATCCACCCCCTTGGAGGTTGTTTTCCTTTACCGCCTCAGCCAACGACAATATCAGCCTTCGGGTCAATAACCCATCGGGGGGATCATTCTCTCCTACGATGGAGTTTTACAATCCGAGTGGGGCGCTTCTTCAGAGTGGGAGCCAGATTGACCGGATATTGACGGTGGTGGGGTCTTATACGATTCTGGTGAGAGATGGTTCCAACGCCTATGCGGGGGACTTTGCCATTAAGTTCCAGAAAAACAATAACTCATGTCCAGAAGTGACTGTCACATCGCCCAATGGTGGTGAGGTTCTTGATGGTGGTTCCAATTTTACAATCACATGGACATCCACGGACCTCCAGGGGATTAGTTCCCATGAGATCAGATTATCCATAGATAGTGGACAGACTTTTCCGACTGTAATTACAACGGGCCTGTCAGGAACTACCCAGTCTTTTAATTGGACTGTACCCACGAGCATTATCACCTCTAAAGGACGGGTGCGTGTTATCGTTACAGACACATCAGGAATGAGCACGCCTGATGACAGTGATGCCGATTTCGTTATCTTTCAAGGCGTTCAACGTACATATATTTATGATGAACTTGGCAGACTTATTCAGACCATTTTTGAAGATGGGAGTAATGTGAATTATACCTACGATGCGGCAGGAAATCGAATTACCCTGACCAATGAGGAATAGAGGGGTCTCAACCCCGGGTTAATAATCCCACGACTTCCATATGGTAGGTCTGGGGGAACATATCGATGAGGCAAAGCTTCTGAAGATGATATCCCCTTTTCGAGAAGAGACGAAGATCTCGTGAAAGGGTGGTCGGTTCGCAGGAGACATAGACGATTTTTTCAGGCTCCAATCTTACCATTTGATCGACGACCTTCCTGCAACCTGCCCTTGGGGGATCGAGGATCATCTGATCGGGCCTTCCCCTTTTCCAGTCTTTTAAAACTTCCTCTACCTTTCCCTCAATGAAACGGGCATTTCGAATCCCGTTTCTCTCCGCATTGAATGTCGCATCTTCAACAGCCGCCCTGTTCTCTTCAATTCCCCAGACCTCTCCGGCATGGATGGCCAGAGGGAGGGTGAGATTCCCCACACCGGCATAGAGGTCGAGGATCTTCTCATTCTCCCCACCACCGGAAAATTCAACCACCGTATCGATCAATTTTTGATTCTGGTTTAGATTGACCTGGAAGAAACTTTCAGGAGAGGTCCGAAGGCGGAGAGGTTCTTTTCTTTTTAAATTTTTTAAGAAGAGAGCGAAGTTTAGATGGGGATTTCCAAAGGAGAGCCACTTTTTCTTTCCTTTCAAGGCAAAGCCTTTGATGATGGGATTGACCTGAAGGAAAATTTTTAGCCGCTCTTCCGTTCTCCGGTAGCGGGGATGATAAGGAAGGATGAGAATTCCTCTTTTTTCTTCCGGAGAGATGTTTATTTCAATCTCCCCGAACTCCTCAAAAAGCGTCTTTTCCTTTCGAAGCGTTTGAATCGTCTCATTGATGAGAGGGTGAGAGACCGGGCAGCCTTCGATGTCGATGATGCGGTGCGATCTCTCCTGATAGAAACCGAGGGATCCTCCTCCACTTTTCAACTGGACTCTGGCCCGGTAGCCAAAAGGATCCGGGGAAGGGAGAACAGAGATAGGGGGAATTTCCCGCCATCCCCCCAATCGCTTCAATATCTCCTTCAGGATCTCTTTCTTCAATTCTCCCTGGATGTCATAACGGATCTGCTGCCAATGGCATCCCCCGCACAGGCCAAAGTATGAACAGGGGGGATCGACTCTCCAGGGGGAAGAGGAAAGGATTTCTTTGAGGCGACCCAGAGAATAATTCTTCTTTTCCCCGGTGATCTCAACCCAGGCTTCATCGCCCGCGAGGGTATAAGGAATGAAGATGACCTTCCCATCAACCCGTGCTACGCCATAACCCCCAAAAGCCACGGACTCAATTTTTACCTTTACCTTCCTGCTCATCGCTTTAAAATACCACAGCCAAGAATGAGATTCAATCGCTCCCGGAAGTTCCATAATCCATCTTAGCAACATCCCTGTCATGCTGAAATTTTTCCCTCTTTCGTATTTAAGTTGAAGGAGACTTTTAAATCACTTAAATAAGAAGTCTAAAAAAAAAGTTCAAGAAATAGGTTAATTCCTCTTACAGAGAGGAACCTATCTGAATTATTTATAAAAATCTCTGGATTCCCGTTTTCACGGGAATGACAGCTATCGTTAAGTCGTCATTCCTGCCCCGATTTTCATCGGGATAAACTCCAGCAGGAATCCGGTAATATGTTTGTCCTTTAATGCTTTTCAACTTTTTTACGAAAGGACCAAATTTTTTCAGCATCTCCGCTCCTCCGTAACCAGAGATCCTGGCACGAAGTGATGAGCGAATGTGAATCAACGAGTTCAGGATGACGATTACGGATTATGGAACTTCCCCGTTTCATTGACTTATCTTCCTTATTTTGTTAGATTCTTACACATTGAATTTCAAGAACTTATTAACAGTCTCAGAATTGAATTGAAATAGCATTGGAAAATCTCCCCCCGCCCCTCTTTGCCAAAGAGGGGTAATCACTCCCTTATGTAATCTTTTCCTGTCAAAGACAGGCAATGGAAGGGGAGGAGGGGGTAGAGAGGATCACTGATTCGATGGCCTGGTTTAAGAAGGGAGAAGAGGAAGAGAAGAAAGAGAAGCGTGAAGACCCGAAGCTTTTCGATGAGCTCTGGTTGAAGTGTAAGTCCTGCAATGAGATGATCTACCGGAAGGTCGTCGAACGGAATCTTCAGGTCTGTCCGAAGTGCAATTATCACTTTCAGATACCTGCCCGGAAACGGATAGAGTCTCTGGTTGATCCGGAGACCTTCGTTGAGCACGACTCCGATCTTACTTCCCTCGATCCCCTGGAATTCAAAGATTCGAAGAAGTACCCGCACCGGGTCAAAGAATCTCAAGAAACGACCGATCAGAAGGATGCGGTGGTCTGCGGAGAAGCGCAGTTCGAGGGCGAACCGGCCATGGTCGGCGTCTTTGAATTTAATTTTATGGGCGGAAGCATGGGTTCGGTCGTAGGGGAAAAGATCACCCGTCTGATTGAAAGGGCGATTGAGAAGAGAGTCGGCGCAGTCATCTTTTGCGCCTCCGGAGGAGCCAGGATGCAGGAAGGGATTCTTTCTCTGATGCAGATGGCCAAGACCAGCGCAGCCCTTGCCAGGCTCCAGGAAGCAAGGCTTCCCTACATCTCGGTTCTGACCGATCCGACCACGGGGGGGGTGTCGGCCAGCATTGCCATGCTGGGCGATATCATCATCGCCGAGCCAAAAGCAATGATCGGATTTGCAGGGCCAAGGGTGATCAAGGATACGATTCGAGCGGAACTTCCGGAGGGATTCCAACGGGCGGAATACCTTCTCCAGCATGGGATGGTCGATCTCATCGTTGAACGGAAAGATCTCCGGCACACCCTTTCCTCCCTCCTCAAAATGCTCAAGATAGAATCGCTGAAGGAATAGATTGGAAATGAACAAGAACGGCTATCAACGATCGCTCGACTATCTCTATGGTCTCGAAAAGTTCGGGATGATCTTCGGATTGACGAAGATCGAGGAGATTCTTGAGGCCGTCGGAAATCCCCACCGGGAAATTCAGGCCATCCATATCGGAGGAACGAACGGAAAAGGTTCCACTGCGGCCATCATCGCTTCAATCTTGCGAAAAGAAGGTTACAGGGTGGGCCTCTACACTTCCCCCCATCTCATCCGATTCACCGAACGGATGAAGGTGAATGAAAAGGAGATCGAGAAGGAGGAGGTGGCAGGTCTAACGGAATGGATGCGGCAGAGAATTGAAACGGCCGGCGTTGTCCCTCCCTTCACCTTCTTCGATTTTACCACTGCGATGGTTTTTCTCTATTTCAAGCAGAAGATGGTTGATCTGGCTGTCCTGGAGGTGGGTCTGGGAGGGAGACTCGATTCGACCAATGTGATCGATCCTCTTCTCTCCGTCATCACAAATATCGGCAAAGACCATGAAGATGTTCTCGGCAAAGGCATTTTGAGGATTGCAGGAGAAAAGGCAGGGATCATCAAAGAGAGCCGTCCCCTCATCACGGCTGCGACACAGCCCAGGGTGCTCCGCCTCTTTTCAAAAATCTGCCGTGAGAAGAAGGCCCCTTTTTTCAGGGTCGGCAAGGAATTCCGTTATGTTTTAGCAGGGGAGGGGAGTTTCAGCTATGAAGGCCTTCATCGAAAACTGTGGGACCTTTCACTCAACCTCAGGGGATCCCATCAGATGGTCAATGCCACAGCCGCCCTCGGAGCCATGGAAATCCTGGACGATCTGGGATACCGTGTTTCGAACGACGCCATCGCCGAAGGATTGAAGGCGGTTGAATGGCCTGGGAGATTGGAAATGGTAAGCTCCTCCCCTCGAGTGCTCCTCGACGGCGCCCATAATCCCGAAGGAGCTCTCTCTTTGAGAGAATCTCTAAAGAAAGATTTTCAGTATCGCCGTCTCATCCTTCTGATCGGGATCATGAAGGACAAGGATGTCCACTCCATTCTCCATTCCCTGTCTCCTCTTGCAGATCACATCATTCTCACCCGGCCCGCCACGGACCGCGCCGCCTCTCCTGCTTTGCTCAGAAAGGCGCTGGGACGGAATGGAAAGAAGGCGGAGGTCATCGAAGATTTCAGAAAGGCGATTGACAGGGGTCTCTCTCTCGCAGGCGAGGAAGATATCCTCTGTATTACCGGATCACTCTATACGGTTGGAGAGGCCAGATCCTACTTGCTGCCCAGGGGAGGATTATGAGATATCGCTGGTTCGTTTTGATCTCCTTATCCATTTTCCTCACCCTTTTTCATCCTCCTGTCTCCGATGGAAAGTTCGCTGATGTGAAGGTGGAGAAAGGGGAAGGGCCTGTGGAGATTGAGGCGGATGAGCTTTTTTATGAACGGGACAGGCAGGTCTATGAAGCCCATGGAAGGGTGGAAGTGAAAAGAGGGGATCTCTTTCTCAAGGGAGATCACGCTCAACTGAATATGACAACGAAGGATCTCGTGGCCTGGGGAAATGTTGTGTTAAGGGAAGGAGAGGATGTTCTCGAGTGCGAGCGGTTGGAGATCAACCTCGATACCAGGTTGGGTAAGATCTATCAGGCCAGACTCTTTCTCAAGGATCAGAATTTTCATATCACGAGCAAGGAGGCGGAGAAATTGGGAGAGAACCGGTATCGCATTCGAGAAGGTTCTTTCACCACCTGCGATGCGGCGCGGCCCCCGTGGAAATTTACGGTTAAAGAATTGGAGGTCACGGTCGAAGGATACGGGATTGCCAAGGGTCCGACCTTTTATCTCGAAGGCATTCCATTCCTCTATCTTCCCTGGGGACTCTTTCCAGTGGGGAGGGAGAGACAGACGGGCTTTCTCCTCCCCCGGGTGGGGTATTCGAAAAAGTACGGTCCCGAGGTGAAGAACGCCTTCTTCTGGGCCATTACGAAAGACATGGATGCCACTCTTTATCTGGATTATTTGGGGAAGAGGGGTTTTAAAGAGGGTTTGGAATACCGCTACGCCTTTACTCCGGAGACCCTGGGACAGGCCAACCTCCATTTCATCGACGATCAAGTTTTTAATAAGAACCGCTACGCCTTCTTCGCCCAGCACCAACAGAAATTTCCATACGACTTCTATTTAAAGGGCAATATCAATCGCGTGAGCGACATCCGCTACCACCGCGATTTTGATGAAGACCTTCCAGGAGAGGCGAAGATCGACTCAAGAAGCAGGGGACAGTTAAGGTCCACTCTCTTCGGAGGCAAAAACTGGGACCAATTCAGTTTCCTGGCAGAGGCGTCCGTTTTTCAAGATCTGACCAAAGAGAGCAATGATGAGACGGTTCAGAGACTGCCGCAAATAAGTTTTTCTGCCCACCCCCAACCCCTTTTCAATACGCCGCTTTTCTTCGATGCAAGCGGTTCTTACACTCATTTCTGGCGGGAAAAAGGCGTGGAGGCGCACCGGGGGAACCTCTTTCCAAGACTCTCCTATCCGATGAGACTCTTCAATGTCCTGAAGGTGGAATCAAGTGTGGGGCCAAGGGGAACCCTGTATAAGTCTTTTGATGATCCGGCCCGGCAATTTAAAGGATGGGAATTGCGTGAGACCGTTGCGGCAAGCACGGAGGTCTCCACCGAAATTTACCGGGTCTATGAGGCAAGAGCGGTCCCGGGAATTTCAAGACTTTATAAGGTGGCAAAATGGATGCATACCATCGAGCCCATGATCGGCTATCATTACAGCCCCCGGGTCAACCAGAAGGATATTCCCATCTTCGACGATCTGGATCGAATCCCATATTCAAATCAGATCACCTATGGTTTCACCCAGCGGCTTGTGGGAAAACCCGAGAAGGAAGGGGTGAGCTCCGGACCTTTGGAATACGCAAAGCTGAAAATCTTCCAGTCCTACAGTCTCGGAGACCCCTTCACGCGGGATTCAAAGGGCAAAGGGAGATACTTTTCAAATATTCAGGGAGAACTCTGGTGGAATTTCAGCCCTTACCTTTTGGCAAAATTAGACGGAGAGTTCAGTCCCTATCATGGAAATCTGGAAGTGGGGAATGCCTCCATCAATATCAAGGATAACCGGGGGGATGCGCTTCAGGTTCAATACCGATATGCCCAGCGCAACATTAAAGAGATCAATGCGGGCGCCCGGGTCAAGACGATCTCCCCTCTCTATCTCTATGGCTCGATGCGCTATAATTTAAAAGATCACTGGAAGGTGGAGAATATCTATGGGGCGGAATATCAGGCGCAGTGCTGGACATTGGGACTGATGGTGGAAGATAAAGGGCGATCTCCTGATGGTGTCCAGGAGAAGGAATTGAAGTTTCAGGTCTATCTCAATCTACTGGGCCTGGGTTCGTTGGGGAAGAAACCTTATTTCATGGGGCTTTAGTCTCTTATGAATAAAATGGTGTGCAAAATGGCAACAAAGTTATTTACTGTAAAAGGGGTCTAAATCCGAAACACGAAATCCGAAATTCGAAACAATCTCAAATGACAAAATTTTAAATGTTCCAAACAAAAAGTTTAGAGAATTTGGATTTTGAAAATTCGAATTTGTTTCGGATTGGTCCTAAGAGGACGCTTCGCCCGATATTCGGATTTCGGATTTTTTAACTTCAACCCCTGTTTGGTTCCGGCTATGCCGTGTTAGGGGCTTGACACAAGGAGGAGAGTATGAAGGGAGTGATTTTGGCAGGAGGGTTGGGAACACGACTCCATCCATTAACAAAGGTGACCAATAAACATCTGCTTCCGGTTTATGACAAACCGATGATCTATTACCCGATCCAGATCCTGATTAATGCGGGCATCGATGACATCCTGATTGTCACCGGCGGAAATAATGCCGGCGATTTTCTGAGGCTATTGGGAAACGGAAAAGAGTTCGGGCTTAAGCATATCAACTACACCTACCAGCAGGGAGAGGGAGGGATTGCCGAGGCTCTCGGTCTTGCGGAATTTTTTGCTTCAGGAGAGGGTATCTGCGTGGTATTGGGCGATAATATCATTGAGGGGAATATCCGAAGGGCGGCGGAGGCTTTCCAAAAACAGAAGCAAGGGGCGAAGATCCTCCTCAAAGAGGTCCCTGACCCGCACCGATTCGGCGTTGCGGAATTGAATGGAGAACGGATTGTCCGGATTGAAGAGAAACCCAAACAGCCGAAATCAAAATATGCGGTGATAGGAATCTATTTTTACGATCCCACAGTCTTTGATTTCATTAAGACTCTGAAGCCCTCGGACCGGGGAGAGCTGGAAATCACCGATGTGAACAATCGATATATTGGAAAAGGATCGATGACCTATGATATTCTGGAAGGGTGGTGGACCGATGCGGGGACCTTCGAGTCCCTGCATCGGGCCAATCAGCTGGTGGCACAAACCGGAGCCAATAAACTTTAAAGAAAAGTTTCAAAATACGAAATTGGAATGGTTTAAACTCTAAACACTAAACTCTAAATCCTAAACAAATCCAAAATTTAAAAGTCAAATGACTATACCGTTTTGAGGTTTGTGTTTTGGACATTTGAGTTTGTTTAGATTCTTACGTAATAAATTCTGAGAATTTGTCTCTAACAAATTGTCCTCTAAAAAATTTCCCCTCCCCCGGCGGGAGGGGATGAAGGGGAGGGGGGACTGAACGGTCTCTATTTTGTCCACCCCCCCCCCC